>NZ_JBHVWZ010000045.1:0-70983 GCF_042881985.1 Streptomyces sp. NPDC058246 | reverse complement strand
CCCCTGAACAGGGGCGCGGGAAACCGCGCGATGAGGGCCGGGGCGGAGGGGGTGGAAAATCCCACGGCTGTGCCCTAGTTGGCCCACGGCGGAGTGAGGACCGACCCGTCGGCCAGCTCCGCCTGGAGGCCGATGGACGTGGTGACCCAGGAGACCGCGACCTCGTCCGTCGGGTTCTCGACCCCGAACGTGACGCCCGGATTGATGATCACCGTATCGCCCGCGACGATCCGCTCGCCGCGGCCGTCGAGGGTGATCAGCAGTTCGCCGGAGAGGAGATGGAAGATCTCCTCGCGGCTGACGGTGTGCACGGGGGCCTTGGTCCCCGCGGGAATCTCGCCACGCCAGGCGCACAGCTCCTTGCTGCCGCTCAGGGGAGCGGCGTACGAGATGAAACGGGCGCCGTGGATCTCGTGGACGACGGCTTCGGACGGACGGACGACGGGCAAGGGTGCCTCCGGCTGTGGCTGTGGCTGTGGATGTGGATGTGGATGTGGACGGCAAGATGGTCAAGCAGCTTGACTATGCCGATGACTCCCATAGTCAAGCAGCTTGACCAATCCGTCAACGGTGTTTCAATGCATGCGTGCAGAACTCCGAGGCCATGGCCCTGTCCGCCGCGCTGCTCGCCGTCGCCGGCGAGCTGACACAACGTATCCACGAGGGCGTGGTCGCCCGGGGCTTCGAGGGGCTGCGCCCCGCGCACGGCTTCGCGTTCACCCGGCTCGCCCCGGACGGCGCGACGGTCACCGATCTCGCCGTCCACCTCGGGGTCACCAAGCAGGCCGCCAGCCAGCTCGTCGAGGAACTCGTGCGCAAGGGGTACGTCGAGCGGCGCCCGCACCCCGACGACGCGCGCGCCCGGCTGATCGTCCTGACCGGGCTCGGCTGGGCGTGCACACGCGCGGCGGAGGAGTCGGCCGCCGACGCCGTGCGGGCGTGGGGAGAGCTGCTCGGTGAGAGTGAATTGCGGGCGTTGCGTGACCAGTTGGCGCGTATCGCCCCCTACGGGCCCATCAGGCCTACCTGGTGACGGTTCATCAGCCGCGAACAATGGCCCCTGGTTACCACTGGAAGTTTTTACTGACGCGTAACTTCACACTTGGGCTACTCGCCCGTAACTTGACGAATGAACAGCATCCTCGTGATCCGGATCACAGGGCGTACGCCGTCGCAACTCCCTTGAGCCGCAAGGAGATCACACGATGCTGCCCTGGAAGCGCCCCTGGAAGCAGGTGCTCAGACCCCTGACCGCCCTGCTCCTGACCGCCGCGGTCGCCCTTGTCCCCGCCGCCACCGCCCGGGCCGACTCCGCCCCCAGCAGTGGCTGGAACAACTACTCCTGCAAGCCGTCCGCCACCCACTCCCGCCCCGTCGTCCTCGTCCACGGCACCTTCGGGAACTCCGTCGACAACTGGCTGGGCCTCGCCCCCTACCTGGTGGACCGCGGGTACTGCGTCTACTCCCTCGACTACGGGCAACTGCCCGGCGTCCCGCTCTTCAACGGCCTCGGCTCCATCGACAAGTCGGCCGCACAGCTCCAGGTCTTCGTCGACAAGGTGCTCGCCTCGACCGGCGCGGCCAAGGCCGACCTCGTCGGTCACTCGCAGGGCGGCATGATGCCCCGCTACTACCTCAAGTTCCTCGGCGGAGCCGCCAAGGTGAACGCCCTCGTCGGTATCGCCCCCGACAACCACGGCACCACCCTCAGCGGTCTCGCCAACCTGCTGCCGTACTTCCCGGGCGCCGAGGACCTGCTGTCGGCGGCCACTCCGGGGCTCGCGGACCAGGTCGCCGGATCCGCGTTCCTGGCCAAGCTCAACGCCGGCGGCGACACCGTCGCGGGCGTCCACTACACGGTCATCGCCACGAAGTACGACGAGGTGGCGACCCCGTACAACTCCCAGTTCCTCTCCGGCTCCGACGTGCACAACGTCCTGTTGCAGAACCTGTGTGCGGTCGACCTCTCCGAGCACGTGGCGATCGGACTGCTCGACCGGATCGCGTTCCACGAGGTGGCCAACGCCCTCGACCCGGCGCACGCCACCGCCACCACCTGCGCGTCCGTGTTCCACTGAGCACGCCGCCGGGGTCTGTCCGGCCTGAGCCGCCGGACAGACCCCGGAGTCCCGCGTCTCCGGCCTGAGCCGCCGGACAGGCCCTAACGGCTGTGGCGGCCACCCGACATCGCGCGCCGCCGGACCGACGCGAACAGCGCCGCCGCCCCGAGCGCCAGGGCGGTCGCCCCGCCGATCGCGATGTACGACGTGGCGGAGTCGCCACCGGTCTCGGCGAGGTTCTGTGAGGAACCGTCCGTCTCCGGCTGGTTCCCCGCGTCCGTGCCGGCCGTGTCCG
The DNA here is from genome assembly GCF_042881985.1 of Streptomyces sp. NPDC058246. Classification (NCBI taxonomy): domain Bacteria; kingdom Bacillati; phylum Actinomycetota; class Actinomycetes; order Kitasatosporales; family Streptomycetaceae; genus Streptomyces; species Streptomyces sp. NPDC058246. The sequence continues at coordinate 68,628 of NZ_JBHVWZ010000045.1, read as the reverse complement.
TGCCTGCCGTGTCTGTGCCGGCTGTGTCCGTGCCTGCCGCGGCGGCGCTCGCGGTGCTCGCGGCCGTCGTCGGCTCCGCCGACGTACTGGCGTCGCCGTCACCGTGACCGTCGTGCTCGACGGTCGACTTGTCGGCACCGTCCTCGATCTGCTTCTCGGTGGGCGCGGAGGCGGTCGGGGCGGGGGAGGAACTGCTCCCCGTACCACCGCTGCTCCCGGCGCCGCCGCTTCCGCCGAACGTCACGTCCGAGCAGGAGTAGAACGCCTCCGGGCTGTCCGAGCGCTGCCAGATCGCATACAGAAGCTGCTTGCCCGAGCGGTCGGGGAGCCTGCCGGAGAAGGTGTAGAAGCCGCCCGAGGCGACCGGGTCGGTGGCCGTCGCGACCGGGTGCGCCAGGTCCAGATCGTCCCAGGCGAGCGGCTGGGACGGGTCGTAACCCGCCTTGGTGAGATACACCTTGAAGGTGCCCTTGTGCGGCGCGGTCACCCGGTACTTGAAGGTGTACGAGCCACTGCTCACGCTGGTCGCGGGCCAGTCGGCGCGCGCCAGGTCGAGCCCCTTGAACTCCTCGTTGCCTGCGCTGCACAGCTTGCCGTCCGGTATCAGCGCCTGGTGCTGCGCGTTCGCGTCGCCGATCCGGATGCCGTTCCAGTCGTAGAGCGCCTGCGTGCCCCCTGCCGCGACAGCCGCCTTGCAGGCGCCCGACTTCGGGCTCTCGGGACCCTCCGCATAACACTGGGACACCCGGCTGACCGGGCCACCCATCGTGCCGTGCGCGGACGCGGGCGTGGCGGCCGGCACGGTCAGGGCGAGCGGGACGATGCCGACGGCGACGGCGGCGGCCTTGCGGCGAGCAGACATGGGGGAACTCCTCGAAAACGGTCCTTCAGGCATGCGGTGAACCCGTGGGGGCGATCAGCAAACTAGCCTCAAGAAACCGTGAAATCGCCTGCTGGAGGCGGGTGATGGAGATCCTTATGGCCGCGTTAAGGCGGGGCTAACGGGGGGCTGAGGATGGAGGCTTGGGGAGCCCCGCCTCACCTGGGAGCGAGTAGCAACACTGTCCGTGGCAGTCCGCGTTCGTCCGGGGTGAGACGCCTCGGTTGGCTCCCCGAATGGCTCCCGACCGGAGGCGTTGGAGCGGCGATGAGTGTCGCAACACGAGTCGGAGCCGTGGGCGTGACCAGCCACGACGAAGGGCGACCAGGCGGCCGTGAAGAAGCCTCTAGGCGCCCGCCGGTACCGGCAGAGGGCCCCAATCGAAAGCGGTGCCGCTAAATGTCGCTTCGCTGAAGTCGGCCCTGCCGCCGATGAGCGTCGCGTTGCCGAAGCTGACCGTGCCGCCGCTGAACGTTGCGTAGCCGAAGTCGGCCCCGCCGCGGCCGAACGTCGTGCGGTTGAAGTGGACCGTGCTGCCGCTGAACGTCGCGTAGAGGAAGTGGACCGTGCTGCCGCTGAGCGTCGCGTAGTTGAAGTAGACCATGCCGCCGCTGAGCGTCGCGTAGTTGAAGTAGACCGTGCTGCCGCTGAACGTCGCGTAGTTGAAATGGACCGTGCTGCCGCTGAACGTCGCGTTGCCGAAGTCGACCGTGCCGCTGCTGAGCGTCGCGTAGTTGAAGTGGACGGTGCCGTCGCTGAATGTCGCGCCGCTGAAGGAGACCGTGCCGTCGCTGAATGTCGCTTCGCTGAAGTCGACGGTGCCGTCGCTGAATGTCGCATCGCTGAAGTCGACGGTGCCGTCGCTGAACGTCGCGCCGCTGAAGTCGACGGTGCTGCCGCTGAATGTCGCGCCGCTGAAGGAGACCGTGCTTTGGAAGTGGCTGGTTGAGAAGTCGCCGCCGTCGAAGACCGCACCGGTGAAGTCGAAGTTCTGTCGGCACCAGGCGGTGGCTGCGTCTGGTACCTGTAGATGGTCGCGGATGACACGAATGATGGTCTGCCGGACTTCCCGCTCACCGGCCTTGTGCTCGGGGGCTGCCGGGTCCGGTTCGTAGGGCATACGGAGATAGGCGCACAGGACGTCGATGCACACCTGGCGTTGTTCTGACCAGTCGTCGGCGAGGCGGGCGAGGGCGTAAACACCGGCGAGACGGACGGCGGCCTGGCCGTGGCCGAGCTGTTCGGCAGCGGTGGTATACCGCTCGGCGAGCTGACTTGCGTCCGCGCGGTGTGCGTCGCCCTCGGCGAGGAGCTGTTTGCGGTAGGCGTAGAGACCGGCGAGAACGGCACCGACCAGGGTCAAGGCGGTGACAGTGGCCTTCAGGACGTCATTGATGTTGACCGGCTTGGGAGGCTTCTGGTCGGCAGCCGCCTGCGCGAAGTGGTCGTAGGCGTAGTGGTAGATGACCCAGCCGAGAGCGCCGGCGGCTATCAGCGCCACGGGGGCCACGATCCAGACGGGCCAGAGGTTTGGCGTGTACCGGCCCCGGGGGGCCTCGCGTTTGCGCCGGAATGAGACTGCCACGTCAGGAGCATGGAGCTCGATGGCCGCCCGGGACAGCGACTTGACGAAAGAGACCGCAGGCCCAGGCCCGTCAGAGCTACAGGCGGGCCCAACGCCGGCACGAGCGACGCGAGAGGAGCCCCCGGAAACAGTCTGATTCACGGGCCGTGGCTCCCTTTTTGGCTCCCCATGCCTAGAAGAGCCTCACCGGCCGTGTCCTGACCTGCAAGAAAAGCTTCTGCAGGTCAGAGGGGCTCTTACGGCCGCGTTAAGGCGGGGCTAACGGGGGGCTCAGGAAGGGCGGTTGGGGAGCCCGGTCCCAACCCAGTCGTCGTGGGGCGTCGGGTGGCCGATCGAGGGAAGCCTCGAACGGCAGGAGTTCGAAAGCCGCACCCGACGCCCCTGGGCGGATGAACCGTACGAAGGGCTCACCACGTCCCGCAGAGCGACGTAGGGACCCGGCGGTCTACCGCTGGTCGTCCGTCGGCGGCCGGTTGCCGATCTGCTCGTCGAGCTTCCGCTGGGCCGCATCGACCTGACTCTGGTACTTGTTGCCGGTCCTGGTGTCGAACGCGTCACCGGCTCCATCGACACCCTGGCGCGCCTGGTCCTCATGGCCCTTGAGCAGGCCCTTGAGCTTGTCGAGCATGGACATGGCTGTCCTCCTTGTGAACGGCTGACCAAGCCAGGATCGCCGTATTCATCCCCTTGTGCATCTGGGCGCCCGATGGACCATGCCGGGGACCGGGCGGGCGGGGGCGGGATCGTACGACGTGGCAGCGGGTCTTCTCCACGGAGCGGCACGACGCGGGGCTGCCTACCTGGATGAGCCGGGCTGCCCACCTGGATGAGACGGGACGCGGGAGTAGGTAGCGTGCGCGGTGTGACAGATCAGGAGATCCGGGCGGCCGTCGATGCCGATGTGCCGGTCGTGGAGGCTGTGATCGACGCGGCGTTCCGTCCCTACATCGCGCGCATCGGGTTGGTTCCGGCGCCGATGGAGGCGGATCACGCGGCGAACGTGGCCGCGGGGCGGGTGTTCGTGACGGGGGAGCCGGTGACGGGGCTCGTGGTGCTCGAAGAGCACGCGGACCATCTGTACCTCGACGCCATCGCCGTCCGCCCCGACGCCCACGGCAAGGGCGTCGGGCGACGGCTGCTGCACTTCGTGGACGCACGCGCGCGTGAGCTGAGGCTGCCCGAGGTCAGGCTTCTGACGAACGCGCTGATGTGGGAGAACCAGAAGATCTACCCGAAGTACGGGTACGAGGTGGTCGAGCGGCGCATGGACGGCCCCTACGACCGGATCCATTACCGCAAGCGGCTCGCCTGACGGTCCTGGTCCTGCTCCCGGTCCTGCCGGCGGGGTGGTGGCCGCGGCGGCTCAGCCGTCCGGCCACCACGTTCGTGCGATGTCCTTGCGGACCTCCGAGCGCTCGGCCGGACGCTCGTCGGCCTCGTCCCGCACGCGGCGGGAGTCCGCCTTCCTCAGGGGCTTCTGCATGGTCACACGGCGCATGGCTGCCTCCTTGTGCCTACCGGGTTCCGCTGTCGTACGGAGGTAGACCCTTTCGGGGAGAGTTCCTCATCGGTCGCGATCTGTCTGTGGCGGCTGTCACGAATCGACTGTCAGTGGCGGGTGTCACCCTGGGGCGCATGACGAGTAACAGTGACATGAATCCGGGCGCGAATGTCGACTGGGATGCAGAGTCCGCAACCTTCGACGAGGAGGCGGACCACGGGCTGCGCGACCCCGTCGTCAGGGACGCCTGGGCGGCGCGGCTGCGGACGTGGCTGCCGGAGCGCGCGACCGACGTCCTCGATCTGGGCTGCGGCACCGGCAGCCTGTCACTCCTCGCGTCCGAGGGAGGGCACCGGGTCACCGGAGTCGACAGCTCCCCGGACATGGTCGGCCTCGCCCGTGCGAAGCTGGCCGGCCGTGACGCGGCGTTCCTGGTCGGTGACGCGACGTCACCGCCCATCGGGGAGCAGCGCTTCGACGTGCTGCTCTGCCGCCATGTGCTGTGGACGCTGCCCGACCCCGAGCGGGTTCTGCGGCACTGGCGCGGTCTGCTCCGCCCCCAAGGGCGGTTCGTTCTCGTCGAGGGCGTCTGGGGGGTGCTGAGCCCGGTCGGCATAGCCGCCGACCGGCTGACCGCACTTCTCGACCCCCTCGTGACCCACATCCGCGTGGAGCCGCTCTCGGGCGACGCGCGGCTGTGGGGCCGAGAGGTCGAGGACGAGCGGTATGCCGTGGTGGCCACCGTCGAATGACAGGACGGGCGACAGGGCGGGCGACAGAACGAGTGACAGGACGGGCACTAGGCCAACAGTGCCTCGAAGTCGCCCTCGCGGGCCAGGCGTTCGAGTTCGTCCAGGGCGTTCTCGGCGGCGGCCGCCGCCTGCGGATCGGTGGTCGCCAGGCCGCTCGCCGCGAACTCGTCCTCGTCCAGGCGCAGTACGGTCCGGCCGTCGGCCGAGCGCCACAGGTCCAGGTCGAGATCCTCGACGACCAGCTCACCGCCGGAGACGGTGGCCGGGCGGGTGACGTCGCAGTACCAGCCCTTCAGCACGCCCCCGCTGTCCCGGACCTCCTTCACCGCGTACCAGCGGTCCCGCCAGTAGTACTCGGTGAAGACATCGCCCTGCTCGAAGCGTACGAAGCCGAAGTCACGGGTGTCGTCGCCCGCCCACGGTGCGCGCACGACGACGCGCGTGCCGTCGTCGGCGAGCAGCTCGGCGGGGTAACGGATCTTCGTACGGCCGTACTTGACGAGGACGACCTGCAACGACCCCGAGGTGTCAGCCGAGATCGCGGACATACTTCACCTCCGTCGCGCAGATCTCGTAACCGAACCACTTGTTGATCGCCAGCATCGGCCCGTTGCCGGAGTCGTTGCCCGTGAAGGCCTCCGTGAAGCCGGCCGCGCGGGCGCGGTGCAGCGACGCGTTCTTGGCGAGCTTGGCGAGGCCGCGGCCCCGGAAGGCGCGGGCGGTGCCCGTCATCACCGTGCCGTAGCGGGTGCCGCCGTCGGTGCGGGCCGCGCTGAACGCGGCGGGGCGGCCGTCGACCACGGCGACCGAGGTCAGCTCATGGCTCAGCAGGGGGTGGCGCCAGGTCTCCGTCAGCCAGGCCTCGTAGTCCGTGAACTCCCGGTCGACCTCGCTCGGTTCGTCCAGCAGCGTCTCCGCGTCCAGGTGGAACAGCGGGCGCGGATCGTCGGCGAAGTCCGCGGCGGTGCGCAGCTCCACGCCGGGCGGCGGTGACAGGAGCGGCGGCAGGGTGCCGTTCGCCAGGTCGAGGCGGAGGAAGTGCGCGGAGCGGGCGGCGCGGTAGCCGCGCTTCTCCGCGAAGGCGCGGTTCGCGGGCTCGTCCAGGACCCAGGCGTGCAGCCTGGTCGCGCCCAGGGCGGCGAGCCGTTCCTCGGCGGCGCGCACCAGCAGCGCACCCGCGCCGCGCCCCGTCCGCTCCGGGTGCACATAGACGTTGACGTACGCCTGGCCGGGCTCCGGGCTGTCGTAGATGACGCCCACCTGCGCCGTGCCGATGAACTCGCCGTCCTCCTCGGCCAGCAGCGGCTGGTAGTGCGAGTCGCGGTGGGCGTGCTCCTGGTCGTAGGTGATGGACTCGGGGGTGAAGAGCATGAACGGCAGGGCCAGGTGCCGGATGCGGGCGAAGGCGCCGGCGTCCGCAGGGTCTTGGCGGCGCAGCTCGCGAACGATCACTGTCATGGAGTCGCACGCTACGCGTGGGTCGTGTGCGGATGCCTCTCATTTTCCGGTGGGTACGGGACAATCGCAGCGTGACCCTGAAGATCCACATCGATGAGGGGGCCGCACCGTACGAACAGGTGCGCGCCCAGATTTCCGAGCAGGCCCGGTCCGGCGCGCTGCCGGTCGGCTACAAGCTGCCGACGGTGCGCGGCCTCGCCGAGTCGCTCGGCCTCGCCGCCAACACCGTGGCCAAGGCGTACCGGGCCCTGGAGTCGGACGGGGTGATCGAGACACGGGGGCGCAACGGAACGTTCGTGGCCGCCGCGGGGGATGCCGCCTCGCGCGAGGCGGCCGCTGCCGCCCAGGCGTACGCCGAGCGGGTACGCCGCCTCGGCCTCACCGAGTCGGCCGCGCTCGACGCCGTACGGGATGCCCTGCGGGCGGCTTACGGGGGGTAAACGGTATGCCCTGCGGGCGGCTTGCCGGGGGGAAAAAACCGGATGCCCTGCGGGCGGCTTACGGGGTAAGGGGTTCCCGTGTGCCGGGGAGGGCCGTGGTGGTTCGGCGCCGCCGGAGTGCGCCATCGTGGCGGAGCGCCGTTACGGCGGGATTCTCTTGTCCCGGCGGTAGCCGCGGGATTCTCTTGTCCCGGCGGTAGCCGCCGGATTCCCCTTCCCGCCGGTAGCCGCGGGACTCTCCTATCCCGCCGGCAGCCGCTCGGGAGTACGGGTGACGGTCAGGCCCGCTGTCGTCGCCGCTCTCGCGAAGACCTCCGCGTCCCGGACCGCCGCCGCATGCGGATCGTTGTTGAAGTACGCGTAGACCAGCGCCTCGTCGGACCAGGTGTCCATGATGCGCCCTACCCAGGTGGTCAGGGCCTGTCGGCCGTAGCGCGGCCACGGCCGGGCGCGGCCCTCGTGGAAGCGGAGGTAGCCCCAGTCGGCGGTCCGCCACAGAGGGGTCACCGGGCGGGACAGCACGTCGGCCCAGCAGAGCGCGGCGCCGTGTGACTCCAGAACCTTGCGCACCTCGGGTGTCCACCAGGAGTCGTGGCGTGGTTCGACCGCGATCCGTGTACCGGACGGGAAGCGGGCGAGGCAGTCGTCGAGGAGCTCCGGATCGGCGTGCAGGGTGGGCGGGAGCTGGAGCAGCACCGGGCCGAGCCGGTCGCCCAGGCCGGCGGCGTGACTCATCAGGCGGTGCACCGGCTCCGCCGGGTCGCGCAGCCGCTTGATGTGGGTCAGATAGCGGCTCGCCTTGACGGCCACGACGAAGTCCGGCGGCGTACGCTCCCGCCAGCTCTCGAAGGTCTCCCGCGACGGCAGCCGGTAGAAGGCGTTGTTGATCTCGACGGTCGCGAACCGCGCCGCGTACTCCTCCAGCCAGAGCCGCAGCGGCAGCCCGTCCGGGTACAGGACACCGCGCCAGTCCTTGTACTGCCACCCGGACGTGCCGACGTACAGGGTCATACCTCCATCAAAACACTGCCGGGGTGCATCCGTCCGCTACAGATACAGCCCCGCGTCCGCACCCTCGCGCTGGTCCGGTACCGACGTGGGAGTCGTCCCCCGGCGCAGCGCGTACAGCTCCGCCAAGGTCGCGCCGTCGCGGGAGACGCCTTCCTCCGTGCCGAGCCAGCTGACCGCCTCGGGGCGGGTCAGCGGGCCGACCTCGATGCGGGCGAGGCAGCGGCCGGGGCGGACGACGGCGGGGTGCAGGCGCTCCAGGTCCTCGTTGGTGGTGACGCCCACCAGCACATTGCGGCCCTGGCCGAGCAGCCCGTCCGTGAGATTGAGCAGGCGGGAGAGGGCCTGGCCCGCCGTGTGCTTGGCCTCGCCGCGGATCAGCTCGTCGCAGTCCTCGAGGAGGAGCAGCCGCCAGCGGCCCTTGCCCGTGCCGTCCTCCTCGCCGATCGCGATGTCCATCAGATAGCCGACGTCCGAGAAGAGCCGCTCCGGATCCAGTACGCAGTCGACCTGGCACCAGTCGCGCCAGGAGCGGGCGAGCGTCCGCAGCGCCGAGGTCTTGCCGGTGCCGGGCGGCCCGTGCAACAGCAGCAGGCGGCCCGCGATGTCCTCCGGCGTCGTCTTCATCAGGCGGTCCATCGCGTCCGCCACCGGCGCCGTGTAGTTGGCGCGGACCTCCTCCCACGTACCCGCCGAGATCTGGCGGGTCGTGCGGTGCGGGCCCCGGCGGGGCGACACGTACCAGAACCCCATCGTCACGTTCTCCGGCTGCGGCTCGGGTTCGTCCGCCGCGCCGTCCGTGGCCTGGCTCAGCACCTTCTCGGCCAGCTCCTCGCTGGTCGCGGTCACCGTGACGTCGGCGCCGCGGTTCCAGCGGGACACCAGGAGGGTCCAGCCGTCGCCCTCGGCGAGCGTGGCGCTGCGGTCGTCGTCGCGCGCGGAGCGCAGCACACGAGCACCAGGCGGGAGCAGGGTCGCCCCGGACCGTACGCGGTCGATGTTCGCCGCGTGCGAGTGCGGCTGCTCGCCCGTCGCGAAGCGGCCGAGGAACAGCGCGTCGACGACGTCCGACGGCGAGTCGCTGTCGTCGACGTTGAGCCGGATCGGCAGAGCGTCGTGTGGGTTCGCAGACATGCCGCCATGATCCGTCACACGGGCGCCCTGTGCACCCGCTTTCCGCAGTGCGTCCTGTGTGTCGCCCGTCGTCCGCCACTTCCGGTGTGTCACCTCCGTCCTGTTACGGGGCTGTGGTGATACGCGACCTGTCCGGCGGCCGACAGCCGCCGTTACTGTTGTCCATGATGGGACGTCATGAGTGGGATTCGGGGGCACGGCGGTGGCGGCTCACCGCGCTGCTCGGTGTGGCGGTGGCCGCTCTGGCCCTGGTGGTGACCCTGCTCAACACCCTGCCGGGAGACGGCGGGAGCACCGCGGGCACCACCCGTGACGGGGACAAGGTGCACGGCACACCGGTCACCCCGCCCGAAACGCCGCAGCCGGCGGTGGGCTGGGGCTTCACCCACACCCAGTTCAGCGCCGACGAGGGCAGCGGCGCGGCCACCCAACGCGTCGAGGGGCTGCTGGAGAAGCAGTCGTTGCCGCAGATCCAGCACATCATGGGCTGGGGCGCGGGCAACCCCGAGCCGTCCAAGGGCCGCTACGACTTCTCCGAGATGGACAGCCGTATCGACTTCATGCGCAAGACGGGCGGCACCCCGGTCGTCACCCTGTGCTGCTCCCCGGACTGGATGAAGGGCGGCACGTCCGGCCGCACGGACTGGAGCCAGGCCGCCCTGGAGACCGCCCCGGACCGCGCCCACTACAAGGACTTCGCCGCGCTCGCCGCGACCGTCGCCAAGCGCTATCCGGACGTACGGCACTTCATCGTCTGGAACGAGTTCAAGGGATTCTGGAACGACAGCGAGGGCCGCTGGGACTACGAGGGCTACACCGAGCTCTACAACCTGGTCTACAAGGCGCTCAAGCAGGTGGACAAGGACATCATGGTGGGCGGCCCCTACCTGGTCATGGACAGCGTGGACCCGCGCCAGAAGGAGGACGCGTCCACCACCGTGCGGGGCACCTGGGGCGCCATGGACCAGCGCGTCCTCGACGCCTTCGACTACTGGAACAAGAACAAGGCGGGCGCCGACTTCGTCGTCGTGGACGGATCCAGCTACACCAAGGACGACGACCTGCTGCCCGACGAGTTCGCGGCCACCGACAAGCTCACGGCCGTCGGTTCCTGGGTGCGCGAGCGGACCCACGACCTGCCCCTGTGGTGGGCCGAGTACTACGTCGAACCGGCCGACGGCAACGACGAACGCAAGGGCTGGTCGGAGACCCACCGTGTCGCCGTCCAGGCCGCCGGAATGATCGCGATGGCCAAGGGCGGCGCCTCCTCCGGCTTCTACTGGAACCCGGAGAAGGAGAAGGGCACCGACTGCGCGGGCTGTCTGTGGACACCGACCGACAGCGCGGGCGGGGGGAAGCGACTCCCCATGTACGACCTGATCTCCCACTTCGGCAAGCAGTTCCCGCCCGGCACCACGTACCGGACGGTGTCGGTCGCGGCCGACGACGTGCCCAACGTCCGCGTCCTCGCCACCGACAAGGCCGTCCTCGTGGTGAACACCCTGGACCGCTCCATCAGCGCCCAGGTGGACGGCAAGCGGTTCGACATGGGGGCGTACGAGGTGAAGTGGCTTTCCAGGTAAGGCTGGTGGACCCAATAGGCCTGGTGGACCCGGTGAGCCTGGTGAGCCCGGGAGGCCCGGTAAGCCACTTCAGCACCCTCGTACGTCTTCTCACTTCGTTCCTACTTCATGGTCAGGAACCGCTGCACCATCGAGGCCAGCAACATCGCCAGTAGCGGCAGCGAGAACCAGAAGCTGCTCTGCAGCCGGCGCAGTTGCCGCACGCTCGGCCGCACCGCGACCCGTACGACCTCCCGTGCCGTCAGCATCACGATGAGCGCGATCGCGGCCAGACCGCCGACCACCGACCACGGCGTCCAGGTCACCTGAGGTCCGATCGCACCGGGGTCGGCCTTCCGGATCTTGCCCGCGGGCTGCTCGCGCAGCGCGTACATCGTCACGTCGTCGTTGACGAGGACCTTCTTCAGCTCCTGCCGTTCGTCGAGGTTGGTGATCAGCCTCGACTCCCAGGCCGCCGAATAGCCCACGTCCATCTGGAGATAGACGACCTGACTGCGGTTGATCATCAGATACGAGTTCGGGCCCGCGTCCTTGAGCGCCTTGACGAGCCCGGACACCAGGACCGGGTCGACGGGCGCGAGCGTGGGCACGTAGTTCACCTTCTCCATGTCGCGCGCGCCCCAGGGCATGGCGGGGGTGACGTTGTCGAGGGTGTCGTTGCTCAGCCACAGCAGCCGAACGGTCGGATCGTCGTGCTCGTACACGTAGTTCATGGCCGCGACCTCGCCCGGTCTGATCCGCTCGAACGGCTCGTTGCCCCAACGGGCCACCAGGAAGCCGCCCATGAGAAGCAGGCCCGCCAGGAGGGCCGCGAGCGGGGCGAGGCTCACCCGGTCCTTCTCGCGCTCCTTCGCGGTGACGCCGGTGCGCGGGAAGAGGGCGAGTCCGGCGAGCAGGGCGGCACCGGGGGCCGCGAACATGAAGACCCGCAGGGCCATTTCGCCGCCGTACGACTGCATCCCGAAGCCCAGGAACGGCACGAAGGTGAGGACGAGCAGCGAGCGTTCGCGGTACTTGTGGTCGCGCCGCCGCCACCAGCCCCAGCAGGCGAAGGCCATCACACCGCCGGCGAGCAGCACGCGCGTGTAGAGCACGAGCTTGTGCGTCGAACTGCCGCCCTGGATACGGCCGGAGACGGACGACGACACATTGCCGCCGACCCCGCCGACTCCGCCGAACAGGTCGTTGAAGTGCCCGGACCAGTACGGCTCGGCCATGAAGGCGATCCAGACCGAGACGAGGACGGCGAACAGGATGGGCAGGCCGCGCAGTTCGGAGCGACCCGTCAGGACGAGGACCGCGAGGACGCCCAGCATGACGAACGGGGTGAGCTGGTGTGCCGGGACCGTCGCCGCGAACAGACCGATCAGGATCATGAGAAGGACGGCCCGCTGCCGGCGGTTCGTCGGCTCGACCTCCGCCTCGCCCGGGCGCGCCTTCGTCCACAGCACGCGCGGTGCCCGGAACCACACGAGCAGGATCGCCACGAAGACCAGATAGAGCAGATAGGTGAAGCCCTGCGGCGAGAAGTAGTCCTGGCCGACCCAGCCGCTGAGCACGAAGATCCAGATGCCGGTCCACTTGGCGCGCCAGCTCGCCCGCATCGAGCGCACGAGCAGGAACATCGGTGCCAGGTAGAGGAGTTGGATGGCCAGCGGCCACCAGCGGATGATCTCGGTGAGATCGGTGACCCCGCAGGCCTTCGTGATGAACGCGGCCGCGGCGAAGAAGCCGGGCCAGCTCCAGCGGGCGTCCAGGTCGGGGACGGCCGAGCCCGTCCGGTCGATGTAGTCGAGGAACCCGAGGTGCTGCCAGGCCGTCGCGAACCGTGGCTCGGTCTCGATCACCGCGGGCAGCGCGTGCAGCGAGACCACGGTGGCGAGCAGCGTGACGAGCAGGAGTCCCTTGTGCTCGCGGTTCATCCAGAGCAGCGAGGCGAAGACCGTGACCAGCAGGGCGGCGCCCACCAAGGTGGGCAGCGGCAGGACCGAGATCAGGCCGAGGCCGCTCATGCGGGCGAGGGAGCCGTCGTCGAGGCCCAGTGCGGGCACCCAGTAGAGGAGGAGGGCGGAGAACAGCAGGCAGCCGAGGATCACCCCTGGTCTTGACGGGTGAGTCAGGCGTTCGCGCAGGGAGGGGGGTGTCTCGTCGTCTGTCGGCTGCGGGTCCGCCGTGGCTGGGCGCGCCCCCGCGGCGGAGCCGCTCGGTGTCCCGTCCCCCGCCCCCACCGCGGAGCCGCTCGGTGTCCCGCCCCGCGTCCCCGTGGCGGAGTCGCTCGATGCCACGTCCCGCGCCCCCGCAGAGGCGCCTTCCTGGTCGCCGGCCTCGAAGGGAGCGTCCACCTCCGGTGCCTCGGACGGTCCCAGGCTGGCCTCCGAACCCGGCTCGCGCGCCTCGACCGGCAGTCCCACCTGCGGTCGCAGCGCCCAGGTCGGACGGTGGTCCGGGCGTACCTTGGGCGTGCCCGTGGGCGGGGTACCCGGACCCGGTCGTACGTCCGGTCGGCGTTCCTGGTGGTCGAAGTCGACGTGGATGCCGAGCGCGAGCGTGTCGGCGTCCAGCTTCTTCGCCCAGGAGGGGCCGCTCCTGGCCGCGGCGACCTCGCGCGCCCCCAGGTCGGCGAGGTCACCGTCCGGTGCCGCGTCCTCGGGGACCTCCGCGGGCGGCGCGGTGCGCAGGATCCTGTAGAGCTTGGGCGCGGCGATCGTCACGATCACCGCGAGGCTGGAGATCTCGGCGACGCCCGCGCCGGTCAGGCCCATGCGCGGGAGCAGGATCACCGTCAGGCCGAGCACCAGAACGCACAACAGCCCTTGCAGATAGGCGAGTCCGGAGGTGCGGCTCTGGGCGCGCAGCACCGCGAAGTACGTCTCCATGACGACCCGCAGCAGCGCGCCGACGGCGAACCAGCGCAGCAGCGGGGTCGCCGCGTGCGCGTATCCGTCGCCGAAGACGTGCAGGATGAACGGCGCGCCGAGGAACAGCAGCCCGCACACCGGCAGCATGATCCGCGCCATCCGCCGGAGCGCGGCCCGGGTGTTGGCGGCCAGCCGCGCCGGGTCGTGCGAGCTCTCGACGGTCAGCGAGGCGCCCATGTTGATGGCGAGCAGGTTGACCGTGCCGCCGATCGTGGTGGTGATGTAGAAGTAGGCGTTGTCGGCGGAGCTGACCTGGGAGGCGACGATCACCGGGACCAGGTAGACCACGGCGAGCGAGAAGAGGGAGCCGGTGTAGTCGCCGGCCAGGAAGCGGCCGATCTCCCTGAACGAGGGCGCTTTCGCGCGTTCCTCGGTCGCCTTGATGTGCCGGGGGACCAGCCGCCGGAACACCAGCAGCCCGAGCGGCACCACCGACAGGGCGATCGCGGCGACCCAGGAGACGAAGACGCCCGACGTGGGGATCGCGGCGGCGAGCCCGACGAGCAGCACCAGCTTCACCGCGGAGAACACGGTGTTGCCCACCGGCACCCACAGCGCGTTGCGCAGCCCGGTCAGGACACCGTCCTGGAGCGTCAGCAACGACCAGGCGACGACCGCGAGGATGAAGCCGAGGCCGTTGACCGGCCCGTGCAGGAAGCGGTACGACGGTCCCCACGCGTTCAGGGTGAGCAGGAAGACGACGGCGGCCAGCGCCACGACCACCGAACTGCCCGCGTACGTACGGAAGATGAGGCGTCCGGTGGCGCGGCCGGCGACCGGGATGAAGCGCGCCAGGGCGCCCGTCAGCGTCACCGCGGTGAGGCCCGCGAGGAGCTTCATCGCGGCGATCGCGGCGGAGCCCTGGCCGACCGCCGACTCGGAGTAGTAGCGGGCGGCGATCAGCCAGTAGCCGAGCCCGAGCACCGCGGAGATCCCGGTGTTGAGCATCAGCGCGTAGGCGTTGCGGAACAGCTGGTTGCCCCCTCCGGCACCCTTGCCGCTCCTGCCCGGCAGGCGCAGGCGGCGCCTCGGCTGCTGTTCGGGTGCCTCGGTCGTGGGCGTGGAAGACTGGGCGGTGGTCGTCGTGTCAGACACGGGAACGGATGGCCTTCCGGCGGACCTGTCGTGCTCTTCGGACCATGGCGTACCCCTTGGTGAGGGCGCGGTCCCGGGCGAAGGTGCGGGCGATCGCGCGGCCCTCGACCAGCCGCTCGAAATCCTCGATACCGGTGCTGCGGCGCACGGTGACGCGTTGCAGGGCGTACGGTCCCTGGCGGCGCCGCGCCAGGCCGTTGCCGACGGCGAGCGACTGGGCGAACCCCGCCTCGCGCACCGTACGGCGCACCCGGCGGCTGGAGTAGCCGTACGGGTACGCGAACGAGGCGGGGCGGGCGCCCAGTTCGCCGGCGATGATCTCCTTGCAGCGCAGCAGCTCGAACCAGAGCGCGTCGTCGGGGAGCTGGTCCAGCTGCGGGTGGGTGTGGCTGTGCCCGCCGATCTCCACCTGCTCCTCGGCGAGCTTGCGCACCTGGTCCCAGTCCAGCATCGCGTCGAGGCCGCCCCCGGTGTCGTACGCGCCCTTGATCCATCCCGTCGAGACGAACAGCGTGGAGGCGAAGCCGTGCTTGGCGAGCACGGGGAGCCCGTGCCGGTGCACGCCCTCGTAGCCGTCGTCGAAGGTGATGAGGACGGGACGCACCGGCAGCGGGCCGCCCGAGCGCCAACTCGCCGCCAGCTGAGCCGTGTCGACCGGGGTGAACCCGCGGTCGTCGAGCAGCGCCATCTGCTCGGCGAAGGCCTCGGGCGCGACGGACAGCGCCCGCGTCGCGTCGTTGGGCGAGCGCGCGATCGAGTGGTACATCAAGATCGGCACGGGTTCGCTCATGCTGCCGCCCCCTCGTCGTCAGGGACCCCCTCGATCTCCACGACGGAGAACGTGGCGCCGCCCCTGCGTGCCCGGACGCTCCCGAGAACGTACCCGCCCGCCGCCGTGAGAACCCCGGTGACGATGGCGCCCGCGCGGCCCGCGCCGCCGGGTCGGGCGAGCAGCGCGTCGCGCAGTCCGCGGGCGACCCCGGCGGGCAGGACACGGGTCGCGTAGCGGCGCTCGGACTCAAGTCCCTTGCCGGATCCCACACTTCGGGCGACGAGCGCCTTGGACAGGCCCTCGGCGTACGCGCGGGTGCGGAAGTAGCCGAAGTGCTCGCGCGCCTCGGGCACCCGGTGATGGATGACCGCACGGTCGTCGATCAGCAGGATCGCGTCCGGTTCGGCGCGGGTGAGGCGGATGCACAGCTCCGTCTCCTCGCAGCCCAGCGGCCGCTTGTCACCGTCGCGGCCGATGCCGGTCGCGAAGCCGCCCGCCACGTCGAACGCCGTCCGACGGAAGGAGGCGTTTCCGCCGAGGACGTTGCGGACCCGCACCCGGCCCGGCGGCAGCCCCTTGTACGTGCAGCCCACCACCCAGTCGAACTCCTCGGGGAACCAGGCCGGGCGCCGGCCCGACGCCCAGATCGGCATCGTACGGCCGCCGACGGCCATGACCCGCGGGTCCGCGTACCCCGCGGCGAAGTGCCGCAGCCAGTCCCGCTCGGCCACGGCGTCGTCGTCGAGGAACGCGATGATCTCGCCGCGTGAGGCGGCGATCCCGGTGTTGCGGCCCGCGGACAGACCGCGGGGGCCCGCGTTGGCGAGCACCCGCACCGCGTCGGTCTCCTTGTACTCCCTGGTCAGCCGCTCCAGGAGCGTGGCGTTGTGGTCCACGACCAGGAGCGTCTCCAGGGCGGGCAGCGACTGCGCCCGCACCGAGGAGACCGCCGCGAGGATGTCCTCCCAGCGGTCCTCGGTGTAGACGCAGACCACCACGGAGATGTCTGAACTGCTCAAGACACCTCTCCCCGGCCCGAGTTGAGCTGAGCGGCGTGCGGCCTGCGGCGCAGCGCACGACGGTTGTTGCGCTCCTTGAGGATCACCTTGAGCACCCGGAACCCGTCCCGTACGGCGCGCAGATTGCTCGTGCCGTGGATGCGGAGGTACTCGTGGCTGGGTATCTCCTGCACCTTCAGGCCCGCCTTGACGACCCGGATGTTCATCAGGGTCTCGACCTCGAAGCCGGTGCAGTCGAGGTCGATCTTGTCGAGGCAGTGCCGCCAGAACGCGTTGTATCCGTAGCAGAGGTCGGTGTAGCGGGCGCCGAACTTGGCGTTGACGACCGCGCACAGCACTCTGTTGCCGAGCTTGCGGATCGGCGTCATGTCGGAGGTGCCGCCGCCGTTGGCGAAGCGGGAGCCCTTGGCGAAGTCCGCCCCGGAAACCAGTGCGGAGACATACGAAACGATCTCGTTGCCGTCGGCCGAGCCGTCCGCGTCGACCATCACGATGATGTCGCCGGTGCACGCCTCGAACCCGGTGATCAGGGCATCCCCCTTGCCCTTTCCGCGCTGCTCGACGACCTTGACGTCCGGCCACAGCTCACGGGCCACTTCGACGGTGTCGTCGGTGGAATTGCCGTCCACAAGAACCACTTCGTGTATCCAGTCGGGAAGGGTCTTGAAGACGTACGGGAGATTCTCGGCCTCATTCATGGCGGGAATCACGACACTCACCGGCGGTGCTATGGCCAGGTGAGTGGAGATCGGCCGGTACTTGCCGGCCATTAACGGATCTTGGCCCGAAAAGGCTGGGCGCAGGACTGAGCTCATGAGTCTGGTCCCTCTCGTCCGGTGGACCGCCCGCCCCTGGGCGGTCCGGATCATTGCCCGGTTCGAAAGGGGGGTTCTCACTTACGGCATGACGAAATAGATCTCCGTACCTGCCGGGTGAGCTGGCAAAGCTGGCCGGCTTTCGGAAAAGCGGAAGCCGGTCGCGCGGCACGACTCGGCACCCATGTGGTCGCCGAGCACGGCACCCCCCTACCGCGCCCCGCTCCGGCCCGTCGTCGCGATCTTGAGCCCTCCCCTAGATCGCATGTGCATTGATGGACCGATGCGGGTGAGATGTACGACGGTATTGACGATTACGCCTGTATGGCAAGGCCTGGAACGAGACCTCACGTTTTTGTTGGTTTGGCTGTTACCTCACGACTCGAACGGACTTTCCCCATCCGCTTGAGGATTCTGTCGGCCGGCTCCAAGAGCTCCGGCCGGGACAGCACCGCATTGCGCAGTGCCCGGACCGGGGCGCGGCGCGCCCGGTGCCCGAATGCGATCGGATGACGTCGGGTCACCCACCCCTCGGACACGGAGATTTCGCGCGTCTTCAGGGAGTCCTTGTAATCCTTCTGACCCCGCCCTAGATCCACATGGACAATTCCGTCGGCGGCGGCCGCCTCGGCCATGTGCAAATGCAGGATCAGCCCCGGCGAGTATTTCGCGAACTCCGGGTCGTACGCCGGGAACCAGCACGCCAGGATCCGTTCGGTGCGCAGCCCGAAGTGCGCGGCGACCGGCTTGTCGTCCGCGTACAGCACCGACAGGATCCCCGCGAACGGCTCCGAGCGGGTGTGGTAGAGCTGCTGGACCAGGTGGTTGATCCAGGGCTGTGCGAAGCGGTCGCTGCGCCCCGTCCTGCGGTACTGCGCGGACTTCCACGCGCGCAGCGTGTTCAGCGCGGCCGGATCGCGCTCGTCGTGCACATAGCGCAGTTCGCCGGCGTCCCGGCCGAGTCTGCGTTCCTTGGCGAGCGTGGTCCGGGTGAACTTCGGCGCCCGGGCGCGCAGCCCGCGCAGATACGTCGCGTAGCCCTGGTCGAGGTCCATGACCGGGGACGGGAAGGTGCCGGAGACGCCCGCCTCGAACGGCGCCTGGCCTTCCACCAGGTGGTCGAACTCCCACACGCTGAGCCCGCAGGCCCGCAGCAGGTCCTGGGCGTCCCAGCCGAAGCCCGGACGGTGTACGAGGCCCTGGCAGTCGGAGATGCCGAGGCCGACGGCCCGGCCGACGCCGACGGTGGTTCTCCGGAACGGGAAGTACGCCGCGGGCTCGCCGCCCTCGCGGACCACCGCGATCCGTACGCCGCGTCTGCACCGGCCGACCGCGAGCGTGAACTCGGGGGACAGGAACGGATTCGCCAGCTCGGGTGAGCCGTGCAGGTGGGCCTTGGACTGGAAAGCGGTCCAGGCCGCCCGGTCGGCCGCGCTCAGCTCGCCGGGGCGGTACACACCGATGTCCACGTCAGGAGGCCTGACGTCGCGCCGTACGGCCGCGCCACCGCCGTACCACCACCAGCAGCAGAAGGAGGGCGCTGATCGCGGTCACGACCACGATCCCGCCGCGGACCGACCACCGGTGCACGGCCAGCATGCCCTGGGCCACCAGCATGTTCACGGCGATGGCGCCCGCGACCGACGCGAGGACGCGTCCGAAGGGTTCCAGCCCGCGCAGCGCGGCCGCGAGGGCGGCCGAGGGTGCCGCGAGCAGGAAGAACAACGTGAGGGGGCCGCGCAGGGGTGAGCCCACGTCGGCCAGCGCGAGGATCGCGCCGACGGCACCGATCGCCGTCGCGGCGCCCGCGAGCAGCGGCAACAGGTCCCTCCCCGGACCCTGTTCCGACCGCTCCGCGCTGTCTGTTGAAGATGTCTTGACGCGTATGGTCTGCATTGGCGACTTTGCCCCCCGAAGCGCCGGATGCCGGACTTCAATGTCGCGCAGCGGGCGGGGGGCCGTCAAGATGCCGAAGGCGCTCTTGAGGGTTCTTGGGTTCCTTTAAACCTGTGTTCCCCGGAGGCGCCGGCTGCCTCCGGGGAACGTCCTTACAGATCAAGCCAGTTGGCGTACTACGGGACGATCTTCAGGAGCTTGTTCGGCGAGCCGGTGCCCGCGCTGGTGACCACGCCGGAGGTGGCGCCGTTCACCAGGGCCGTGGTGACCTGCGCCGGGGTGGCGGAGGTGTGGCCCGCGAGGTAGACGGCGGCCGCGCCCGCGACGTGCGGGGTGGCCATCGACGTTCCGGAGAGCGTGGCGGTGGCCGTGTCGCTGGTGTTGTAGCCCGCGAGGATCGAGGAGCCGGGCGCGAAGATGTCCAGGGTCGAGCCGTAGTTGGAGTAGCTGGCCTTGGCGTCGGTGCTGGTGGTGGCGCCGACCGTGATCGCCGTGGAGACCCGGGCGGGCGAGTACGACGAGGCGTTGGCGCTGCTGTTGCCCGCCGCGACCGCGTAGGTCACACCGCTGGCGATGGAGTTCGCCACGGCCGTGTCCAGTGAGGTGGAGGCGGAGCCGCCGAGCGACATGTTGGCGACCGACGGGGTGGTGTGGTTCGCGGTCACCCAGTCGATGCCCGCGATGACGCCGGCCGTGGTGCCCGAGCCGTTGTTGTCCAGCACGCGGACCGCCACGACCTTCGCCTTCTTGGCGACTCCGTAGGTCGAGCCCGCGATGGTGGTGGCCACATGGGTGCCGTGGCCGTTGCCGTCCGAGGCGGTGGTGTCGCCGTCCACGGCGTCATAGCCGTACGAGGCGCGCCCGCTTATCTGTGTGTGCGTGATGCGGACGCCGGTGTCGATGACGTACGCGGTCACGCCGCTGCCGGCCGTGTCCGGGTAGGTGTACGTGCCGGAGAGCGGGAGCGCTGCCTGGTCGATGCGGTCCAGGCCCCAGGGGGCGCTGGACTGCGTGGTGTCGGTGAGGTGCACCGTCTGGTTCTGCTCGACGCTCGCCACGGCCGGGTCGGCCGCGAGTCTCCTGGCCTCGGCCGCGGAGAGGGTGGCCGTGTAGCCGTTCAGCGCGGTGCCGAACGTCTTCTTCACCGTGCCGCCGTACTCGTCGATCAGGCCCTTGCCCTTGCTCGACGCGGCCTTGAAGCCCGCGCCCTTCTTGAGCGTGACGATGTAGCTGCCCTTGATCGCTGTGGGGGAGTCGGCGGCCAGCACCTTGCCCTCGGCCGGGGCGGCCTGGGCGGGAAGTGCGGTGAGTCCGCCGAGCAGGGCGGCGGTCGCCACTGAGGTGATCGCGGCGATCCGGAGTTTCTTGCTACGCAGCTGTGCCATTACGAGGGAGTCCTCCTCAAGGCGGCGCGCGCCCGGGTGGGGCACGCGCTGTGTGGGGGTGCGCGAGTGGTCGTGCGCACGGCCCGGAGCGTCGCGTTCCACCCAGGGCCGAGTAAAGAGTCGGTCATCTACGGGCGTGGCTCAAGGGAGTTGACGCCTTGTCACAACGCTGTCATGGACGCGTAATCAAACACATGGTGAACACGCAGGGCGGGAGTCGGTAAGAGCCCAAAAGTCTTGGCATGGACACTTCCTGTCAACACGCGTAGCTGCTACGACAGTTGTGGCAGAGATCCTGCTAAAGGGAGGTTCCATGAGACGTTCCCGAATTACGGCATACGTGACCTCACTCCTCCTCGCCGTCGGCTTCGCCCTCACCGGGGCGGCGACGGCGCAGGCGTCCCAATCCGCGGCCGTCACCGGCTATGTGGCCCTCGGCGATTCCTACTCTTCCGGTGTCGGCGCGGGCAGCTACATCAGCTCCAGCGGCGACTGCAAGCGCAGCACGAAGGCGTATCCCTACCTCTGGGCCGCCGCCCATTCACCCTCGTCGTTCACCTTCACCGCCTGCTCGGGCGCCCGTACGGGTGATGTCACGGCGAACCAGCTCGGTCCGCTCAACTCCTCCACCGGCCTCGTCTCGATCACCATCGGCGGCAACGACGCGGGCTTCTCCGACGTCATGACGACGTGTGTGCTTCAGTCTGAGAGCTCCTGCCTCGCGCGGATCGCCACCGCGAAGGCGTACGTCGACTCCACACTCCCCGGCCAACTCGACACCGTCTACTCGGCGATCAGCGCGAAGGCCCCGTCGGCCCATGTGGTCGTGCTCGGATACCCCCGCTTCTACATGCTCAACGGCAGCTGCGTCGCCGGCCTTTCGGAGACCGAACGGTCCGCGATCAACGGCGCCGCCGACTACCTGGACAGCGCGATCGCCAAGCGTGCCGCCAGCCATGGCTTCACCTTCGGCGACGTCAGGAGTTCCTTCACCGGGCACGAGATCTGCTCCGGCGACTCCTGGCTGCACAGCCTCAACTGGCTGAACGTCGGCGAGTCGTACCACCCGACCGCGCCCGGCCAGTCCGGCGGCTATCTGCCCGCCTTCAACGGCGTGGCCTGACTGTTCTAAGGCGATACGGAGGCGGAGGCCCCGTCCGAAGGGGTCTCCGTCGCGCAAGTGATCGAGAACGCCACGGAGTTGGACGTCGCGTGGACAGGGCTGCGGACCTCCACGCTGATCTCGTTCCGGAAGGCCCCGCTCGTGTCGTACGTCGTCGCCACGACCGTCTTCTGCCGGGTCTTGCCGCCGCTCGCGGGGAACGACAGGGTCTTCCAGCCCGGATCGGTGACATTCCCGTTCTTCGTCACCCAGCGGTACTCGACGTCCACCGGCACCCGGCCCACCGTGAACGTCGCGGTGAAAGCGGGCGCCTGGGCCGCGGGCGGCGGGCAGGCCCCCGCATAGTCGGTGCGCTGACCGGTGACCGTGACCCGCACGGTCTGCGCGGGTGGCGTGGTGGTCGTACGGCCCCCGCCGGGCGTGGTGGTGGACGGACCACCGCCGGTCGCGGCGCCGGTGTTCCCGCTTCCGCCGCTGGTGTTTCCGCTGCCGGAACTTCCGCCACTGGAACCGTTGCCGGGGCCACCGCCACTGGTGGTCCCCTGTCCGCTGTTGCCGTTCCCTCCGCCGTCACGGTTCAGCAGGGCGTACGTCAGTCCGCCGAGGGCGAGCGCGAGCGCGACCAGACCCGCGATCAGGACGACGGCGGCTCGTCGATCGCGGGCGGGGTCCGTCGGGGTGGTCGACCGCACCGTGTCGGCGGTCGGCTCGAACGGCTGGGGCGGCGGTCCCGGCGGATCCTGGCCGTGTCCCCTGAGATCCGGTACGTACGGGACGGTGGATCGCGGGCCCAAGGGCGGCGTGCCGCCCGCGGCGACGATCCGCAGGTCGTGCTCGGCCTGTTCGGCGCTCATCCGCTCGGCCGGGTCCTTGACCAGCAGCCCCTCGATGACCGGGGCGAGGGGCCCCGCCCGGTGAGGCCACTGCAGAGGCTCGTCGACGACGGCCCGCAGGGTGCTCAGCGGAGTGTTCTGCCGGAACGGCGAGTTGCCCTCGACCGCGGCGTAGAGCAGCACCCCGAGCGACCACAGGTCCGACTCGGGCCCGGGCGTGCGGCCGAGCGCCCGCTCCGGGGCCAGGAATTCGGGCGAACCGATGACCTCGCCGGTCATGGTCAGCGCGGAACTGCCCTCGACCATCGCGATTCCGAAGTCGGTGAGGACGATCCGCCCGTCGTTCGCGATCAGGACGTTGCCCGGCTTCACATCGCGGTGCAGCACACCCGCCTCGTGCGCGGCCCGTAGCGCGGCGAGCACCTCGGCACCGATGTGCGCGGCGCGCTGAGGCGGCAGCGGGCCCTCGGCGTCCAGCAGATCGGAGAGGGCGAGGCCACGGACCAGTTCCATCACGATCCAGGGACGGCCGTCCTCGGTCGCCACGTCGTACACCGTCACCACGTTGCGGTTCGAGATACGGGCGGCCGCCCAGGCCTCCCGTTCCAGGCGCGCGTACATCCGCTCGACCTCGGGGCCGGCGATCCCGGCCGGGGCACGGACCTCCTTCACCGCGACCTCGCGCTGCAGTACTTCGTCGCGGGCGCGCCACACCGTTCCCATGCCGCCCTCGCCCAGCGGCGACAGAAGGCGGTAGCGCCCCGCGATCACACGTTCACTGCCCGGATCTTCGGACACGTGCGTCCCCCATTCGCATCCGCGCGATTTCTCCACAAAAGTAGCTCAGCCGAGTGCGGATGCCGCCCCCCTGAACACCAATCCAGCCCCAAGCGCTACGACGACCAACGCCGATCCCAGGGGTGCGGTCCTGCGGACCAGCGCCGCTATGGGTCCCCCGGTCCACCGTGGGCGCTTGGCCAGGGCCCGGTTCATGCCGGCGCCGAGCTTGACGACGGCGAACCCCGCCGCCGTCAACGTGAGGGCGAGCCCGACGCCGTACGCGAGAACGAGGAGCAGGCCGAACCACGCCTGCCCGAGGGCCGCGGCCCCGACGAGCACCACGACGGCGGAAGGGCTCGGCACGAGGCCTCCGGCGAAGCCGAGGAGGATCGTGCCACGGAGGGTGGGGGCGGTGGAGTGGGTGTGGGTGAAGCCGCCGTGGGTGTGTTCGAGGGGGGAGGAGGAACGGGCGGAGGGGGAGGAAGGAGCGGAGAGGGAGGAAGGGGCGGAAGGGGTGGCTGGAGCGTGCGGGTGCGGGCGGTTGTGGACGGTGTGGTCGTGTGCGGAGTCGTTGCGGGGGCGGGGTTCGCTGACGGTGCCTGCGGACGCGGATGCGGATGCGGACGCTGAGGTGGATTCGGATGCGGACGCCGACACCGACGCGTGGGCTCGGGTGTGGGCGAGGACCAGGGGACGTTGGTGCTGTTCTGCATGTTCGGGACGGGGGTCTGACTGGTCGGACGCATGAGCGTGTCCGTGGTCGTGGTGGTGCGCGTGTCCACGGTCGTGGGTGTGCCCGGGGTCATGGTCATGGTCATGGTCGTGGTCGTGCGTGTACGCGTGGTCGTGATCGTGCGCGTGGTCCTGCCTGTGGCCTTGGTCCTGCCTGTGGTCGTGATCGTGCGTGTGGCCGTGGTCGTGGGCGTGGCCATGATCGTGCGTGTGCCCGTGCCCGTGGCCATGATCGTGCCGGTTCCCGTGCCCCTGTGCCCGGTTCCGCCAGGCCCTTCGTACGAGGGTCGTGCCCGCGACCGTCACCAGGACACCGCTCGCGATGCCCAGCCAGGCGATCACGGAGGGCGCCGCGGCCGAACCGGCCGTGACCAGGAGGCCGAGCGCGACCACGCCCAGAGTGTGGGTGACCGTCACCGAGGCGGCCAGCGGCAGGACGTCGCGCAGTCCCGCCCGGCCGCCGCGCGCCGCGGCCGTCGCGGCCATCAGGGTCTTGCCGTGGCCCGGGGCGAGCGCGTGCATCGCTCCCAGGCCCACCGAGATGACCAGGGCGAGGGCGGCGAATCCGAGCGTCAGGTCGTGGCGGGCGACCAGACCGTCGAGCGCCCGGGTCCAGCGGTCGGCGCCGCGGGGGAGAACCGAGGCGGCGGGCGCCTCGCGGTCCTTCTCGACGAGCGCCGGACCACCGGCCCGCACCCGCAGGGTCGCGGACGCGGTGTCGGCCGGCGACGACAAGAGTTCCTTCGGGTACTGGGTCAGCCGCCGCGACACCGATTCCTTCGGTACGTCCGAGGAGGTGAGCGTCGTCCGGTCGCCGCGCGCGGTGATCTCCCGCCAGCCGGGCCCCCGGTCGGCCCCGGCGCTGTGGAAGCGGAGGGAAACGGTGTCGCCCTCGGGGAGCGGCGCCGTCAGCCGGCACTCCACGCGCAGGGTGTGGAGCCCCGCCTGCCCGGGCCGCACGCGCGCGTGGCTCTCGCCGACGGTGAGCGCCGCCGCGTGCCCGCCGACGGTGACGTGGCTGCCGCTCGCGGCCGCCGCGCAGCGCTGCCGGGCCCAGGCGGCCATGCCGAGCTCCTTGATGTCGGGCTCGGCCTGGGTGGCCGGGATCTCCGCGAGGTCCTCGACGTGGTCGACCCGCAACTGGCCGGGGGCGGCGACGAGTCCGTCGTACCGGTTGACGGTGAAGTTCCCGAGCGGGTGTGCGCTCGCGGCTTCGGAGGGGACGAGGACGAGCGCGCAGGCGGCGGTGAAGACGGCCGCGCAGGAGGCGAACAGCCGACGGGACCGCACGGCGCGGCCCCCGTTGCTCCGGGTCACTTGACCGCCTCCCACGCCTTGCGCGCCTCGCGGGCGCCCAGCGGTGAGAAGCCCGGGTTGAGGTCGAGGGCGGACTTCAGCGCGGCCCGGGCCTCCTTCCGGTGGCCCGTGGCGCGCTCGATCATGCCGCGGTGGTAGAGGAAGGACGCGTTGCGGTAGCCGGTGGCCGTGGCCTCACGGGCGTACGGCAGGGCTTCAGCGTCGCGGCCGTTGACGTGCAGGGCCCAGGCGAGGGCGTCCGCGGTGTGCACGGTGTGGCGGCGGGCCCACTCGGCGCGCGCCGCCTTGAGAGCGGCCTCGTGGTCGCCGTGGTCGGCGGCGGCCAGCGCGGTGTCGAGGTCGGCGTTGACGCCGTTGGCGCGGGCGAGCGACACCCAGGCGTCGACCAGGGAGTACTGCTCGCGGGCCTTCCGCGCGTCGCCCGCCTTGCCGCGTGCGTCGTACAACTCGCCCAGCTCGACCAGGGGTTGGGGCAGCGGATAACGCGTCACGAGCTGCTCCATGCCACGGATCGCCGCCGCGCGGTCACCCTGCGCCGCCTGGGCGCGGGCGCGGCCTTCCAGCGCGGGGAGATAGGTGTCGTCGGCGCCGAGCGCGCGTGCGTAGTACTGGAGGGCGGTGTCGTACTCGCCCTGGCTCCAGTCCAGTTGGCCGAGCGCCGTCGCCACGTACGCGATGTCGCCGCGGGTCGTCGCCGTGCCGAGCGCCTGCCGAAGGACCCTGCGGGCGGTCGTCACGTCACCGCGCAGTTCGTGCACGTAGGCGTACCGCGTGAAGACGGGTACGCCCGGGTGACGTGAGTCGGCCACGTCGGCCGCCTTCGACGCCTCGTCGTAGCGCCCGAGTTCGACGAGGGCGTCGATACGGGAGCAGAGGGCACGCTCACTGTACGGGTTCTCCTCGAGCACCTGGTCCGCGTACTTCAGGGCGCCGGTGAAGTCGTGTCGCGCCGCGGCCAGGGCGGCGCGTCCCGCGAGCGCGGACTCGTTGTCGGGGCGCAGCTTCAGGGACCGGTCCAGCGCCTGCTGCGCCTGCGGATAGCGGGAGGGATCGCCCTTCGTGCGGGCCTGTTCCACATAGGCGAGCCCGAGGGTCGCCCAGCCGCCGAAGTCCTTTGGCTGCGCCCGGAGATGAGCCTGGAGAGCCGTGATGCTCGCGTCGAGGTCCCCGCCGGCGAGCAACTGCGGCGATAGTCCACTGGGCGCGGCCGCGACGGTGGAGGCACCGCCGTCCCGGGCTGCCCCGAGCGCGATGGATCCGGCGGTGAGCGCGACCGCCAACGAGGCGACACAGGCGGCGAGTTGGGCGGCACGCCAGCTGCGCTGGGACGCCGAGAGCCGTCGCACAGCGGCGACGCGCTCTTCGCCGCCGGGCGCCTTTGTGGCCCCCACGGTGCTCGTGTCGTCGGGCGTGGCCTCCTCGGCGTCCGACGTCGCGCTCTCGTTCGTACGCGGAGACATGCCCTCTCCTCAAGGTCCTTGGCGGAAACGGTGATTGTGATTGTGGGGGTGGGGGTGGGGGCGGCGCGGCCCGCGCCGTGGGGGGTGGGTGGTACGGGCCGCGCCAGTCGGTGAGCCGGGCCAGTGAGCCCGGTTGCCGGGTGGTACGAGCGGTCGGCGCACCTGGCCGTCCGGTGGTGCGGGCGGGTTGGCGCGCCTGGCCGTCCGGTGGTGCGGGCGGGTTGGCGCGCCTGGCCGTCCGGTGGTGCGGGCGGGTTGGTGCGCCTGGCCGTCCGGTGGTGCGGGCGGGGCGGTGTGCCTGTCGCCCCGTGGTGCGGGTGGGTCAGTAGGCCCGGTTGTGCATCCGTCGGCGCCACCACATGAGACCGGTGGCGATGAGCAGGAACCCGGCCGCGCCCGCCGCGGCGGAGGCCGCGATCAGCGTGGTGTCGGTGCCGCCGCCGGAGGCCCCGGCGGGCTTCAGCGCGTCACCGAGCTGGTTGCGCACGTCGGTCCCGCTGGTCGTGCCCTTGGCGAGGGCACCGCGCGAACCCGAGGTGGGCTCGGCCACGTACGGGAAGTAGTTCTCGAACTTCTTGTCGTTCTTGTCGACCGCGTCGCCCAAGTCGTTCTTGGAACCGACCAGTTCACCCTCGACGACCTGGAGCGAGGCGTCGATCACGTCGTCGGTGAGCCGACGCCCGTTCGGGAAGCCAGCGTTGTCGCCGTCGAGCACACCGAGCCGCTTGGGATGCATGGTGGGCTTGATCGAGGTGTTGAGCCGCAGCTCCTCAGCCGGGCGGACCCCCGGCGGCTGGTTGAGGCCCTTCACGCCCTTCAGGAACACGTCGACCAGGTCGTTGCGGGGCTCGGCCGGAGCCTTGATCTTGTAGATCGCCTCGATGAGCTTCGGCAGCTCGGGGTTGGTCACGTTCTTCAGGAACTGGGCGTCGTTCCACGGCGCGGAGGCGTTGAACTTGTCCTTGTCCTTCTGCGGGTTGACGACCTCGTTGACCAGCGGCATCCCGAGCCGGGAGACCTGCGTCCAGTCGCCGTGCGCGTCCTTGCGCTGGGTGGTGGACCAGATGCCCACGATCGGCTGTCCGGCCGACTCGCGGATCATGTCGTTGGGCACCTGCAGGGCTATGGAGTTGACGTTGTAGCCCTTGAGGGTGTCGCGCCCGACCTCGGTCAGGTTCCCGCCGTACAGCAGGTCGAAGACGCGCAGATCCAGGAAGAACGGGTCGTCCGCCTGCCCCGCGAACGTGGTCGAGCCGCCCGCGAGCTTGTAGACGGCCTGGTCGCGCAGCGTGCCGTAGTCCGGCATCGACGCCTTGCCGACATTCGACGGCGCCACCGGGACGTCGTCCGCGACCTTGGTGCGCGACACCAGCTTCTGGTCGTGCAGCCGCAGCAGATCGATGTCGTACGTCTGTGTGATGTTCAGGTCGGGGTCGTCGAGGCTGGTGACCGGACCCGTGTTGTAGAGGAAGGTGTTGCCGTTCTTGCGGTGTGTCTTGAAGGTGTAGCGGTAGACCAACTCGCCCTGCGCGTCACCGTCGTTGTCGATGTGGATGTCGTACTGGGCGTCGTCGGCGAACGTGTAGAAGTTCGGTCCGCCGGCGGGTTCCTCGAAGGGGATCCAGTTCGCCACGATCGTGGTCGTGTTGGGTTTGTCCGGGCTCACGAACGCGTACACGTCCGTGTTGTCGTACTGGGGCTGCCCCGAGATCAGCGGGGCCTCCCGGTGGCTGGAGGCGGAGGCCGCCCCCGGTTCCAGCGCGGTCACGCCGGCGGCTGCGAGCCCCCCGGCGGCCAGCGCACCACAGACGAGGGTCGCGAGACTCCTGCGTCCCGCGCCACTCCTGGAGAAAGGTGTCATGCCGTCCGTCCTCAAGTCCCTGTTGCCTGACGCTCGCCATTCGGAGCGGTCGCCGGGGTGGATTGGTCGAATCCCAAACGTTCTTACGGCGGCTCGGTCGGCTTGTTTCATCGACCAGCTCGTTTGCTCGCTCGCCGACCCGCTTTTTTGGTTCGCTGATCCGTAACCCCATCCGTGGACACGCTCGCTGCGAACACGTAGGAGAAAGGAAGGGCCGTGTGCGGCCGGAGAGGGGGACGGGTGGAGGCGGACGAACTTCTGGTGCTCGTGGCCGGAGGTGACCAGAAAGCATTCGAGGAGCTGTACGGGCTGGTGTCCGGGCCGGTGTTCGGACTGGTGCGCCGGGTGGTCCGGGACCCGGCCCAGACGGAGGAGGTGGCCCAGGAGGTGCTGCTGGAACTCTGGCGCTCCGCGGCGCGGTTCGATCCCGG
This sequence comes from Streptomyces sp. NPDC058246, assembly GCF_042881985.1. Lineage (NCBI taxonomy): Bacteria > Bacillati > Actinomycetota > Actinomycetes > Kitasatosporales > Streptomycetaceae > Streptomyces > Streptomyces sp. NPDC058246. The sequence goes on along the minus strand of NZ_JBHVWZ010000045.1, from coordinate 39,850 downwards.
GCGGGGCAGCGCCCTGTCCTGGATCCTCACGCTCGCGCACCGCCGCGCCGTCGACCGGGTGCGCAGCGCCCGCGCGGCCACCGAGCGCGAGCAGCGCGAGGGAAGGCGGGCTCATCACCCCGCCTTCGACCACGTCGCCGAGGAGGTCGAAGCCGGACTCGAACGCGAGTGGGTACGCCGCTGCCTCGACCGGCTCACCGCCCTGCAACGCCAGTCCGTCACCCTCGCCTACTACGACGGCTACACCTACCGCGAAGTCGCCGAACGGCTCTCCCTGCCCCTGGGCACCGTCAAGACCCGTATGCGCGACGGCCTGACGCGCCTGCGCGAATGCTTGGGGGGTGCGGCATGAGCGTTCTGTACGGCGTGCTCGCCCCCGCGCCCGGCCCCGGAAGCCCCGCGGACCGCGTCGACGACGGGCTCACCCGCCCGCACGATCGCCCGGGAGGCATCGGATGAGCGTCCTCGACCGTCTGACACGGCGTGAGCTGCACTCGCTCGCCGCTCCCTACGCCCTCGACGCCCTCGAACCCGACGAGCGGCGGCGCTTCGAGCGGCATCTTCGTCGTTGTACGCGCTGCTCCGCCGAGGTGCGGGCGCTGACCGAGGACGCGGTGCGGCTCGCCTGGTCGACGGCGGCACCGGCGCCGGCCGCGCTGCGGGAGCGGGTGCTGAGCGCCGTACGCACGACACCGCAGGAGGTGCCGCACCAGGAGGCACCCCACGCGCGTGCCCCCCGACAGCCCTCACGCGCGCGTGTCCCCCGCTTCCGCCCCCTCCTCGCACCGCTCGCCACCACCACGGCCGCCGCGGCCCTCGTCGTCGCCTCCCTGTTCGCCGTACAGGCGACCCGGACCCAGGACACGCTCGACCAGGAGCGCGCCCAGGCACGTGAGATCGCCCACGTTCTCGCGGCGCCCGACGCGCGCGCGACAGGGGAACGGGACGCACAGGGACGGGGAATCGGAGTTGTCGCCTCCGCATCGGAGCGGCGCGCCGTCGTGACACTGAGCGGACTCGGCACCCCCTCCGGGGGGCGCGTACACCAGCTGTGGCTCATGCGCCCCAACGAGAATCCGCGCTCCCTCGGGCTCTTCGAGGGCGACACGCCCTTGGTCGCCGACGGACTGAATACGAACGCCACGTCACTCGCTGTGACCGTCGAGCCTCACGGTGGCTCAGAGCAGCCCACTACCACGCCGGTTGTCCAACTCGCCCTGGAATCGGTTGGATTCGGAGAGTAATCGTCAACACCCCTACAGGGAAGGTGAATCCTGTGCCCGCGATACACGAGTGCCACGAGGGAGCGATAGGGTTAGCCTGCCCGGGCCGGGTGGACTCGTACGGGTGGGGAGTGACATGGAACAGATAACAGTGCGCAGCAGGGCACGTGTCCCTGCGATCACCTGCGGGAGCAGCGCGACCAGTTCGCGCCTCGACCGCCATCTCGCAGTGCTGGGCGGCCCCGCCATCCCGCAGCGCGAGACGGCCGAGGCGACCTCGCTGATGCGCGAGCTCACCGCGCGTGACACCGCGCACGACAGCAGCGGCAGGGGCGCGCGAGTGAGGCGGGTCTCGCTCTTCGCACCGCTGAAGCGGCTGCGTCGTTCGCTGTTCGGCGGTCGCTGAACAGCGGTTCGGCACCGGCGTTCCCCGACCCGCGCTCCGGCTACCCCATCGACCCGGCGCAGTGCTGCGCTTCCGCGTCCGTCATCCCCACGGCAGGCAGCGGCGCCCGGTGGGCCACCATGCCGGTGCGCGGGTCATCACACCCCCTGGGTCACCACACTCGGCAGACAAGCACGCCCAGTAAGGCCGGCCGGCTCAGCAGGCCATCACACTCGGCACCCTCCCGCGCCGCCCGCCACCTGGGCATGCTGGGCGGACCGGCACGCTCAGGCGTCGGCGGCCTCAACGAGCCACCCCGTCCCGCAGCAACTCCGCGATGTCCCCGTCCGTCATCCCCAGGCCCCGCAACACCGCCCCGGTGTGCTCCCCGAGCCGGGGAACGGCCCCCATTCGGGCCTCCTTCCCGCCCGGCAGCGTGATCGGCGGCAGCAGGGCCCTGAGCGGCCCCACCGGTGAGCCCACGTGCCGCCACCGGTCCCTGGCCGCCAGCTGTGGATGCTCCGCCACCTCCCGTACGTCCCGCAGGCGCGCGCACGCGATGCCCGCCCCCTCCAGCCGGGCCACGGCCTCGTCGGCGCCGAGCACCCCGAGCGCCTTCGCCACCAGCGCGTCCGTACGTTCCCGGTTCTCGACGCGCGCCGCGTTCGTCGCGTACGCCGGATCCTCCGCCAACCGGGGTTCACCCAAAACCAGTTGAGCAAGCCGCTGCCACTCCCGGTCGTTCTGCACCGACAACAGCACCCGCCCGCCGTCAGCCGTCGAATAGGCGTCGTACGGCGCGATGACGGCGTGCGCGAGACCCGTGCGCGCCGGGGGTGTTCCTCCGTGCATCGCATAGTGCAGCGGATGCCCCATCCACTCGGCGAGCGCGTCCAGCATCGACACCTCCACCGGCCCCCCGAGCCCGGTCGTCCCGCGCCGCACCAGCGCCGCGAGCACCCCCGAGAAGGCGTACATGGCCGCCGCGATGTCCGCCGCCGGAATCCCGGCCTTCACCGGCTGCTCCGGCGTGCCCGTCACCGACACCAGCCCCGCCTCGCACTGCACGAGCATGTCGTACGCGCGTTTGTGGGCGTATGGCCCGGACGCCCCGTACCCCGAGATGTCCACGGCGACCAGCTGTGGATGCTCGGCGCACAGGGTCGCCGCGTCCAGGCCGAGCCGCGCCGCCGCACCCTGCGCGAGGTTCTGCACGAACACGTCCGCGTCCGCGACGAGACGGCGTACGACGTCGAGCCCGCGCGGGTCCTTCAGGTCGAGGGCGACCGACTCCTTGCCCCGGTTGCACCAGACGAAGTGCGAGGCGAGACCGGCCGCCGCGGTGTCGTAGCCCCGGGCGAAGTCGCCGCCGTCGGTCCGTTCGACCTTGATGACCCGGGCGCCGAGATCGGCGAGCTGACGGGTCGCGAAGGGCGCGGCGACGGCCTGTTCGACGGCGACGACGGTGATGCCCTCCAGGGGCAGGGGAAGTGGCTGCATCGGTGGATCATGTCCTGTGCGTAAGACGTTTGTCACCGATGACGTTTGTCACCGATGGCCATGCGCGTACCGGCGTACGGCCATCGGCAGGAACACGGCGATGATCGCGACGGACCACGCCAGCGCACCGGCGACGGGGTGGGCCACCGGCCAGGCCGCCCCCTGGGGCACGGGGGCGTTCCCGAACAGGTCCCGCAGGGCCGTGGTCACCGCGCTGATCGGATTCCACTCGGCGATGACGCGCAGCCAGTGCGGCAGATTGCCGGTGGGGATGTACGCGTTGGACAGCAGCGGCAGCATGAAGGTCGCGCTGCCCAGCTGACCGGCGGCCTCCTCGCTCCGGGATAGCAGCCCCAGGAAGATCCCGACCCATGTCGTCGCGAACCGGAACAGCAGCAACAGCCCCACGGCACCCGCCGCTCGGAGTGCCGACCCCTCGATCCGCCAGCCCACCGCGAGCCCGACCAGCAGCAGCGGCACCGTCCCGGCAGCGGTGACGACCAGATCCGCTGCCGCCTGACCGAGCGGCACGGCCGCCCGGCTCATCGGCAGTGAACGGAAGCGGTCCATCACGCCCCGGTGCGAGTCCTGGGCCGCCTGGAACATGCCGGTCATGATGCCGTTGGCCGCGGTCGCCACCAGCAACCCCGGTACCAGGAAGGCCCGGTACTCCGCGCCGGGCATCGCGAGCGCGCTGCCGAAGACGTACCCGAAGAACAGCAGCATGGTGATCGGCATGGTCTGGGTGAGGATCGCCAGCCCCGGGTTGTTCCGCACCCGCCGCAGCTGACGGGCGAGCATCGCGGTGCCGTCGTACGCCAACGCGCTCATGCCACAAGCTCCTTGTTGCCGGTTGCGTCCCCCGTGAGCCGCAGGAACACGTCGTCGAGGGTCGGCGGCCGCAGGCTCGCGTCGAGCAACGGCACTCCCGCGGCGTCGAGTTCACGTACGAGACGGGGAAGGGTGAGCGTCGGATCGGTGGTGACCGCGGCGACGGCGTTCCGCTCGCGGTCGAACGAGGGTTCCGCGCCCGTGAGCCGGTCGAGGACGGCCGCCGCCCTCACCAGGGCATCCGCGTGAGCGACGACGACCTCGGCGTGGGCGCCGATGAGCGACTTGAGCTGGGCGGGCGAACCGCTGTGCGCGACCCGGCCCCGGTCCACCAGGGCGATGTCGTCGGCGAGTTGGTCGGCCTCCTCCAGATACTGCGTGGTCAGCAGCACTGTCGTCCCCTCCTTCCGCAGGTCCCGTACGGCGTCCCGGATCTGGTTCCTGCTGGCCGGGTCCAGCCCCGTGGTCGGCTCATCCAGGAACAGGACATCGGGCCGCCGTATCAGGCTCGCCGCCAGGTCCAGGCGACGGCGCATCCCACCCGAGTAGGTGGACGCGGGCCGGTCCGCGGCCTCCGCCAGACCGAAGCGGTCCAGCAGCTCCCCGGCCCGTCCGGCCGGGTCCCGCACCCGGTGCAACCGTGCGAACAACCGCAGGTTCTGCCGCCCGGTGAGGTCCCCGTCCACCGACGCGTACTGCCCGGTGACGCCGATCTTCCGCCGTACGGCCGCCGCCTCCCGCACGAGATCGTGCCCGGCGATCCGCGCGGAGCCGGCATCCGGCCGCAGCAGCGTGGTGAGCAGCCGTACGGCCGTGGTCTTGCCTGCCCCGTTCGGGCCCAGCAGCCCGCAGACCGTGCCCTGCGCCACGGCCAGATCGAGGCCGCGCAGCGCGTGGACCTCCCCGAAGCGTTTCCCCAGACCCTCACTAAGTACAGCGTACGTAGTAGTCATGGGGTGACCATAGCGCACTACGTACGGTGTACGTAACTAGGATGGTCGCGAGGTGATCGACCAATGGCAGGGCGCAATGCCGTACCCGAAGTGATCTGGGCCCGTCCCGAACGCGCGGGCCGTGGTCCGCGGCCGGCGTACCGTCGCGCGGACATCGCGGGCGCCGCCGTGCGCATCGCGGACGCGGAGGGGCTCGACGCGGTCTCGATGCGGCGCGTGGCGGCCGAACTGGGCTGCGGCACGATGTCGCTCTACAACTACGTGCCGCGCAAGGAGGACCTCCACGAGCTGATGGTCGACGCCATCAGCGGCGAGCACGACATCCGGGAGCCCTCGGGCGACTGGCGCGCCGACATGCTCCGGGTCGCCCACCAGACCCGCACCCTCATGCACCGCCACCCCTGGCTGCCGGGCCTGATGTCCCCCGTCTACGGCTTCAGTCCCAACGCCCTGCGGTATCTGGAGCACTGCCTGGCCTGCCTCGACCCGTTCGACGCGCCGTACGGCACGAAGTTCGAGCTGATCGCGATGCTCAACGGGGTCGTGACGACCTACGTCGGCAATGAGCTGGCCACCGCCGAACGCACCCGCTCGCTGCCCTGGTCGGAGGAGCAGGAGAACGCCGTCCGGATCGCCTACCTGGGGTCGCAGGTGGCGACCGGCGCCTATCCGCGCATGGCCGCGGCCTTCATGGAGGACGCCGGGCCCATCGATCTGGAGGCGGTGTTCGAGCGGGCGTTGGGACGGGTCCTCGACGCCTTCGAGCCGAAGGGTGGCCAGGCGCGTCTGAGGGACTGAGTGCGAGCCGGACCGCCGGAGCAGCGCTCGAGCCGGACGGCTAGAGCAGCGCGAACTGGCCTTCGGGGCCCTCTTCATGGTGGTCGAGGACGGAGGCCGGACGGCGCGCCGCGTCCGGCACCGGGAGCACGGCCGCCGTGCGCAGCTCGGCCCGCGTGATCGTCGCCTTCGCGGCCGACTCGGCCAGCTCGGCCTGCTGGGGCCGCAGTTCCGCGAGCAGGGCCAGCACCGTGACGAGTTCGAGGAGTTCGGACGTCCAGGCCTGCGGCCAGATGGCGGGCCGGATCGCTTCCAGGGTGCCCGGCCCGGGCGGCGGGCCCGTCCTGGCCGCGAACCACTCCTCCAGTACACGCACCCCGCCCACCTCGAAGTCCCAGGCTTCCGGCGGTACGGGGGAGACGCGTCCGTCGTCGAGCCGGAGGGCCTCCTCGTCGCGGTCGTAGCGCAGGTCGAGTGGCCGGGCGGGGAGAGGGGAGCGGACGTATGGGCGACGCCCCCCGGGAAGCTTGGGGCGTTCGCCGTCGCGGCGCATCAGCCACAGCATCCGGCGGCCCAACTCGACGCCGTGCGCCCACACGTCGGGGTCGGCGGTGAGCGGGACGGTGCATCCCTCGCGGCCGGCCCGCGCGACCGCGACCGTCCAGGCGAGGACGTCGACCGGATCGGGGGAGTGGCCCAGGCGGTTGCCGAGATGGTCCAACAGGCCAGGGGTCAGGTTCGGTTCGTGGCCGCCGGGGCGCCGGTAGAGGGGGCGGACCCGGCCGCCGCGACCGGCGCTCAGCGGCAGGACGGAGGCGGCCAGCAGCACCGGGCCCGGGGTGTCCGGGACCCTCGTCTGCTCGACCGCGAACACCTGCCGCTCGTCCGCCACCCGCCACAACTCGGGGCGCGCCGAATCGATCAGCCGGTGGTCGGGGATCAGCCACCGCTCGTCGAAGGGGCCACTGAGGACGCGTACCGGCTCCGGGCAGGAACCCGGCTCACGCGCCAGACGGCCCGTCCCGGTGGACTGCCCCGGCAGTTGCGCGACCGCCGACTGTGTGGTGCGCGAGCGCGTGGGGCCGAACAGCGCCTCGCGGTCCGGCCCTTCGGCCTTCACCAGGGCGTCCCAGCGCGCCCTCAGGGACGCGGCGTCAGGGGCCGTCGGCCACCCCCGGCCCAGCCTCGGCGGTGCGACGGACCACGGCAAGAGGTCCGCGAGCAGCGGAGCGTCGTCGTGCGTCACGCTCGGCATCGTACGACGTGATCAGTGGGTGTCGAGGGTGACCGTGAAGGAGAAACGGTCGCCCCGGTAGTGGATGACGGCCACGTCGAGAGCCCGCCCGTCCGCGTCGTAGATGACGCCCGTGTAGCGCAGGATCGGGCTGAGCAGCGGTACTTGGAGCAGCCGGGCGGTCTCCGGGTCCGCGAGCCGCGCCTCCACGGTGTCGGTGATGCGGCTGATACTGACGCCGATCACATCCCGCAGCACCTTGGTCATCGGCCAGCGGATCAGATCCTCCCGATCGATGAGCTCGGCCAGCTCCGGCCTGAGGTAGTTGCGCGCGTGGTTCGTCGGCTCACCCGTCTTCTCGTCACCGCGCAGCCGGTGATACGTCGCGACCTCGTCCAAGTCCGGGAAATACTCCATCAATTCACCGGGAACAGGACCTTTCCCCTGTTCCAGCAGCTCGGTGGCCATGCCGGACTGCTGGGCGACGATCGCGTCCACCGAGCCGAGCAGCCGCACGGGCGTGCCGCGCTGCGCGCTCGGCTCGATGAACGTGCCCCGTCGGCGATGGCGCGTGATGAGTCCCTCGTCCTCCAGCTCCTTCAGCGCCTGCCGCATGGTCAGCACACTCACCCCGTAGTGCCCCGCCAACTGCTCCTCCGTGGGCAGGCGCAGCGGGTCCTGGGGCGAGCGGCCGAGTATCGAGGCGCGCAGGGACTGCGACACCTGATACCAGAGCGGCAGCTTGCGGTTCAGGACGATCGAGTCCGGGGCGAAGGAGGTCACGAGGGTATCCGTACCGGTCGCGGGCCTTTAAGGCAACGGGTGGTGAATCTCAGTCGACCGGGCGGGAGGCCGAGTGGGATCCCGGGCCGGAGTCCGGGCGGGAGCTCTGCCAGGAGGGACCGGAGTCCGAGCGGGAGCCCTGCCCGGAGGGGCCGGATCCCGGGCGGAAGTGCCGCTGGAGCCCCTGCCACACGTCGTCGTACCCCTGCTGCAGATGCTCCGCCCGCGCCGCCTGAGCCGTCGCGGTCACCGGCCAGCGCGTCTCGAACATGAAGGCGAGCCCGTCGTCGATCTTCTGCGGACGCAGTTCGGCGGCGCTCGCCCGGTCGAAGGTCTCCCGGTCAGGACCGTGCGCCGACATCATGTTGTGCAGCGAACCACCGCCCGGAACGAAGCCCTCCGCCTTCGCGTCGTACGCGCCCTCCACGAGCCCCATGTACTCGCTCATCACATTCCGGTGGAAGTACGGCGGCCGGAACGTGTCCTCGCCCACCAGCCAGCGCGGCGCGAAGACCACGAAGTCGACGCCTGCCAGGCCCGGGGTGTCCGTCGGGGCCGTCAGCACCGTGAAGATCGAGGGGTCCGGGTGGTCGTAGCTGATGCTGCCGATCACATTGAAACGGCGCAGATCGTAGACGTACGGCAGATGGTTGCCGTGCCAGGCGACCACATCCAGCGGCGAGTGGTCGTACGTCGCCCGCCAGAGGTTGCCGCAGAACTTGTTCACCACCTCGACCGGGCCCTCGACGTCCTCGTACGCGGCGACCGGCGCGAGGAAGTCGCGGGCGTTGGCGAGACCGTTGGCGCCGATCGGGCCGAGGTCGGGCAGCCGGAAGGGCGCCCCATAGTTCTCGCACACATAGCCCCGGGCGGAATCGTCCAGTAGCTCCACACGGAAGCGGACACCACGGGGGATGAGCGCGATATTACTGGGCTCCACATGCAGCAGGCCGAACTCGGTGCGCAGCAGCAGCCCGCCGCGCTCCGGCACGATCAGCAGCTCACCATCGGCGTCACTGAAGACACGGTCCATCGAGGAGTTGGCGTGATACAGGTGCACCGCCATGCCGGCGCGCTGCGTCACGTCGCCGTTGCCGCCCAGCGTCCACAGTCCGGCGAGGAAGTCCGTCCCCGCCGGCGGCTCGGGCAGCGGGTTCCAGCGCAGCCGGTTCGGGTCGGGCACCGTCTCCGTGAAGGGAGCCGTGCGCAACGCGCCATTGTCCGCGCGCGTGAACGCCGGGTGCGCGGCCGACGGGCGGATCCGGTACAGCCACGAGCGCCGGTTGTGCGCCCTCGGCTCGGTGAAAGCCGCACCGCTCAGCTGCTCGGCGTACAGCCCGAGCGGTGCGCGCTGTGGTGAGTTGCGACCGTGCGGCAGCGCCCCGGGGACCGCCTCCGAGCCGTGTTCGTTGCCGAAACCGGAGAGATAGCTCAGCCCCTCGGCCGTCTTCCTCGCGTCCCCGCTCATCATCGCTCCCTCGTGCCTGATTCCTATGCAACACCGTAGGATTCAGATTTTCCGCGCGCAAGGGGGCGACGCCCGGCAGCGCAGGGGATCGGCCATGGTCGGGGTACCGCGTCGGCCGGAAGCGTCGCCCGATGTAGTACTCAGGGGCCGCTGCGCGGCCCGAGAACCCGACTTCAGGGGGATCCGGCTGTCGGAGCCGTGTTCTACGCTCCCGGGCATGTGGTGGACGCGTGGACTGCTCGCCGCGCTCGCGGTCTGCGCCCTGCTCGGCGTCTCGGCGGGCTGCGGCACCGGCGACGCTCACGAGCGGAGGGACGAGATCTCCGCCTCGCCCGTGGGCAAGGTGCTGGACGAGACGGACGAGGAGGGACGGCACTTCCGTGAGGTGGACAAGAAGCGTGCCCCGGAGGTCGCGGTCGAGGTCCAGCCGGACGCCGCCCCGGACTCCGGCGGCAGCTGGGACGTGACCCTGACCGTCCACAACTTCCGCTTCTCGCAGCCGGGGACGCCCTCCGCGGCCGTGGCGGGCCGGGGCACCGCTCACCTGTACCTGGACGGCCGGACCATCGCGCGCCTGCGCACCGCCGAGTACCATCTCGCCGGCCGTCTCGTCCCGCGTGGCACCCACCATGTCACCGCCCGGCTGTACGCGGACGACGGCACCGTGTGGGCCGTCCACGGCAAGCCCGTCGAGAGCACCGCGGACATCACGGCGTCGGAGACTGGATCGGCTTCGGGCTCGGCGTCGGAGACTGGATCGGCTTCGGCGTCGGGGTCGGCGTCGACGCCGCCCCCGGCAGTGAGTGGGAGCGGCCCCCCGGCCCGTACTGACACGGGAGGTTCACCGGACCCCGGCGGAAAGGCATCATGAAGCCTGTGCCCCATGCGACCTCGCTGCGCAGAGCGCCCGTACAACGGCGCAGCGCCGAACGACTGACCAGAATCCTCGACGCCTGCGCCGACCTCCTCGACGAAGTCGGCTACGACGCCCTGAGCACCCGTGCCGTCGCCCAGCGGGCCGGCGTGCCCATCGGCTCCGTCTACCGCTTCTTCGGCAACAAGCGCGCGATGGCCGACGCGCTCGCCCAGCGCAACCTGGAGCGCTACGCCGAGCGCGTCACCGAACGTCTCCAGGCGACGGACGGCGGCGGCTGGCGCGAGGCCATGGACGCCGTGCTCGACGAGTACCTCGCCATGAAGCGCACCGCGCCCGGCTTCTCCCTCGTCGACTTCGGCAACGAGATCCCGGTCGGCTCCGGAACCGCCCAGCCCAACACCCGCGTCGCCGAACGCCTCACCGCACTGCTCTCCGGCTACCTCCACCGCACCCCCGACGAGGATCTGCGCCGCACCTTCCTGGTCGCGGTGGAGACCGCCGACGCCCTGGTGCGTCTGGCCTTCCGGGTCGCCCCGCAGGGAGACGAGCGCATCATCGAGGAGACACGGGAGCTGCTGCGGGCGTATCTGGCGAGGGTCCTGGACTGAACCGGTCGTACGGGCGACGGCCGGAGCCCCTTCCCAGGGGGCGCTGATCCGGTCGTACGGTGATCGCTCGGAGCTCTTCGCGTGGGCGGTGGCCCGGTTGTACGGGTCCCGTCGCGGCCCCTGCCGTGGGCGATGGACCGGTCGCGAATTTCCGACCTGACCCTCCGGGACCCCTCCCCTCCATGCATACCGGTCGGTATGCTCGCCGCAGTCCGTGTGCCACCGCCGTCACCGCCTCCGGGAGGACCTGTGTCCCGCACCTCCGGTACCACCCCCGACTCCCGCACCGCCCTGCGCGTCTGCCCCCTCTGCGAGGCCACCTGCGGTCTGACGCTCACCATCGAGGGCACCCGCGTGACCGGCGCCCGGGGCGACCGCGACGATGTGTTCAGCAAGGGGTTCATCTGTCCGAAGGGCGCCTCCTTCGGGGCGGTCGACGGGGACCCCGACCGGCTGCGCACCCCCCTCGTCCGCGAGGGCGGCGAACTGCGCGAGGCCACCTGGGAGGAGGCGTTCGACGCCGTGGCCGCGGGCCTGCGGCCGGTCGTCGAGCGGTACGGGCCGCACGCCGTCGGCATCGTCCTCGGCAACCCGAACGTGCACACCATGGCCGGCGCCCTCTACCCGCCCGTCCTGCTCACCGCGCTGCGCACCCACAGCCTCTTCACCGCCTCCACCGTCGACCAGATGCCCAAGCACGTGTCGAGCGGACTGCTGTACGGCGACGCCAACGCGATCCCCGTACCGGACCTCGACCACACCGACCACCTGCTGCTCATCGGCGCCAACCCCCTGGAATCCAACGGGAGTCTGTGCACCGCCCCCGACTTCCCCGGCAAACTCAAGGCACTTCGGGCGCGCGGCGGCACCCTGACGGTCATCGACCCGCGCCGAACCCGCACGGCCAAACTCGCCGACCGGCACGTGGCCGTCCGGCCCGGTACCGACGCCCTGCTGCTCGCGGCGATGACGTACGTCCTCTTCGAGGAGAAACTCGTCGACCTCGGCGTCCTCGCCCCGCACGTCCAGGACGTCGACGAACTCGCCGACGCCGTACGGGACTTCACCCCCGAGGCCGCGAGCGAGGCCTGTGACGTGGACGCGGCCACCATCCGGGCCCTGGCGCGCGAGCTCGCCGCCGCACCCACCGCCGCCGTCTACGGCCGCATCGGCAGCTGCACCGTCCCGCACGGGACCCTGGCCAGCTGGCTCGTCGACGTCCTCAACATCCTCACCGGCAACCTCGACCGCCCGGGCGGCGCGCTCTTCCCGCAGGCCGCGACCGACAAGACGCCCCGGCCCGCCGGACCCGGCCACGGCTTCGCACTCGGCCGCTGGCACAGCAGGGTGCGCGGATACCCGGAAGCGAAGGGTGAGTTGCCGCTGTCCGCCCTCGCCGAGGAGATAGACACCCCCACGGCGGAGGGCACCCCGGTCCGCGCCGTCATCGCCGTCGCCGCCAACCCCGTACTCTCCGCTCCCGACGGCGACCGCCTCGACAAGGCGCTCGACGCGCTGGACTTCATGGTCAGCGTCGACCCCTACCTGAACGAGACCTCACGGCACGCGCACGTCGTCCTGCCGCCGCCCCCGCCCTCCCAGAGCGCGCACCACGACTTCGCCTTCAACACCCTCGCCGTACGCAACCAGGTCCGCTACACCCGCCCCGCCGTTCCCCTGGAACCGGGCCGCATGGCGGAGACCGAGATCCTCGCCCGGCTCGTCCTCGCCGCCACCGGCATGCACGGCGCCGACCCGTCCGCCGTCGACGCCATGGTCATCGACAGCACCCTCGGCAAGTCCGTCACCGAGGCACACTCACCGGTCCACGGCCGCGACCCGAAGGAACTCGCCACCCAGCTCACCGGGGACAACGGCGCCGAGCGGCGGCTCGACATGATGCTGCGCCTCGGCCCGTACGGCGACGGCTTCGGCGCCCGGCCGGACGGCCTCGGACTGGCGAAACTCCTCGCGCATCCGCACGGCATCGACCTCGGCCCCCTCCGGCCGCGGCTGCCGCAGCCACTGAAGACGCCCAGCGGGAAGATCGAGCTGCTGCCCGGACCGATTGTCGACGATCTGCCGCGCCTGCGAGACGCCCTGCGCGAGCGCCAAGCGGGCCTGGTGCTGGTGGGCCGCCGTCATCTGCGCTCCAACAACAGCTGGATGCACAACGTGCCCGCCCTCACCGGCGGCTCCAACCGCTGCACCCTGCACATCCACCCCGATGACGCCGCCCGCCTCGGCCTCGCCGACGGGACGGCCGTGCGCGTCAAGGGCGCCGGGGGAGAGGTGACCGCCCCCGTGGAGGTCACGGACGCCGTACGCACCGGGGTGGTGAGCCTGCCGCACGGCTGGGGACACGACCGCCCCGGCACCCGGATGAGCCACGCCGCCCTCGACCCGGGTGTCAACGTCAACCAGCTCCTCGACGGCTCACTGCTCGACCCGCTGTCGGGCACGGCCGTGCTCAACGGCGTGCCGGTGGAGCTGGCGGCCTGCCCGTAGGAGTCGGTCCACTGGAGCCCGGACGGGCCGGTGCTCGCCGAGACAAGGCTGTGACCTGGAGTTTTGCGCTTATTGCTCGCGTGTCAACATCTTGTTAACGCTCGCGGGCCCGACCTACCGTCGCCCTACCGCCGGCCCTGGTGGGAGTTCAAGGGCGAACGTTAGGTAATCCATTCATGCTGACCATCCTCGGCTTCACCATGATCGCGACCTTCCTGGTCCTGATCATGCTGAAGAAGATGTCGCCGATCGCGGCGCTCGTGCTGATCCCGGCACTCTTCTGTGTCTTCGTCGGAAAGGGCGCCAAGCTCGGTGACTACGTCATCGACGGCGTCACCAGCCTCGCCCCCACGGCGGCGATGCTGATGTTCGCGATCGTCTACTTCGGTGTGATGATCGACGTCGGTCTCTTCGACCCGATCGTCCGGGGGATCCTCAAGTTCTGCAAGGCCGACCCCCTGAGGATCGTGGTCGGCACGGCGGTCCTCGCCGCGATCGTCTCCCTCGACGGCGACGGCTCGACCACCTTCATGATCACGGTCTCGGCCATGTACCCGCTGTACAAGCGCCTCAAGATGAGTCTCGTGGTGATGACCGGCGTCGCCGCGATGGCCAACGGCGTGATGAACACGCTGCCCTGGGGCGGCCCGACCGCCCGCGCCGCGACCGCGCTGAAGCTGGACGCGAGCGACATCTTCGTGCCGATGATCCCCGCTCTCGCCGTCGGCCTCCTGGGCGTCTTCGCCCTCGCGTACGTCCTCGGGCGCCGCGAGCGCAAGCGGCTCGGTGTGCTGACCCTCGACGAGGTGCTGGAGCCGCAGGAGACCGAGACGGTTCTGGTCGGTGCGGGTGGTGCCGGCGCCGGCGTCAAGAAGGCGGTGCGCACGGGTGGTTCGGGCTCCGGCACCGACGCGGACCGGTCCGGCGGGTCCGACGTGGCCGATGGGTCCGACGCGTCCGACGCGTCCGACGAGGACGACGGCTTCCAGGGCCTCGACCCGAACCGCGCCACCCTGCGCCCCAGGCTCTACTGGTTCAACGCGCTCCTCACGGTCACCCTGCTCACCGCCATGATCATGGAGTGGCTGCCGATCCCGGTCCTCTTCCTGCTCGGCGCGGCCCTGGCGTTGACCGTCAACTTCCCCCACATGCCCGACCAGAAGGCCCGCCTCGGCGCCCACGCCGAGAACGTCCTCAACGTCTCCGGCATGGTCTTCGCCGCCGCCGTCTTCACTGGCGTGCTCCAGGGCACGGGCATGGTCGACCACATGGCCAAGTGGCTGGTGAACAACATTCCCGACGGCATGGGCCCGCACATGGCCTTCGTCACCGGCGTCCTGAGCATCCCGCTCACCTACTTCATGTCGAACGACGGCTTCTACTTCGGCATCCTCCCGGTCCTCGCCGAAGCGGGCCACGCCCACGGGGTCACGTCCCTGGAGATCGCCCGCGCCTCGCTCGTCGGCCAGCCGCTGCACATGTCGAGCCCGCTCGTCCCCGCCGTGTACGTCCTGGTCGGCATGGCGAAGGTGGAGTTCGGGGACCACACGAGGTTCGTGGTGAAGTGGGCGGCGCTTACTTCGCTGGTGGTGCTGGGGGCAGGAATCCTGTTCGGCATCATCTGACCGGCAACTACCCGTTGTCGGTTGCAGATATCGGAATCTGGCGTCGGCCATCTGAAAGCTGTCAACTGCCACCCGTCGCCCGGCGTCTGTCGCCCGTCGCCCGTTGTCCGTCACCGGATGGAGGATCCCCGTGAGGCCCGGTCGGAACCGCGGCTGGCTCCTACGCCTCGTCATCGCCTTCAGTTTCACGCAGGGGGCGGTGTCGATGGCGCGGCCCGCCGTCTCCTACCGCGCCCTCGCGCTGGGGGCGGACGAGCGCGCGGTCGGTGTGATCGCCGCCGCGTACGCCCTGTTGCCGCTGTTCGCCGCCGTCCCGCTGGGCCGCCGTACCGACCACGGCCGCTGCGCGCCCCTGCTGCCCGCCGGTGTCGTACTCATCGCCGGGGGCTGCGCGTTGAGCGGTACGGCGGACTCGCTGCCCGCGATGGCCGCCTGGAGCGGGGTGATGGGCCTAGGTCACCTGTGCTTCGTCATCGGCGGTCAGTCGCTTGTCGCCCGTCAGTCCGCACCGCACGAACAGGACCGCAACTTCGGTCATTTCACCATCGGGGTCTCGCTCGGGCAGCTGATCGGACCGATCGCGGCGGGCGTGCTGATCGGTGGTCCCGACATGGCGGGCAGCAGCGCGCTCGCGCTGGTGGTCGCGGGCGCGGTGTCCGCGGTCTCGTTCACCTCGCTGTGGCGCATCGAGGACCGTACGGCCGTCAAGTCCCGTACGGCATCGGGCGGGCGCGTGCCCGTCGGGCGCATCCTGCGCACGCGAGGGGTGCCCGCGGGCATCTTCATCAGCCTCGCCGTGTTGTCCGCGACGGATGTTCTCACCGCGTATCTGCCGGTCGTCGGCGAGCACCGGGAGATCGCGCCGTCGGTCGTCGGGCTGCTGCTCAGTCTGCGCGCGGCGGCGAGCATCGCCTGTCGGCTGGTGTTGACGCCGCTGCTGCGACGGCTCGGCCGGACCGTGCTGCTCACCGTGACCTGCCTGGTGGGGGCGGTGCTGTGTGCGGGTATCGCGCTGCCGGTGCCGGTATGGGTGATGGCGCTGCTGCTCGTCGTCCTCGGCTTCTGCCTGGGTGTCGGCCAGCCGCTCTCCATGACGACGGTGGTCCAGGCCGCTCCCGACGACGCCCGTTCCACGGCCCTCGCGCTGCGCCTGACCGGCAACCGTCTCGGCCAGGTCGCCGCGCCCGCCACCGCGGGCCTGGTCGCCGGTGTGGCGGGCGTGGCGGCGCCCTTCGTGATGCTCGGGGCGCTGCTGCTGGTGTCGTCGGGGATCGCCTCGCGTTCGTCGGCGAGTCCTGCCCGGGGCCGCGGTGAGACCCGGCGGCCCGGGGTTCCCTTGCGCCGGAAGAGCGATATCTGACGGGTCGTAGGGCGTTGTTGCGCCGACTCCCCGGGCGTATGTGAAAGAGAGTCAGTTGGAAGTGGGATTTGTATGAAAATCAGCTGACTCGGAGGCATGTGTATGTCCACCTCGTCCCTTTCGCACCGTCCTGGCCCGCGTCGGGGTGCTTCCGCCCTGGCGGCCCTGGCTGTCGCGGGCGCCACCCTGCTCGGCGCCCCGGCCGCCGTCGCCGCTCCCGGTGACAACGGCGACGTCAAGATCCACGACGAGAGCACGCCGGTGGGCCTTCAGAGGGACGATCCGAAGGTCTGCCACTTCTACCTCGACGCGTTCAACTTCGACGCGAACCAGCGCGTCAGCTGGACCATCGTGACCCAGCCCCCGGTGACGGGCGGCGCCACCCTCTCCGGCAGTCTCGTCCTCCCCGCGTCCGGTCATGGCCGGACCCCGGATCTCGTGCTGCCCGACGGTCAGTACAAGCTCACCTGGACGTTCCAGGGCGCCACCGGTGCGGGCAAGCACAAGGTCTTCAAGGTCGACTGCACGCCCGTCACTCCGACGCCGCCCCCGCCGGGCGGTGGTCCCGGCGGCCATCACGGCGGCCCGCACGGCGGGCCGCCCGCCGGTGGCGGCGGTCTCGCCCACCCCCAGGACTTCTCGCCCGTCGCCGGCGCGGTCGCCGCGGGGCTCGTGGTGGCAGGGGGAGTCGTGTTCCTCCGACTGCGCCACCGCCCCGATGGCGCGGCGTAGACGCTCCCGCAGGCCCTGGTACCGGACGCGCGCCTATCGCCTGACGCGGACCTTCGTGCTCGCCGTCACGCTGGTGATGGGCGGCGTCTGGTGGGCGGGCGACGACGACCCCACCGGGCCGGTCGCCGCCACCGACGCCGCCGGGCGGGCCGACGTCGCGGCGTACTCCGACCCGGCCCGGGCCGACAACGGCCCGCGCGGCGCGCACTCGCGCCGAACGGGCTCCACTCGCACCCGGCCGCCCCGCCCCGCGCGCCCACCCAAACCCCTCTCGCGCTCCGCGGCGACCTCGTTGCGCATCCCGTACTTCGGCCTGGAGGCGCCGGCGGTCGGCCTCCGGCTCGACGGCGAGCGGCGGCTCACCGCGCCTCCGGTCGACGACCCCAAACTGATCGGCTGGTACGAGGGCGGGCCCACGCCGGGCGAGTCCGGTACGGCCGTCGTCGTCGGCCACCGTGACACCAGGACCGGCCCCGCGGTGTTCGCCGCGCTGGGCCGCCTCCGGCCCGGAAGAGTCGTCGAGGCCCGGCGCGCCGACGGCTGGACCGCCGTCTACACGGTGGACGCCGTGAAGACGTACGAGAAGGCGCGCTTCCCCAACAAGGAGGTGTACGGCGGCAGGGGGCGCCCCGAGCTGCGTCTGATCACCTGCGGGGGCGCCTATGACCGCAGGACGGGCTACGCCGGCAACATCGTCGTCTTCGCCCACCTCATGGAGACGCGCGGGCCCACCCACACCATGTGAACGGGCGGATACATGGCGGAATCGGAACTCTTGGTGCACAGAACCGGAGCGTCCGCTTTCTCCCATGTCGAACCGGACCGTCCGATCCCGCCGCGCGTCTTCCCCCGGGCGTGCGCGGTCCGTTAGCTTCCGTGACTCACACGTCCCGTACGACCCGCACGGGACGACCGACCGCGGAACCTCAGCGTCCCGTGAGCCCCCGGGGGCACCACCTCATGACACGCGCCATATCTCTGCACCACGTCAGCAAGTCGTACGCCCGCGGTGTCCGTGTGGTGGAGCGGCTGTCGCTCGACATCCGGCCGGGTGAGTTCCTTGTGCTGCTCGGGCCCTCCGGCTGCGGCAAGTCGACCGTGCTGAGAATGATCGCCGGGCTCGAGGAGGTCACCGAGGGGGAGGTGCGCCTCGACGGCGAGTACGCCAATGATCTGCCGCCGTCCGGGCGGGACATGGCGATGGTGTTCCAGAACTTCGCCCTCTATCCGTCGATGACCAGCCGCGACAACATCGGCTTCCCGCTGCGTATCGAGGCACCCGGCGAGGACCCCCGCCCGCGCGTGGACGCCACCGCCCGGATGCTCGGCATCCAGGATCTCCTCGACCGTTTCCCCAGCCAGCTCTCCGGCGGCGAACGCCAGCGCGTCGCCATGGGCCGGGCGATCGCGCGCCACCCGTCCGCCTTCCTGATGGACGAGCCGCTGTCCAATCTCGACGCCAAGCTCCGCAACCGTCTGCGGGCCGAGATCTCCCGGCTCACCCGGGAGGCGGGCGCGACGACGGTGTACGTCACCCACGACCAGGCCGAGGCGATGTCGCTGGGCGACCGTGTCGCCGTGCTGCGCGGCGGAGTGCTGCAGCAACTGGGCACCCCCCGCACGGTCTACGCGCTGCCTGCGAACGTCTTCGTCGCCGCCTTCATCGGCATCCCGCGCATCAACCTGCTGCGTGGTCTTGTCCGGGCGCCGCTCGACGGAGCCATGTCGATCAGCCTCGGAAAGCAGTACCTGCGACTGCCCGAACCGCTGTCCCTGGATCACCAGTTGCTGCGGGTGCAGCAGGGCCGTGAGGTCATCGTCGGGCTGCGTTCCGAGGCGGTGCGGCTGGCCAAGCCGTCCGCCGCCCGGCCGGGCGAGGTGGCGATCAGCGGTCTCGTCGAGCATGTGGAGTTCCAGGGGCACGAGGTCCTCGTCCACTTCAACACCGGCTCGCGGCCCGCCGTCGTACCGGAGCTGGAGGCGCCGCGTCCGACCCGTCCGACACGCCGACGCCGCCGCGAGGGCACCGTCCTGGACCGGCTGCGGGAGCGCGCGACCGGTGCTCTGCGGGCCGGTCCGGTCGTGGTCCTCGATCACCCGGCGGACGCGGAGCCCGACCAGCCAGGACCGGTACCGCCGGAGGGTCGGCTGCCCGGCGACCTCGTCGTCCGCACCACCCCCGACATCGAGCTCCGCCACGGCATGCAGGTTCCCCTGCTCGTCGACCTCGCCCATCTGTTCGTCTTCGACCAGCACGGTGAACGCATCTGCCCGGCACCGGCGCGGCTGCCGGATCTGGAGGAGTGAGGTCGTTAGGCAGGCGGGCATGACTCGACACGGCAGAACCCTGGTCCGGCTGGGCGCCGCCACCGCCACCGCGCTGCTCGCCGCCGGCGCCCCCGCCGCGTACTCCCTGTTCGACGACCCCGCGCCGCGCCCCGTGGTCCGCGGCGCGCCGTACATCGAGAGCCGGCTCTTCTTCGGCACCGCGCGGCCCGACGGCGGCCCGGCCGTCACCGACCGGCAGTTCATGGCGTTCGTCGACAAGGAGGTGACGCCGGACTTCCCCGACGGGCTCACCGTGCAGAACGGGCGCGGGCAGTGGCGGGACGCGCACGGCACGATCGAGCGCGAGCGGTCGTACGAGCTGATCCTGCTGTATCCGGTGGCGCAGGCGCGTACCGGCGACCAGAAGATCGAGGAGATCCGGACCGCCTACCAGAAGGCCTTCGCGCAGGAGGCCGTGGCCAGGGTGGACGAGCCGACGAGGGTCGACTTCTGAGGCGTACGGACCGAGGATGCCAGGGGGCCGGGTGCGGCCCGGCCTCTTGGGCCCGTACTGTCCCCCTGGCGCGGACCGTCCCGCCGGTGTCGGCCGGATCCCTCTGGCGCCCGAAAACTATCATCGCTAGTTTAGGGTGCGGACGACGCGGACCGGCCCAGGAGGAACACGATGAAGGCACATGACGGCATGTACATCGACGGGGCCTGGCGCCCCGCCGCGGGCACGGACACGATCGACGTCGTGAACCCGGTCGACGAGCAGGTGATCGGCCGGGTCCCGGCGGGCACCGCCGCGGACGTCGACACCGCCGTACGTGCCGCGCGTGCCGCCTTCCCGGCCTGGGCCGCGACGCCGCCCGCCGAACGGGCCGCCCGGCTGACGGCCCTGCGGGACGTCCTGGTGGCCCGCAAGGACGAGATCGCCGAGACCGTCACGGCCGAACTCGGCTCCCCGCTGCCGTTCTCCCAGGCGGTGCACGCGGGCGTGCCGATCGCTGTCGCGGGCTCGTACGCCGAACTGGCGGCGACGTACGCCTTCGAGGAGAAGGTCGGCAACTCGGCCGTCTACCAGGAGCCCGTCGGCGTCGTCGGCGCGATCACGCCCTGGAACTACCCGCTGCACCAGATCGTCGCCAAGGTCGCCCCGGCGCTCGCCGCGGGCTGCACGGTGGTGCTGAAGCCCGCCGAGGACACCCCGCTCACCGCGCAGCTCTTCGCCGAGGCCGTGGCCGAGGCGGGCGTCCCGGCCGGTGTCTTCAACCTGGTCACCGGCGTCGGACCGGTCGCGGGCCAGGCTCTCGCCGAGCACCCGGACGTGGACCTCGTCTCCTTCACCGGCTCCACGGCGGTGGGCAAACGGATCGGCGCGACGGCCGGTGCCGCGGTCAAGCGGGTCGCCCTCGAACTCGGCGGCAAGTCCGCCAACGTCATCCTGCCGAGCGCCGACCTCGCCAAGGCGGTCAACGTCGGTGTCGCCAACGTGATGTCCAACTCCGGCCAGACGTGCAGCGCCTGGACCCGCATGCTCGTACACACCGCGCAGTACGAGCAGGCGGTCGAACTGGCCGCGGCGGCCGCCGCGAAGTACGGCGACCGCATCGGACCGGTCGTCAACGCCAAGCAGCGGGCGCGGGTGCGCGGTTACATCGAGAAGGGCGTCGCGGAGGGCGCCCGGCTCGTCGCGGGCGGCCCTGAATCGCCGTACGAGCAGGGGTACTTCGTCAGTCCGACCGTCTTCGCCGAGGTCACACCGGAGATGACGATCGCTCAGGAGGAGATCTTCGGGCCGGTGTTGTCGATCATCCGGTACGAGGACGAGGAGGACGCCCTCCGTATCGCCAACGGCACGGTGTACGGGCTCGCGGGCGCGGTCTGGGCGGGCGACGAGGGCGAGGCGGTCGCCTTCGCGCGACGGCTCGACACGGGGCAGGTCGACATCAACGGGGGACGGTTCAACCCCCTTGCCCCGTTCGGGGGTTACAAGCAGTCGGGTGTGGGGCGCGAGCTGGGCTCGCACGGACTGTCCGAGTACCTCCAGACCAAGTCCCTTCAGTTCTAGGCCCAGGAGCATTCACGTGGTTCGCGCTGCCGTACTTCCCGCCGTGGGCGCTCCGTTGGAGATCGCCGAGATCGACCTGCCCGAACCCGGCCCGGGCCAGGTCCGTGTCCGGCTGGCCGCCGCCGGGGTCTGCCACTCCGACCTCTCCCTCTCCGACGGCACCATGCGGGTGCCCGTCCCCGCCGTCCTCGGACACGAGGGCGCCGGCACCGTCGTCTCCGTCGGCGAGGGCGTCACGCATGTCGCGCCCGGCGACGGCGTCGTCCTCAACTGGGCGCCTTCCTGCGGACGGTGCCACGCCTGCTCGCTCGGCGAGGTCTGGCTGTGCGCCGACGCGCTGACCGGCGCCGGCGATGTGTACGCGCGCCGCACCTCCGACGGGAGCGACCTCCACCCCGGCCTGAACGTCGCCGCGTTCGCCGAGGAGACCGTCGTGGCCGCCGGATGCGTGCTGCCCGTACCGGACGGTGTACCCCTCACCGACGCCGCCCTCCTCGGCTGCGCGGTTCTCACCGGATACGGCGCCGTCCATCACTCGGCGAAGCTCCAACCCGGCGAGACCGTCGCCGTGTTCGGGGCCGGAGGGGTCGGGCTCGCGGCGCTCCAGGCCGCCCGGATCGCGGGCGCCTCGAAGATCGTCGCGGTCGACGTCTCGCCCGAGAAGGAGTCGCTCGCCCGCGACGCCGGCGCGACGGACTACGTCGTCGCCTCCGACACCACCGCGCGCGAGATCCGCGCCCTCACCGGCAAACAGGGTGTCGACGTCGCCGTCGAGTGCGTCGGCCGCGCCGTCACCATCCGCACCGCCTGGGACTCCACCCGGCGCGGCGGGCGCACCACGGTCGTCGGCATCGGCGGCAAGGACCAGCAGGTCACCTTCAACGCACTGGAGATCTTCCACTGGGGCAGGACCCTCGCTGGCTGCGTGTACGGCAACTCCGACCCGGCCCGTGATCTGCCGGTCCTGGCCGAACACGTCCGAGCCGGCCGGCTGGACCTCGGCGCCCTGGTCACCGACCGGATCGCCCTCGACGGGATCCCGGCGGCGTTCGACAACATGATCGCGGGCAAGGGCGGCCGGGCGTTGGTGGTGTTCTAGACGTCGACGCCGCCTGAAATCAGGCTTGTTCGGGCGCGGGCGCGGGCGCGGGCTCGTACACGGGCGCGGGCGCGGGCTCGTACACGGGCTCGTGCCCGGCCGCGGGCTCGGGCAGCGGTTCCGGAGTGTGCTCCGGGGCCGCGGTCCGGCCGGCGCGAGGACGGGAACGGGACACCGCCACGCCCGCGAGGCACAGGGCCCCGCCCGCCAGCGTGAGCAGTCCGGGGACCTCGTCGAGGAACAGCCAGGACATCAGCACCACCAGGGCGGGTACCGCGTACGTGGTCGCGCCCATGCGGCTCGCGGTCGTGCGGGCGAGAGCGTACGCCCAGGTCGTGAAGGCGAGTGCGGTCGGGAAGACGCCCAGGTAGACCATGTTGAGCGTGGCGGAGGCGGGCGCGTCGGCCGCGTCCTGGACGAGTTGCCCGGCGAAGGGCAGACAGGCGACGGCGCCGACCAGGCAGCCGAACGTCGTGACCTGGAGCGCGCTCGCCCGTCCGAGCGCGGGCTTCTGCGCGACGACCCCGGCCGCGTAGGCCACGGCGGCGAGCAGACACAGGACCACTCCGAGGACCGAGGAACCGCCTCCGCCGGACATCGACAGGCCCACGGCGACCGCGCCGGCGAACGACACCCCCATGCCCGCCAGCAGTCGCGGCGGCATCGCGTCCCCGAGCAGCCGGGAGCCGAGCAGGGCGATGAGGATCGGACCGATGTTCACCACCAGCGCCGCCGTGCCGGCATCCACCTGCTGCTCGCCCCAGTTGAGGACGACCATGTAGAAGCCGAACCACAGCAGCCCGGATATGGCGATCCCGCGCCAGGCGGAGCGCGGCGGCCACCCCTCCCTGCGTACGAGACACACGGCCCCCAGCACGATCGCTCCCGCCAGCAGCCGCCCGAGCGCCAGCGCGCCCGGCGAGTACGCCTCACCCGCGCTGCGGATCGAGACGAAGGCCGACGCCCACAGCCCGACGGTGACGGTTGCCGCGCCCGCGGCGGACAGTTCCGCTCGACGGGTGGTCGGTGCGGGGCGGGTCATGTTCATCATGCTCCTGAGGCTAGGCGGGGTGCGGGGCGAGGTCTCGCGGATTTCGGACGGTGTGGTGGGGGCGTCGAGCCGCCCGGCGGCTTCCGGGGGAGGGGAGCTTTGCGTCGCCGGGCGATGGGCATCGGGTGTCGGGCATCCGCGATGGGTGTCGGGTGTCGGGCATCCGACGATGGCGTCGGGCGTCGGGCGATGGGGGAGGGGTCGTGCCTTGCTCAAGGCGCCCGGCCGGGAGTCTTCGCTCGTCAGCGGAGCGCCGCCGCCTCGATGTCGAGGAGATCCGCGAAGGCGCGCTCGCCCTCGGGCGTCACCTTCACCGCGCGTTCCGAGCCGATGCGGACGCACCAGCCGGTGTCCAGGGCGTGCCGGCACAGGGCCGCGCCCGCGACGCCCGCGAGGTGGGGGCGGCGCTCCGTCCAGTCGAGGCAGGCCCGGGCCAGCGGGCGCCGGCCGCCGCGTTCGAGGCTGATCTCCGCTGAGTCGAACCAGCGCAGTCCGGTGTCCGTGAGCGCGAACCCGGTGTCCTGGCGGAGCAGTCCACGGCTGGTCAGGGCGTCGGTGAGGGCGATGCCGATGCGTCCGGCGAGATGGTCGTAACAGGTGCGGCCGCGTGCCATCGCGGATCCCGCGCCGGCTTCCCGGAGGGTGCGCGGAGGCACGGCCGCCTTCGGCCTGGCGTGGGCGGCGAGGTCCTCGACGAGTTGGGCGACGCGCGCGTCGGCGAGGCGTACGTACCGGTGGCGTCCCTGGCGTTCCTCGCCGAGGAGTCCGCCGGTGACGAGTTTGCCCAGGTGTTCACTGGCGGTGGAGGGGGCGACGCCGGCGTGGCGGGCCAGCTCCCCGGCGGTCCATGCTCGCCCGTCGAGCAACGCCAGCAAGAACGCCGCCCGCGTCTCGTCCGCCAGCAGCCCGGCCAGCGCCGCGAGCCCCGGGCCTCCTGGATCCTTCGGCCTCGTCATGTCCCCCAGCATGCGACACGAAAACTTCGGTGGTCACCGAAAGGTGGGGGGCAGGATCTTTCGTCCCCTCAGCCCCTAGCCGTCCCCTCCGCCCCTAGCTGTCCCCTCCGCCCCCAGCCTCCCCTCCGCCCCCAGCCGCCCCCGAGCTCTCGGCTTCGCTCGAGCAGGGGGACCCCCATCGTCCCTGGACTCCGGGCCCCAGACCCCAGACCCCACTGATCGAACGCGGGCGGGCCTGAAAAGCCAGGTACGGGCAGGTGCGGGCAGGTGCGGGCACGTACCGGGAGGGAGTGGCAGGGGTGAGAACCCTCAGGCCCCCCGTCCCAACCCCTCGTACTGCAGCGCCAACCCGTCCAACAACGCACTCAGCCCGGTCTCGAACGCCCGCTCGTCGATCTTCTCCTGCTGCTCGGCGAGCAGATGGGCCTGTCCGAGGTGGGGATAGTCGGCGGGATCGTATGCGGCCGCGTCGTCGACGAACCCGCCGGCGAAGGACCCGAGCGCCGAGCCCATGATGAAGTACCGCATCAGCGCACCGATCGACGTGGCCTGGGCCGCAGGCCACCCCGCGTCGACCATCGCGCCGAAGACGGCGTCGGCGAGACGGAGCCCGGCCGGCCGCCGCCCGGGCCCGCGCGCGAGAACCGGGACGATGTTCGGGTGGTCGCGCAGGGCCGTCCGATAGGAGACGGCCCAGTCGTGCAGGGCGGTACGCCACTCGCGGCCGTCCTCGAACATCGACAGATCGACCTGTGCGCTCACCGAGTCCGCGACCGCCTCCAGGATCTGGTCCTTGGTGCGGAAGTGGTTGTAGAGGGACGGCCCGCTCACCCCCAGCTCGGCGGCGAGCCGGCGCGTCGAGACGGCGGCCAGACCCTCGGCGTCCACCAGGGCCCGCGCCGTCTCGACGATGCGGTCGGTGCTGAGGAGGGGCTTGCGTGGTCGGGCCATGGCGCACATAGTAGGGCTGCACCTAGAAACTAGCAGTGCTAATTTAAAGGTACGGCTTTCCGTGTACGGCCGCGAAGGCCGCTGTCCGTCTATCTGTGGGGTGACTCGGTATGAACCTGGAGCTCAGCGAGGAGCAGACCGCCGTCCGGCAGCTCGCCAAGGACTTCGTGGACCGCGAGATCGCCCCGCATGTCATCGAGTGGGACCGCGCGGAGGAAGTCGACCGGTCGATGGTCAAGAAGCTCGGCGCGGTCGGCTTCCTCGGGCTCACCGTCGACGAGGAGTACGGCGGCAGCGGCGGCGACCATCTCGCGTACTGCCTCGTCACGGAGGAACTGGGCCGCGGCGACTCCTCCGTGCGCGGGATCGTCTCCGTCTCGCTGGGTCTGGTCGCCAAGTCGATCGCGTACTGGGGGAGTGAGGAGCACAAGCGCCGGTGGCTGCCGGGCCTGACCTCCGGCGAGTACGTCGGCTGCTTCGGGCTCACCGAACCGGGTACCGGCTCGGACGCGGGCAACCTGTCGACCAAGGCCGTGCGCGACGGCGACGACTACGTCATCAACGGCACCAAGATGTTCATCACGAACGGCACTTGGGCCGATGTCGTCCTCCTCTTCGCCCGCTCCACGGACGCGCCCGGCCACAAGGGCGTCTCCGCCTTCCTGGTGCCGACCGACACTCCCGGCCTGACCCGCCGCACCATCCACGGCAAGCTCGGTCTGCGCGGGCAGGCCACGGCCGAGCTGGTCCTCGAGGACGTGCGCGTGCCCGCGAGCGCCATGATGGCGCCCGAGGGCAAGGGGTTCGCCGTCGCCATGTCCGCGCTCGCCAAGGGGCGGATGTCCGTGGCCGCCGGCTGCGTCGGGATCGCCCAGGCGGCACTGGACGCGGCGGTGACGTACGCGACCCAGCGCGAGCAGTTCGGGAAGACCATCGCCCATCACCAGCTCGTCCAGGAGCTGATCAGCGACATCGCCGTCGACGTGGACGCGGCACGGCTGCTGACCTGGCGGGTCGCCGATCTCGTCGACCGTGGCCTGCCGTTCGCGACGGAGTCCTCCAAGGCCAAGCTCTTCGCCTCGGAGGCCGCCGTCCGCGCCGCGAACAACGCCCTCCAGGTCTTCGGCGGGTACGGCTACATCGACGAGTACCCGGCGGGCAAGCTGCTGCGCGACGCCCGCGTGATGACCCTCTACGAGGGCACCAGCCAGATCCAGAAGCTGGTCATAGGGCGTGCGCTGACAGGGGTCTCGGCCTTCTGAGTACGCCCCCGCGCGGCCCTGAGTATCTCGGCGGATGCGACGGCGGCGGCGTCCGCCGACCCTTGTCCCATGAGTGAGACACCGGTCAAGCAGCAGAACACGGCCGCCTTCTACGGTCAGGCCGTGGCGTCCTTCTCGGTCGCGATGGCGGCGACCGCCCTCGGCATCTTCAAGTTGCAGGCCGATGCCTGGGTGCGCGCCTTTCTGGCCATCGCCGTCCTCTACTTGGTGACGTCGGCCTTCACCCTGGCCAAGGTGATCCGTGACCGTCAGGACGCCACTCGGCCCGGCGGGCGGGCGTACGACCCCTTCGAGAAGCTCTGATCCGCGCTGAGCGGGGACACTAAGCGCCCGCTCAGGTTCGGGGGTATGGTGTTCTCCCTGCCAGTGGAAGGGGCGAACCAGCGATGAGTACGGCGGAGGAGACGGCCGGCGGCGAGATGCAGCCGTGGGCCGAGGTCACCCCGGACGCGGCCCGGCGGCTGCTGTTGGCCGCCGTGGAGGCCTTCGCCGAGCGCGGGTATCACGCGACGACGACCCGGGACATCGCGGGCCGCGCGGGCATGAGCCCGGCCGCGCTGTACATCCACTACAAGACCAAGGAAGAGCTGCTTCACCGCATCAGCAGGATCGGCCACGAGAAGGCCCTCGACATCCTGCGGACGGCCGCCCAGGGTGCGGGAAGCGCGGCCGAGCGGCTCGCCGACGCGGTGAGCTCCTTCGTGCGCTGGCACGCCGGAGGCCGCACCACCGCCCGGGTCGTGCAGTACGAACTCGACTCGCTCGGCCCGCAGGCCCGCGCCGAGATCATCGGCCTGCGACGCCAGGTCGACGCCGAGGTGCGCGGCATCATCGAGGACGGTGTGGCGGCGGGCGACTTCGACGTCCCGGACGTCCCCGGCACGACGCTCGCCATCCTCTCCCTCTGCATCGACGTCGCCCGCTGGTTCAACGTCAACGGGCCCAGGACGCCCGACGAGGTCGGTGCGCTGTACGCCGACCTCGTGCTGCGGATGGTGGGGGCCAAGAAATAACCCCGAGTACCGTCCGTGCCCCGTCGCCGCGGGCGCGGGGGTGTCACAGCGTGCGGCTCCGCCGGGTGGGCGCGACCAGCCACCCGTCACCGGTCGCCGGCCACCGACGGCCCGCGGGCGACGGACGGCCCGAGGCTGCCGGCGCCACCCTCAGAAGTAGTACCGGGACACCGACTCGGCCACGCACACCGGCTTGTCCCCGCCTTCACGCTCGACGGTCACCGCGGCCGTGACCTGGACACCACCGCCCGCCTCGGTGACCTCCTGGAGGACGGCGGTCGCGCGCAAACGGGACCCCACCGGTACCGGCGCGGGGAAACGCACCTTGTTGGTCCCGTAGTTGACGCCCATCTTCATGCCCTCGACCCGCATCACCTGCGGCACCAGCGCGGGCAGCAGGGACAGCGTGAGATACCCGTGCGCGATGGTCGTCCCGAAGGGGCCCGCCGCCGCCTTCTCCGGGTCCACGTGGATCCACTGGTGGTCGCCCGTGGCGTCCGCGAAGAGGTCGATCCGCTTCTGGTCGATCTCCAGCCAGTCGCTGTGCCCCAACTGCTCGCCCACCGCCGCCTTCAGTTCGTCGGCGGACGTGAAGATCCTCGGCTCTGCCATGTCCCTGGCCTCCCGCGTCGCAATGTCTAAGCAACTGCTTAGCATGGTCGGGTGGGGGCCTCCTGTCAACGCACCGCGGGTGTGACGAGGTCGGTAAGGTTCGAGGGGTGCCCCAGATTCCCGAGAAGATCCATGAACTCACGGTCGGTCAGCTGTCGGCCCGCAGCGGCGCCGCCGTATCGGCCCTGCACTTCTACGAGTCCAAGGGCCTGATCAGCAGCCGCCGCACCACGGGCAACCAGCGCCGCTACCACCGCGACGCGCTGCGCCGTGTCGCCTTCGTACGCGCCGCACAGCGCGTCGGCATCCCGCTCGCCACCATCCGCGAGGCGCTCGCCGAACTCCCCGAGGAGCGGACCCCGACGCGGCAGGACTGGGCCCGGCTCTCGGAGGCGTGGCGCTCCGAACTCGACGAGCGCATCACCCAGCTGAGCCGGCTGCGCGACCACCTCACGGACTGCATCGGCTGTGGCTGTCTGTCGCTGGAGAACTGTGTGCTCTCCAACCCGGACGACGTCTTCGGCGAGCGCCAGACCGGCTCCCGGCTGATGGCCGAACGCCCCGGCACGCAGCGGAAGCGGCAGGACGAGCGGGAGCCGGAGCGGCAGAAGGCGACGGGGGACTGTCGCTGAGGGGCGATCTCCCGGGAGTTCGGGGACGAAGCCCCCGAGTGACCGCCCCGCGCCCCGACTACTCGTACTCCGTGCCGCCCTTCCGCGTCAGATACGCCGGGCTGACCGCCTTCGCTATCGCCCGGCCGCCCGTCACCGGGCTGTAGCGCTCGGGGGAGGGGCGGATGACGACGCCCTCGCGCAGATGCAGCTCGCGCCCGGAGACGGTCTCACGGCCCGAGGCGACCTCAAGGACGCGCTCGATGTCGTACGGGCCCTCGTACAGCCGTGGTACCAGCGGGAGTTCGCCGTCCACCAGCGCCGCCGCGTCCAGCCAGCGGACCTCGCCGTCGATCTCCGCGCAGACGTCGAACACGGCGTAACCGAGGGACACGCGGCGACCGTCGGCGCCGTACGACAGGTCCTGTACGCCCGCCCCGTACACCTCGCCGAAGATCCCGACCCGGCGTGCGCCGAGCCGCTCGGCGAGCCGGGCCGCGGCCTGGGCGACCCCGTGCCCTTGCACGGCGCGCCAGTACAGATTGCGCGGGTCCTCCTTCAGCGCCAGGGACTTGGCGCCGAAGCCCTTCGACGAGACGTGCACGCGGCCGTCATCCGCGAGGTAGGTCAGCAGGCACGCCGAACCGTGCAGCTTCTCGGTCAGGACGACCGGTTCGCCCGGCGTGAAGATGTCCGGGTAGCGCTGGATGTTCTCGATGTCGACCCAGGGCAGCAGATCGGGCGCGGACTCGACGTCGCCGTCCATCGTGGGCGGGATCGGCGGGACCCACTTGACGATGCCGAGCACCTCGGCGAAGTCGGTGCCGTCCTCGGCGGCCCGCGCCAGATCGACGCCCGCCAGCGCCTTCGGCCGGCACACGATGCCCTGCGACAGCTCACCGCGCAGCCGTACGGCCCTGACCCGGTCGGCCTTGCTTCCCGCGAGCCGGCCCGTCAGTCCCAGCTCCTCGATCAACTCGGCCGGGAGCACGGACTGCTCCGGGATGTAGACGGCCCGCTCGCCGGTGCGGTAGGCGCCCTTGGCGACGACGGCTCGATACAGGCCCACCTGGGCCAGTTCGAGCGCGTCGGCGTTCGGATGCTCATGGATGGTCAGCTCTTCGGCGGTGACGCGCAGCGTCGACATCGGGTTCTCCTCGAATTCCTCAGCCGTGTTTCATCGCCCTCAACTGTCCGGAGGGGAAAGCGCTGGAGCGAACGGATTTGCCGCTGGTAGCGTCGGGATCTTCGGCCCACGGCGACGCCGGGCACGGAGTCCTGACGGGACCCTCCCCCATGCCCTCGCCCGCCCCTGCCGCCGCTCTCGCCGACATCGACATGGTCCTCAACGGCTTCGCCGGCCCGACCGAGACGGGCTGCGAGCGATGCTTCCTGCCGGAGGAGACGGCGCTTCCGGGCACCCCGTACATGCGCCTGTCCCCGGAGGTGACCACCCGTACTGGACCAGACCTTCCGCAACCAGCTGACCGTTGGACGTCGCGCGGCTCCCGTCCGGCAGGGCCAACGTGTCCTCCAGACCGATCCGGGTGCCGAGCCCGAGTCGACCCGCGAGGCGCAGCACCGGCCAGGCGCCGCCCTCCGTGCCGTGCAGCAGCACGGGGCGGCCGTGACGGGTACCGAGGCCGGCGAGCAGGGATCGGGCCGACTCCTGTGCCGTCTCCGGGGAGGTGTCCATGACCTCGGCGAGTACCCGCAGCACCCGCGGCGCGAGTGGTGACGTGGTGAACCGTGCCGCGCCGTCCGTGCCGGACCGGATGCCCGCCTCCACGCCGATGCCGCGGTCGAGGAGCGCCGCGGCCACCTCCTCGGCGCCCGGCTCATGCCAGTTGACCGAGGCGTGGTCGGGCAGGACGGTCCAGGAGCGGACGCGCGCCACGCGGGCCGCGGGGTCCGGTTCGGCCCACGCGCCGGTGGTCACGCCGACCGGAACGCCCACCCGTGCCCGTATCGCGTCGAGCGTCGGCGCGACCACCTTCGGCGACAAGGTGTCCCGCCCACAGGGGGTCTTGGGGTGCACATGGATGTCCGTGGCCCCGGCCGCGACTGCCTCGGCCGCGGACTGGGCCATCGCTTCGGGCGACATCGGCACGACGGCACTGTCGGCCGAGCCGCGCGCTCCGTTCAAACAGACCTGCACCATGCCCTCGATGGTGCCAGGCGGCACTGACAACCCCGGTGCGTGCGGCGCCCCGTCAGGGGCGCGGGGCTGTGACCTTGTCCGGCTCCGCCGGGTGGGCGCGCCCTGCCACGACCGAGTCGCGGCCGACGACTCACCCGCAGTCCCCGTACCCAGCGCCGCTCAACCCGGCGGAGCGATCACGCGGACGCCAGGAGGAGCCGTCCGCGCCTGGTCTCCGCCAATGCCTCCGGTGTCAGGACGGGCCGCGGCACCACGATTCCGCAGCTCGTGCAGACGGGACCCACCGACGGCTCGTGGGCCAGGTCGTACTTCCATGTGAGGCGCTCTGCGGCGCACACCGGGCAGACGGTGCCCGGCTCGCGCTCCAACGCGGCGATCAGCCGGCGCAGCACCTCGGCCAGTGGCTCATGGGGGTGGACCCGCGGGTCGTCGCACCACGCGACCCCGAAGCCGCCCCAGGTCAGCCGGTGCCAGTCGTCGACACTGCCCGGCCTGCGCAGTCCGTCGTGCTTCTCCTTCTTGCGACGCTGCGCGAACTCGACCTCGTAGGCGAGCCAGACGGAACGGGCCTCCTCCAACTCCACCAGTGCGGCCACGAGCCGCGCCGGATCGGGGGAGCGGTCCTCGGGTCCGAATCCGGCCCGGGAGCACAGATGGTCCCAGGTCGCCCGATGCCCGTAAGGGGCGAACCTCTCAAGGCACTTGCGCAGTGAGTAGCGCCGCAGTGCCAGATCACACCTCGGATCTCGCACCTGTCTCGCCAGACTCCGGAAACCGGCCATCGCCCTGCACCTCCGTCACACCTGCACCTGTACTTCGGTCACTTCGGCGTCGTCCCGTACGGACGTCGCCGAATAGACGTATCGACAAGCGATTCGGCTCCATCCATTTTTCGATGACTGCCATAAGCCACCCGCCGAGCCGTTCCCGGCCTACCTCCCGTTGCTGTCAGCCGCCTGTCGAGGGCGCTGCCCGGCCGTGATGAATCCCAAAACTGACGCATGTTCATCTTCACTCCCGGGGATACCGGCGGTAACGTCCGGGCCACCCCCGTCGGTAGGAGCTGCCATGCCACGGCGCACCCCACGCACCACGCTCGACAGACTGAGAACTCCCCGCAGATTCCCCAAGTTCCTCAAGGCCGCATCCATATGCGTCCTCATTGCCGGTCTTTTGTCGCCGCTTTCCCAAGCGGCCGCCGCCGACACCTCGGCCGCATCGTCGTCGGCTGCCGCGAACGACTACTGCGGCGGCCAGTGTTCGGACATCCTCCCGCCCGGCGAGAACGGCAACGCGACCCTCGCCCAGGTCCTCCTCAACCAGGCCTTCGGCACCCAGCCCGACCACGCCGAGGACCAGCTCGCCCCCTACGGCAACCTGGCCTCGGGCTACTCCACGCTCACCGACGCCAAGATCAACGACTTCTTCAACGACGCGTCCTTCGGAGTCGCTTCGGACCAGGTCGCCTCGACCACGAAGCCGCGCAGCGACGTCACGATCGTCCGCGACAAGAAGACCGGCGTCCCGCACATCACCGGTACCACCCGCTACGGCACCGAGTACGGCGCCGGGTACGCCGCCGCCCAGGACCGGCTCTGGCTGATGGACGTCTTCCGGCACGTCGGACGCGGCCAGCTGACCACCTTCGCGGGCGGTGCGGCCTCCAACCAGGGTCTGGAGCAGGAGTTCTGGCGCAACGCCCCCTATACCGAGGCCGACCTGCAGGCCCAGATCGACAGCGCCATCGCCAACAACGGCGCCCGCGGCCAACAGGCCCTCGCCGACGCCAAGGCCTACCTCGACGGCATCAACGCCTACATCGACGCCTCCGACAGCGGCCGCTACTTCCCCGGCGAGTACGTCCTGACCGGCCACAAGGACTCCATCACCAACGCCGGGACCATCGACCACTTCAAGCTCACCGACCTGGTCGCGCTGGCCTCCGTCATCGGCGCGCTCTTCGGCTCCGGAGGCGGCGGTGAGGTCAACAACGCGATCTCGCTGATCGCCGCCCAGTCCAAGTACGGCGTGACCGAGGGCACCAAGGTCTGGGAGTCCTTCCGCGAGCGCAACGACCCCGAAGCGGTGCTCACCGTCCACAACGGCGAGAGCTTCCCGTACGCGAGCAAGCCGGCCGGCCCTCAGGGCGAGGCCCTGCCCGACGCCGGTTCGGTGGCCCAGGAACAGCTGGTCTACGACCGCACCGGCAGCGCCGCCACCTCCAGCGCCACCAGCGCCTCGGCCACGGCGGCCAAGACCTCCCTCAGCTCGGCCAAGCGCGGTATGTCCAACGCCCTCGTGGTGAGCGGCAAGTACACCGCCAGCGGCCACCCGATCGCCGTCTTCGGCCCGCAAACCGGCTATTTCGCGCCACAGCTGCTCATGCTCCAGGAGATCCAGGGCCCGGGCATCAGCGCCCGCGGCGCCTCCTTCGCGGGGCTGAGCATGTACGTCGAACTCGGCCGTGGCCAGGACTACTCCTGGAGCGCGACGACCTCCGGCCAGGACATCATCGACACGTACGCCGTCGAACTGTGCCAGGACGACTACCACTACCTCTACCACGGCACCTGCACGGCCATGGACAAGGTCGAGCAGACCAACTCCTGGAAGCCGACCGTCGCCGACGGCACCGCGGCGGGCTCCTACCGCATGCAGGTCTACCGGACCAAGTACGGCCCGGTGGAGTACCGCGCGACGGTCGGCGGGAAGAAGGTCGCGTACACCACCCTGCGCTCTTCCTTCATGCACGAGGCCGACTCGATCATCGGCTTCCAGATGCTCAACGACCCGGACTACGTCAAGGGCCCGGCGACCTTCCAGAGCGCGGTGCAGCACATCAACTACACCTTCAACTGGTTCTACGCCGACTCCTCGCACACCGCGTACTACAACAGCGGAGACAACCCGGTGCGCGCCACCGGTGTCGACGCCGAGTTCCCCGTGTGGGCGCAGGCGGCGTACGAGTGGAAGAACTGGAACCCGACGACGAACACCGCCGACTACACACCGGCGTCCGCCCACCCCAACTCGACCGACCAGGACTACTACATCTCCTGGAACAACAAGCAGGCCAAGGACTACACGACAGCCTCCTGGGGTGACGGCTCGGTCCATCGTGGCAACCTGCTCGAGGACCGGGTGAAGAAACTGGTGGCGGCCGGCGGCGTCACGCGGACCGCGCTGGTGAAGGCCATGGCCGACGCCGCCCTGGCCGATCTGCGGGCCGAGGACGTGCTGCCGGACCTGCTGAAGGTGATCAACAGCTCGACGGTCACGGACCCGACGGCCGCGGCGGCCGTCAGCAAGCTGTCCGCGTGGGTGACGGCGGGCGCCAAGCGCACGGAGACGTCGTCCGGGTCGCACACGTACGCCAACGCCGACGCGATCCGCATCCTCGACGCCTGGTGGCCGCTGCTGGTGAAGGCCGAGTTCCAGCCGGGCCTCGGCAGCGACCTCTACACCGCGTTCAGCAACAACCTCCCCGTCGACGAGTCGCCGTCGGCCGCGCACGGCCCGACCGGCGCTCACGCCGGAAGCTCGTTCCAGTACGGCTGGTGGAGCTATGTCGACAAGGACATCCGGGCGGTGCTCGGGGAGTCGGTGCAGGGCGGTCTGTCGCAGAAGTACTGCGGCTCCGGCAGCCTCAGCGCCTGCCGGGACGCGCTGATCAGCACCCTGAAGGATGCGGCCGGCAAGACCGCGTCCGACGTCTACCCCGGCGACGACCAGTGCTCGGCGGGCGACCAGTGGTGCGCCGACTCGATCGTCCAGCGGGCGCTCGGCGGCATCAAGCACGGCAAGATCACCTGGCAGAACCGGCCGACCTATCAGCAGGTGGTGGAGTACACGTCACACCGGTGACGATGCCCACGGGTGTTGGCCAACGGGCGTTTCGTCTACGCCTGTTGGCCAACATGCGTGATGGTCGGCGTTCGTTGGCCTGCATCCGTTGGCCAACGTCCGTTGGCCCAGGTCCGCTGGCCAACGTCGGTCGGCGAACGCGGGTCGTCCTACGTTCGTTGGCCAACGTCGGTGGCCTACGCGTGTTGGCCAACGCACGTAGACCAACGCACGTAGACCAACGTCTGTTGGCCTGCACCGGTTGCCCAACCCTGGTTGCCCAACACTCGTTGGCCAACACTCGTTGCCCAACAGGCGTTGGCCGCGGGGCTGTGCCCCCGGAAGCGAGAGACCCCTGTTCCGCGGACGGCGGCGTCCCCGCTCACCCGTAGAGGAGGTACTCCTCCCGTACCCGCCGGAAAGCCTTCAGCTCCTCCTGCCAGGCCGCCACGACCTCGTCGGCGCTCGCCCCCGCGTCGATCATCGTGCGCACCAGCGTCGACCCGGTCAGCTTGTCGATCCAGTTGTCGGAGCGCCACGCGAAGCCGCTCCAGGCCTTCTTGGCGGTCACCAGGAGGGCGACGCCGGTGCGCACCGGGTCGTACGCGGCCCGGTCGTGCACGTGGATCTGTACGCCCCCGATGGTCTTGCCCTGGAACTTCGAGAAGGTGGGAGCGAAGTACGCCTCCCTGAAGTGCACGCCGGGGAGTTTCAGCTGACTGACATCGGAGGCCCAGCGTCCGTCGATGCCGTCCGCGCCGAGCAGCTCGAACGGCCGGGTCGTGCCCCGCCCCTCCGACAGGTTCGTCCCCTCGAAGAGACAGGTCCCCGAGTACACCAGGGCGGTGTCGGCCGTGGGCATGTTCGGGCTCGGCGGCACCCAGGGCAGGCCGGAGGCGTCGTAGAAGTCCGAACGCCTCCACCCCGACATCAGTACGGTCTCCAGCGCCACCGGCGCCGCGAGGAACTCCTCGTTGAACAGCCGTGCCAGTTCCGCCACCGTCATCCCGTGCGCCTGCGCGATGGGCTGCCGTCCGACGAACGTCGCGAACTCCTTGTGCAGGACGGGCCCTTGGGCCGCACGGCCGGTCACCGGGTTCGGCCGGTCGAGCACCACGAAACGCTTCCCGGCGAGCCGGGCCGCCTCCATGCAGTCGTACAGCGTCCAGATGTACGTGTAGAAGCGCGCGCCCACGTCCTGGATGTCGAAGACGACGGTGTCCACGCCGGAGGCCGTGAAGATGTCGGCGAGCGGCTGACCGCTCTTCAAGTACGTGTCGTAGACGGGGAGTCCGGTCGCCGGGTCGTCGTAGCGGCCCTCGGAGCCGCCCGCCTGCGCGGTGCCGCGGAAGCCGTGCTCGGGGCCGAAGACGGCGATCAGGTTCACGCGGTCGTCGGCGTGCATGACGTCGACGATGTGGCGCACGTCGCTGGTGACGCCGGTGGGGTTGGTGACGATGCCGGTCCGCCGGCCGCGGAGAAGGGCGTAGCCGTCCGCGGCCAGGCGCTCGAAGCCGGTGCGGAGCCCGCGGCCGCCGGCATCGTTCGCCATCGCCACCGGTGCCAGGGCTGCCGCGGCGGTGCCGGCGGCGAGGAGTGTCCGTCTGGACAAGGGGGTGCCCCCTGTTCGAGCGGAGCCGAGGACGTGGGGGAGCATGGTGTGACCTCCGTGATCGCGGAAGGTTGCACAGGGCACGCTAAGGGCTCCCGCCGGTCGTTCGTAAGCTGCGCGGCATCCGCGGCTTGTCGCGCCCACGCGGTGGAGCCGGATATGTCGCGGCTCCGCGCCCGAGGGGTGCCACCGGTGCACGGGGCTTCGGCGTGGTGGCCCCTTCCCTGCCTACATACCGACTGGTTAGTCTGGCGTCGCAGTACAGTCGCAGAAGAGCCGTGTCGCGTCGTGTCGAAGGAGACCGATGGTGGAAGCCGTGCAGGATGCGGGAGTGGTCGTCACCGGAGCGGGAGGCGGGATCGGGGCCGCGCTGGCCCGTCGCTTCGCCGCCGAGGGGGCCCGGGTCGTCGTCAATGACCTGGACGCCGCCAAGGCGAAGGCCGTGGCCGACGAGATCGGCGGCATCGCGGTCCCGGGCGACGCGTCCGCGATCGTGGCCGAGGCCCGCGACGCGCTCGGCGGCACGGTCGACGTCTACTGCGCGAATGCGGGCGTCGCCTCCGGCGGCTCGGAGGCGGCCGGCGAGAACGTCTGGGCGCTCGCCTGGGACGTCAACGTGATGGCGCACGTCCGCGCGGCCCAGGAGCTGCTTCCGGCCTGGCTGGAGCGCGGCAGCGGGCGTTTCGTCTCCACCGTCTCGGCCGCCGGACTGCTCACCATGATCGGGGCCGCGCCCTACAGCGTCACCAAGCACGGCGCGTACGCCTTCGCGGAGTGGCTGTCCCTGACGTACCGCCACCGCGGTCTCAAGGTCCACGCGATCTGTCCGCAGGGCGTGCGTACCGACATGCTCGACGCCACCGGCAGCGCGGGCGACCTCGTGCTCCAGCCGACCGCGATCGAGCCGGAGGACGTCGCCGAGGCGCTCTTCCAGGGGATCGAGGAGGACCGTTTCCTGATCCTTCCGCACCCCGAGGTCGCCGGGTACTACCAGGTGCGGGCCGGGGAGCCCGACCGCTGGCTGGCCACCATGAACCACATCCAGCAGAAGTGGGAGGCGGGCCGGTGACCACTTATGCCGACCGGCCCTGGGTGGCGCTGCTCAACGACGCCCAGCGCGCCCCGGTGAACCCCGCCGACACCCTGGTGCACGCCCTGCGCGAGGTCGTGTCGCACACCCCCGACCGCACGGCCCTCGCCTACTTCGACGGGCGGCTGAGCTACCGCGAGGTGGACGAGCTGAGCGACTCCGTCGCCGGGCACCTCGCGGCCGGTGGCCTGGAGCGCGGCGACCGGGTGGCGATCCTGCTGCAGAACTCCCCGCACTTCGTGCTCGCCCTGCTGGGCGCCTGGAAGGCGGGCGCGACCGTCGTGCCGGTCAACCCGATGTACAAATCGGGCGAGGTGCGGCACGTACTCCAGGACGCGGAGGTGAGCGCCCTGGTGTGCGCGGACCGCGCGTGGGAGTCGTATCTGCGCGAGACGGCCGCCGAGTCGCCCGTACGCGTGGTGCTGACGGCGTGTGAGCTGGATCTGCAGACCCGCGACGACACGCGGGTGCTGAGTTTCGAGCGGCTGCCGGTCGCAGACGATGCCGGCGACCTCCTGGCGGTCGCCCGGCAGGGTCACAAGGCCCCCGTGGGGCGTGACCTCGGCCCCTCCGACATCGCACTGATCAGCTACACCTCGGGCACGAGCGGCACCCCCAAGGGGGCCACCAACACGCACGGCAACATCATGTACAACGCCGAGCGGCAGCGGACGGGGCTGGGGCTGCCCGAGGCGCCCGTCTACTTCGCGATGGCGCCGCTGTTCCACATCACCGGGATGGTCTGCCAGCTCGCCGCCTGCCTCGACAGCGCGGGCACCCTGGTCCTCGCGTACCGCTTCGAGGCGGGCGTCGTCCTCGACGCGTTCGCCGAACACCGGCCCCAGTACACGGTGGGCCCGTCGACCGCCTTCATGGCGCTGGCCGCGCACCCGGCGGTCACGCCGGACCACTTCTCCTCCTTCGTCAACATCTCCTCCGGCGGCGCCCCGCTGCCGCCCGCCCTGGTGGAGAAGTTCCGGGCCGGATTCGGGCCGTACATCCGCAACGGCTACGGGCTCACCGAGTGCACCGCGCCCTGCGCCTCCGTACCGCCGGGCCGGGAGGCTCCCGTCGACCCGGTCTCGGGGACGCTGGCCGTCGGCGTCCCGGGTCCCGACAGCGTCGTACGCATCGTCGACGACCAGGGGCAGGAGGTGCCGTTCGGGGAGCAGGGCGAGATCCTCGTCCGCGGACCGCAGGTCGTGCCCGGCTACTGGCGTCGCCCCGAGGCCACCGCCGAGACCTTCCCGGACGGCGAGCTGCGCACCGGCGACATCGGATTCATGGACGCCGAGGGCTGGCTGTACGTGGTCGACCGCAAGAAGGACATGATCAACGCGTCCGGCTTCAAGGTGTGGCCCCGCGAGGTCGAGGACGTCCTCTACACGCACCCCGCGGTCCGCGAGGCGGCCGTCGTCGGGATCCCCGACGGCTACCGCGGCGAGACCGTCAAGGCGTACATCAGCCTGCGTCCCGGGGCCGAAGAGGACCCCGACGCGCTCGCCGCGTACTGCAAGGAGAGACTGGCCGCCTACAAATATCCGCGGCAGGTGGAGATCCTGCCCGACTTGCCCAAGACGGCGAGTGGGAAGATCCTCCGTCGGGAACTGCGTTCCCGCCCGCACGACAGCCAGTAAGACATCAGACGAAAGGCAGGTGGCGGCAGTGCCCAGGACGACGGACGGTGACGGCACGCCCGTACCGCAGCGGCTCTTGGCCGCCGCCACCCGGCTCTTCGCCGAGCAGGGCTACGACCGCACCTCGGTGCAGGAGATCGTCGAGGCGGCGGGCGTCACCAAGGGGGCGCTGTACCACTACTTCGGCTCCAAGGACGACCTGCTGCACGAGGTGTACGCGCGCGTGCTGCGTATCCAGCAGGAGCGGCTGGACGCCTTCGCGGACGCCGACGCGCCGGTCGAGGAGCGGTTGCGGGGGGCCGCGGCCGACGTGGTCGTCACGACGATCGACAATCTCGACGACGCGTCGATCTTCTTCCGCTCGATGCATCACCTCAGCCCCGAGAAGCACAAGCAGGTGCGGGCCGAGCGGCGTCGCTATCACGAGCGGTTCCGGGCGCTGGTCGAGGAGGGCCAGAAGAAGGGCGTCTTCTCCACGGCCACGCCGGCCGACCTCGTCGTCGACTATCACTTCGGGTCCGTGCACCACCTGTCCACGTGGTACCGCCCCGACGGACCGCTCACCCCCCAACAGGTCGCCGACCACCTGGCGGACCTGCTGCTGCGCGCGCTACGGCCGTAGGGCCGGGGCGTTTCCCGCCCCCGCCGCCCCTGCCCGTCCCGACCTGGGGCTGCGCCGCAGACCCCGTTCGCGCAGTTCCCCGCGCCCCTGAAACGGGGCGCGG
>NZ_JBHVWZ010000044.1:8234-71266 GCF_042881985.1 Streptomyces sp. NPDC058246 | reverse complement strand
GACCCCGTGCGCGCTGTTCCCGGCGCCCCTGAATAAGGGCGCGGGGAACTGCGCAATCCTTTGACCGGGGGTCTGGGGGCTCCCGCCCCCAGGGACGGGATTGGGCAGGAGCGGCGGGGGCGAAAACCGCTGTGTCAGCTGCCGTCTCTGAGGTCCCTGGGCCAGGTCGGCCGGAACTCGATCCCGTCGTAGGTGACCACGCACCCCTCCCCCATGGGCGACTGGGTCATGAAGCCGACCAGGGCCGCCCCGGTCTCCTTCTCGTCGCCCAGGGTGAAGAGCCGCACGAAGGTCCAGCGCTCGCCGTCGCGGGAGGCGTGGAAGGCGAAGGCCCGCCCCGTGCGGCTCACCCGGAGCCAGACGGAACTGCCCTCCACGGTGAAGGAGTTGGCGTCGTCGGAGTGCCCCCGGGTGACCACCGTGCAGACGGTGGGCACGTCCGGCGAGTACTCCAGGCACAGCTTCGCCCAGGCCCGCTCCCCCACATGGACATAGAGCACCCCCGCGTCGAAGGAGGCCGCGAAGCCCACCGTGACCTTGGCGATCAGCTGGAAGTCCCCCTCGGGCGCCCCGAGCAGGCGGGGCGCGTCGGAGGCGGGGTCCAGGGCCTCACCGGTGGGCGACACGAAGCGGTCCTGCCGTGCGCCGGCCCAGCCGGTGAGCATCCCGTCCTCGTACGACCAGTGCCCATCGGGCCCGTAGGTACGGAGGGGGAAGGGAAGTTCGGGGAGTTCGACGTCCATCCACCGAGTCTCTCAGGTCGACTGCCGCGCGCCGAAACGGCGTATGCGGCAGGGCGCTCAGCGCTCCAGACGGCCGTCGTAACGGCGGGGCAACCCCAGCGGATTGTCGTCGCGCAGCTCCGGCGGCAGCAGCGCCTGAGGCGCGTTCTGGTACGCCACCGGCCGCAGCCACCGCTCGATGGCGGTGCCGCCGACCGACGTCGAGGTCGAGGTCGTCGCCGGGTAAGGCCCTCCGTGATGCTGGGCCGGGGCGACCGCGACACCGGTCGGCCAGCCGTTGACCAGCACCCGCCCCGCGAGTGGGGTGAGCTCGGCGAGGATCTCGGCACCGCGTCCCTCGCCCGCCGCCTCCTCCGTGGAGAGCTGCACGGTCGCGGTGAGGTTGCCGGGAAGACGCGAGAGCACCGCGCTCGCCTCGGACTCGTCCTCGTAGCGCGCGACCACCGTGAGCGGGCCGAAGCACTCCTCCAGGAGCAGGTCGTGCTCGCCCTCGGCCGTGAGCTTCTGCGCGGGAACGGTCAGGAAGCCGGGGCTCACCGTGTGCTCCCCGCCCGCGCCCGGGGTCACCGGCGAGTCCACGTCGGGGAGTTCGGCGCGCTCGGCGACACCGGCGATGAAGTTGTCCCGCATGCGGTGGTCGAGGAGGACGCCCGCGTCGGTGTCGCTGACGGCGTCGGTGAGGGACTTCACCAGCCGGTCGCCCGCCGCGCCCGCCGGGGCCAGGACCAGGCCCGGCTTCACGCAGAACTGGCCGACGCCCAGCGTCATCGAGCCCGCGAGCCCGGCGCCGATCGCCTCGGCGCGCTCGGCGGCGGCCGCCTCGGTGATCACGACGGGGTTGAGGGAGCCGAGCTCGCCGTGGAACGGGATCGGCACGGGACGCGCGGCCGCCGCGTCGAAGAGGGCACGGCCACCGCGTACCGAACCCGTGAAGCCGGCGGCGGCGATCAGCGGGTGCCTGACCAGCTCGACGCCCGCCTCGAAGCCGTGGACGAGGCCGACGACGCCCTCGGGGATGCCGTGCCGGCCGGCGGCCCTGCGCAGTACCGCCGCGACCAGCTCCGACAGCCCGGGGTGGTCCGGGTGCGCCTTGACCACGACCGGGCAGCCGGCGGCCAGCGCGCTCGCCGTGTCGCCGCCCGCGACCGAGAAGGCGAAGGGGAAGTTCGAGGCCGAGTAGACGGCGACGACGCCCAGCGGCACCTTGTAGCGGCGCAGGTCCGGGATCGGCGGGGTCGCGGTGTCGTCGGGGTGGTCGATCACGACGTCGAGGAAGGCGCCCTCGTCGACGATGTCCCCGAACGCGCGCAACTGGTAGCAGGTGCGCGCGAGTTCGCCGGTGAGCCGGACCGGGCCGAGCGCGCTCTCCGCGTCCGCGGCCTCGACGAGCTGGTCCTTGGCGCCTTCGAGCAGGTCGGCGGCGGTACGCAGGAACGCGGCGCGCACGGTGCGGTCGGCGAGCGCGGGGCGCGCGGCGTGCGCGGCGCGCACCGCCTCGTCCACCTCCTGTGCTGTGGCCTCCACCGCAACCTGCTCGCGCTGCTTCCCGGTACGGGGGTCGACACTCCAGACTGGTGCTGCTGCCACCGCGGGTCCCTCCAGATGTCATGCCGCAGTTCTTGTGTCACTCATCACCGGCGTTCGATATACTGAACGCTGTCTCTGATGGTGAATATGATGCGGAGACTATTTCCCGTCGAACGAGGGGGTCAAGGGCGATGTCGGCAGGCGAGACAGGCGGCGGAGCGCAGGTCAAGTCCGCGGTGCGGACCGTGGAATTGCTCGAGTACTTCGCCGGCCGGCCCGGTATGCACTCCCTGGCCGCGGTCCAGGAGGCCGTCGGCTATCCGAAGTCCAGCCTCTACATGCTGCTGCGTACGCTCGTGGAGCTCGGCTGGGTCGAGACGGACGCGACGGGCACGCGGTACGGCATCGGCGTACGGGCGCTGCTGGTCGGCACGTCGTACATCGACGGCGACGAGGTGGTCGCCGCGGCCCGGCCCACGCTGGACCGGCTCTCCGACGACACGACGGAGACGATCCACCTGGCGCGGCTGGACGGCACGAACGTCGTCTACCTCGCCACCCGCCAGTCGCAGCACTACCTGCGTCCCTTCACCCGGGTGGGCCGCCGGCTCCCCGCGCACTCGACCTCGCTCGGCAAGGCGCTGCTCGC
Source organism: Streptomyces sp. NPDC058246 (assembly GCF_042881985.1). NCBI lineage: Bacteria > Bacillati > Actinomycetota > Actinomycetes > Kitasatosporales > Streptomycetaceae > Streptomyces > Streptomyces sp. NPDC058246. The sequence goes on along the minus strand of NZ_JBHVWZ010000044.1, from coordinate 68,347 downwards.
CACCCACACCGACGAGCAGGTGCGCAAGATGCTCCCGGAGACGCTGCCCGCGCTCACGGAGCACACGATCACCGACCGGGAGAAGCTCATCGAGGAGCTGCGCCAGGTGCGGGAGCAGGGCTTCGCCGTGGACCGCGAGGAGAACACGCTGGGGCTGCGCTGCTTCGGCGTCGCGATCCCGTACCGGACCCCTGCACGCGACGCGATCAGCTGCTCGGTCCCCGTGGCCCGCCTCACCCCCGCCCACGAACAGATGGTCAAGGACGCCCTGTTCGACGCGCGTGACCGGCTCACGCTCGCGACGCGGAGGCTCTGAATTGTCCGGCATCGAGGTCATCCTGCGCGAGGTCCACGACAGCGATCTGCCGGTCTTCTTCCGCCAGACGAACGACCCGGAAGCGCTCCGCATGGCCGCTTTCACCCCGAAGGACCCCGCTGACTGGACCGCCTTCGAAGCCCACTGGCGCCGTATCCGCTCCTCGTCCGACGTCGTGGCGCGTACGGTCCTGGTGGACGGCGACGTCCTCGGCAGCGCGGCGGTGTACGGCTCACCGGGCGAGCGGGAGGTGACGTACTGGATCGACCGCGCGTACTGGGGCCGCGGCATCGCGACCGCCGCCTTGCGAGCCCTCCTGGCGCAGCTCCACGAGCGCCCGCTGTACGCCCGCGCCGCCGCGGACAACACCGCATCCCGCCGGGTCCTGGAAAAGTGCGGCTTCCGCGTGACCGCCCGGACCAGCGGCTACGCCAACGCCCGCGGCGAGGAGATCCCCGAGGTCGTGCTGACCCTGGAGGCCTGACCACGGCAGAGGCCCCCTCCCCCTGGTGACCGCCCTCGTTGACGGGCCCGGCACCGCGGGTTGCGGACCAGGTCGCCCGGATCGCCGGGAGTCGCCTCGGTATCCCCGAGGGGAGCTCGCTGCTGGAACACCGGGCCGGTGTGGACGACTTCGCCGAGCGCCCGCCGGAGCTGATGGAGCTCGCCTACGCTGTGCACATGCTCGTCGGCATGCTCGTGGTCGCCCTCGGCGCGCACCACTTCGCGGAGCGGACCGGCTCTGCCGGGCCGGCGCGGCGTGCCACGAACAATGGGGTCTTTCCTGCCTGAGCGAAGTCGAAAGCCTGGGGAAGCGTTCGCCCGGTTCCTGTTCGGACGGCGGGCGCGGCGACGGTGGATCCATCTGATCCTCGGCGGCGCGCTCGCGATGCCGTACGTCCTCGTCGGTGAGGTCGTCGTCGGGCCGGCCACCGACTCGCGCTACGTGTTCAACTCCTTCCCCCTCCAACTCGTGTCCTTCGCCGTCGGGTTGCCGCTCGCCGCGGTCACCGCGCTGTTCCCGTTGACCCGGCCGATGTCGGTGGCCGGGGTGCGCGCGCTGTGCGGGGTCGACGGCGACCGGCTCGCCGACGGTCCTCCGCGGACCTGGGCGGCCCGCCGCCGTACCGTCGGCTGGTTCACGCTGCACCTCGGCTTCGGCGGGATCATCAGCGGCATGTCGCTGGCCGTGCCACCCTTCGCGGCCGTCCTCGTCGTGCTGCCGCTCGTCGCGGGACTGCGCGGCTCCCGGCTCGGGCTGCCCGAAGTCCTCGACCACACCTGGGCGTTGGCGCTCTCGCCGGTCGCCGGGGTCGCCACCCTGATCGCGCTGGCCGCCTGCGCCGCCGCCGGCGGGAACCTGCTGGCCCGCTGGGCGCCCGCGCTGCTCGGGCCCACGCCCGAGGACCGGCTCGCCGCCGCCGAGCGCCGCGCCGCCGATCTCGCCGTACGCAACCGGCTCGCCCGCGAGCTGCACGACTCCGTCGGCCACGCCCTCAGCGCGGTCACCCTCCAGGCGAGCGCGGCCCGCCGCGTCCTCGACACCGACCCGGACTTCGTCCGCGAGGCCCTCGCCGCGATCGAGGACACGACACGGCGGACGGTGGGCGAACTGGACGCGGTGCTGGGTGTGTTGAGGGAGGGCGACGAGGAGAAGGAGCCGACGTCCCCGACCCTTGCCGACGATCTCGACGGCCTGCTGCGCCGCACCCGCGCCGGCGGTCTCCAGGTGACCGCCACGGTCGAGGTGAACCCGGACGCCCTGCACCCGCTCGTCTCCCGGGAGGCGTACCGGATCGTGCAGGAAGGCCTGAGCAACGCCCTGAGACACGCGGGCGCGCGCACCCCGGTGACCCTGCTGATCACCGGTGGCGGCAAGCAGCTGGAGATCGTCACCACGAACCCGACGACGGCAACCGGGGTTCCCCGGCCGGGCGGCGGTCACGGGTTGCGCGGGATCGCCGACCGCGCCCGGCTGCTCGGCGGCACGTCCGAGGCGGGCCCGGTGGACGGGGTGTGGCGCCTGACCGTACGACTGCCTCTGGAAGGAACCCCATGACCGTCCGCATCGTCCTCGCCGACGACGAGCGCATGGTGCGCACCGCCCTGCGGGTGATCCTCACCGCCGAGCCCGACCTGGAGGTCGTGGGCGAGGCGGCGACCGGCGCCGAGGCCGTGTCCGTCGTACGGGAGCTCACACCGGACATCGTCCTCATGGATGTCCGCATGCCCGGGATCGACGGCATCCGCGCCACCGAACAGATCGTCGCGACGCTTCCCGATCCCCCGCGCATCGTCGTCGTGACGACCTTCGAGAACGACGCCTACGTGTACGAGGCGCTGCGCGCCGGCGCCTCGGGGTTCCTGCTCAAGCGGGCCGAGGCGGACGCGCTCGTACAGGCCGTGCGGCTGGTCGCGCACAGCGACACGCTGCTGTTCCCGTCGGCGGTGCGCGCGCTGGCCGCCGAGCACGCGCGGACGCGGCCCGCCCCGCCGCCGTGGGTGGCGAAGCTCACGGCGCGGGAGAGCGACGTGCTGCGGCTGATGGCGACGGGGCTCACGAACGCCGAGATCGCCGGGCGCATGGGCGTCGGTCCGGCGACGGTGAAGACCCATGTGGCGGCCGTGCTGGCGAAGACGGGCACCCGGGACCGCACCCAGGCGGTGATCGCCGCCTACGAAGCGGGCTTCATGAAGGACGCCGACTGACCTCCGTGAGGACGGCGACCGACCTCCGTTCGATGAAGGACACATGAGAAATCCGGCCGGAAGGGAACGATTCGCTCGTGTTCACTCGTCTTCCCCAGCGGGATGAACAAGACGATCAGGCGTGCCGCCGTCTTCAGTCTGCTGCTCGTGCTCTCCCTGCTGGTCAGGGCGACCTGGGTGCAGTTCTACGACGGCAAGGCACTCGCGGACGACAAGGACAACCGGCGGAACACGATCTCGCTGTACGCGAACCCGCTCGGCAACATCATCGTGGCCGGCGACGCGATCACCGGTTCCGCGCAGACGAAGGGCAGCGACCTCAAGTACAAGCGCACGTACAAGGACGGCAGTCTGTACGCGGCGGTCACGGGCTTCAGCTCCCAGGTGTACGGGGCGACACAGCTGGAGGGCATCTACCGTGACCTGCTCGACGGCACGGACACCCAGCTGAAGAACCCGCTCGACACGCTCACCAACAAGCGCTCCGACCCGGGTGACGTGATCACCACGATCGACCCGGCTGTGCAGAAGGCGGCGTACAACGCACTGGGCAGCAAGAAGGGCGCGGCCGTCGCGATCGACCCGAAGACGGGCAAGATCCTCGCGGCCGTCTCCACCCCGTCGTACGACCCGACGGCCCTCAGCACGGGCAACAGCAGTCTCTGGAAGCAGCTGAACAAGGACGCCGACAAGCCGCTGGTGAACCGCGCGCTGCGGCAGCCGCTGCCGCCGGGCTCGACGTTCAAGCTGGTCGTCGCCGCGGCAGCGCTGGAGGACGGGCTGTACTCGGACGTGGACCAGAAGACGACCAGCCCGGACCCGTACACGCTGCCGGGCACCACCCGGGTGCTGTCGAACGAGAACCCGAACGCCCCCTGCAAGAACGCCTCGATCCGCGTGGCGCTCCAGTACTCGTGCAACAACGTCTTCGCGAAGATGGCCGTCGACCTGGGCCAGGACAAGGTCAAGGCGATGGCGGAGAAGTTCGGCTTCAACGACACGAAGCAGGACGTGCCGGTCCGGGCGTACACCAGCGTGTACCCGTCGAACATGGACAAGTCGTCCACGGCGCTGACCGGCATCGGCCAGTTCGACGTGACCGCGACCCCGCTCCAGATGGCCATGGTGTCGGCCGCCATAGCCAACGACGGCAAGCTCGTCTCGCCGCACATGGTGTCGCAGACCAGTGACGCCGGCGGCAATGTGCTGAAGAACTACGACGACAGCACGCAGACCAAGGAGATCGTCAGCTCGTCCACGGCCCAGCAGCTCCAGTCGGCGATGCAGACGGTCATCAAGGACGGCACCGGCACGAACGCGCAGGTCCCCGGCGCGACCGTGGGCGGCAAGACCGGTACGGCCCAGCACGGCGAGAACAACAGCAAGACGCCGTACGCCTGGTTCACGTCGTACGCGACGTCCGACTCCAACGGCAAGGAGGTCGCCGTCGCGGTCATGGTCGAGCAGTCGGATGCGGCGAGGTCCGAGGTCAGCGGTAACGGTCTGGCGGCGCCGGTGGCCAAGGCGATGATGCAGGCGGCGCTGAAGAACTGAGGTGCGCTGTCCCCGCGCCCGAAGGGGCGCGGGGACCCGCGCGACCAGCCACGACGGGGCCGCTTCCGGCCAACGACCCGTGGTGGCCGCCTACTTCACGTTGAACAACTGCTCGATCGGGTCGATCGCGAAGTACACCAGGAACAGCACCGACGCCCCCCACAGCAGCCAGTGGACCTCCTTCGCCTTCCCCAGCACGGACTTGATCAGGACGTACGCCAGGAATCCCGCCCCGATGCCATTGGTGATGGAGTACGTGAACGGCATCACCGCGATGGTCAAAAACGCCGGGATGGCGATCTCGTACCTGTCCCAGTCGATGTGCTTGACCTGGGTCATCATCAGGAACCCGACCGCGACGAGGGCAGGCGCCGCGGCCTGCAGCGGAACGATCGTGAGCAGCGGGGTCAGGAACAGCGCGAGGGCGAAGAGGCCACCGGTGATCAGGTTGGCGAAGCCCGTGCGCGCGCCCTCACCGACGCCCGCCGCCGACTCGATGTACGACGTCGAGGACGACGCCGACGCCGCGCCGCCCGCGACCGCCGCGGCACCGTCGATGAGCAGCACCCGTCCGAGGTTGGGCACCTGCCCCTCCTCGTCGAGCAGGCCCGCCTCCGCGCTGATGCCGACGACCGTGCCCATGGTGTCGAAGAAGTCGGACAGGATCAGGGTGAAGACGAGCAGGACGACGGTGATCGCGCTGGTCTCGCCGAAGGCGCCGAACAGGCTGAAGTGACCGAGCAGTCCGAAGTCGGGTGAGGCCACCACGTCGTCGGGCACCTTCGGCGTGGTCAGTCCCCAGCTCTTGATGTCAGCGGTGGAGTTGATGATGATCGCGACGATCGTCATGGTGACGATGCTGATCAGGATGGCGCCCTTGACCTTGCGTGCGAGCAGCCCGACGGTCAGCAGCACGCCGAGACAGAAGACCAGAACCGGCCACCCGCTCAGCGAGCCCGTGCCGCCCAGCTGAACCGGTACGGTCGTCTGCGCGACGTCCGGGATCCGGGTGACGAACCCGGCGTCGACGAAGCCGATGAAGGCGATGAACAGGCCGATGCCGACGCTGATGGCCTGCTTCAGCGGCTGCGGTATCGCGTGCATGACGGCTTCCCGCAGGCCCGTGACCACCAACACGCAGATGAGCAGGCCTTCCAGGACGATCAGGCCCATCGCGTCGTCCCAGCTCATCAGCGGGGCGATCTGGAAGGCGACGACCGCGTTGAGGCCGAGACCCGCGGCGAGCGCGAGCGGGAGGTTTCCGCCGACGCCCATGATGATCGTCATGACCGCGGCCACCAGGGCGGTGGCGGTGGTGAGTTGGACGGCGTCGAGCTGGTGCCCGAACTTGTCCTTGGCGCTGCCCAGGATGATCGGATTCAGGACGAGGATGTAGGCCATGGTGAAGAACGTGGCGAAGCCGCCGCGTATCTCCCGGCCGAAGGTGGAGCCCCGGACGGAGATCTTGAAGAACCGGTCGACGCCGTTCTCCGCTGGTGGCACGGCACTTGGCCGGTCGGTCACCTTCTGCGTTTCGGACATGGCGATACTCCTCGTCACCTGCGTGCTGGGTGTGCGGATGCTGGCTGGATTGTTCCCGCGTCGAACCGCTTTCAGGTTTTCTCCGTGTTACGGAATCGGGTTCGGCCTGTCATACGTCGTTCGAGGTTCCGTACGGGACGCTGATACGCTCTCGCATCCCGCCCCACCGGCACACCCCTTCTTCACGGGTGACACACGGGGGCGTATACGCACCCGCAGACGCGCACACCCGCCCGGTGCCGTAAGCCGCCGCACCCGCACCCGCACCCGCATACGCGTGGCACCGGCCCGGACGGGACGTCCCGCAGGTTCTCCGCTTCCGACATCGGCCACGAGTGACGGAATCCTCTTGGGCGTCCCCGGGAATGAACCACCTGTTCGCTTTCCGCGTCCCTAAAGATGCCTGCTGATCTGAGCCCCCCTCGGTCAGCAGAGGAACGCCCCCGCCGGTGACGACCGGCGGGGGCGTTTCGTACGCCGCGAAGGGGTGACGCTCACTTCATTGCCGGCGCCGACCCTCGAGCCGATCCGCCCCGTACGGACCGGCCGCTCCTGAAAAGGCTCAGCTGACGAAGTACGTCGGGTTCGGGAGCTTGTACGTCTTGTCGGCGTAGCCCCCGTCGAGGTCGGAGTACTGGTCGCCGAAGTTGGCGATGACGTCGTACCCGAGGGACTCGATGTGCTTGCGGGTGCCGGACTTGTACTGCACGGTCGTGCAGTTCCAGGCGGCGGCGGTGGCGCAGTCGCTCAAGTAGGACGGCGGGTTCGCCGCGTCCTTGAGGAACATGTGGTCGGCGTCGAGGTTGATGTCGGCGCCGACCTTCTTCAGGTTCGCGACCGCGGAGGCGCGCTGCGACTCCTTGAGGCCCGAGTTGTAGAAGACCTCGACGCCCTTGGACTCGGCGTACTCGACGAGTTCGGGGGTGCCGAAGACGGCCGGGCGGTCGGCCTGGGCCACGTACGCCGCCCAAGAGGCGGAGTTGTACGTGTAGTTGGTCTTCTTCTCGTAGTCGAGGGAGAGCAGCAGCGTGTCGTCGATGTCGAAGACGACAGCGGGGTTCTCGCCGTGCCGCTCGGCCTTGCGCGCCGCCTTGTCGATGTAGCGCTTGGCGTCCGACTCCAGGCGCGCCAGGTCCTTGGCGTACTGGCTGTCCGCGGACGCCTGGTACACGCCGCCGCTGTCGAGCGTGGTGCCGTAATAGGTGTCGATGTCCTTGACCAGAACCCCGATGTTGTAGGGCTCGTGGGTCGAGTTCGCCGTCGACTGCTCGGCGGTGGCTGCGCCGGTGCCGTACAGGGCAGCGCCGGCGACGGCACAAGCGGCACCGATGGCTGCCGCTCTGAGGGACTTCCGCATGGATTCTCCGGATCTGGGTGTGTTGGATTCCGCACCAGGTCACGGACTGTCTACGCGCATCACGCGTGCCGCGCGAGGGCCTTTATCCGATCGATACCTCACCCACAGGAAAAGAGAAGCGGCCGCGGTCCTCGTGGGCCCCTCTCACCCGGCGTAGGGGTCCGGCACTCACCCGGCGTAGGGGTCCGGCACCTTGCCCGGCCTGGCCAGGAACGCGAAGTCGCAGCCGGTGTCGGCCTGCGTGATCTGCTCGTTGTAGAGCGCTCCGTAGCCACGCTCGTACCGCTCGGGCGGCGGCGTCCACGCCGCCCTCCTGCGGTCCAACTCCTCGTCGGTCACATGGAGTCGGAGTGACCGCGCCTCGACGTCGAGGGTGATCGTGTCCCCGGTACGCACCAGCGCGAGCGGGCCGCCGACGTACGACTCGGGTGCCACGTGCAGCACACACGTGCCGTAACTCGTGCCGCTCATCCGGGCGTCGGAGATCCGCACCATGTCTCGTACGCCCTGCTTCAGCAGGTGGTCGGGGATGGGCAGCATCCCGTACTCGGGCATGCCGGGCCCGCCCTTGGGCCCGGCACCCCGCAGCACCAGCACGCTGTCCGCGGTGATCCCGAGGGACGGGTCGTCGATGGTCCGTTGCATGGTCCTGTAGTCGTCGAAGACGACGGCGGGACCGGTGTGCTTCAGCAGCCGTGGCTCGGCGGCGATGTGCTTGATGACCGCGCCGTCCGGGCAGAGGTTGCCGCGCAGCACGGCGACTCCGCCCTCGGCCGCGACCGGGTTCTCCCGGGTGCGGATGACGTCGTCGTTGTGGACGAGCGCGCCGTCGAGTTGCTCCCGCATGCTGTCGTGCGACACCGTCGGCCGATCCAGATGCAGCAGATCGGTGATCCGCGACAGGAACCCGGGCAGCCCCCCGGCGAAGTGGAAGTCCTCCATGAGGTAGGTCCGGCCGCCGGGCCGGACGTCGGCGAGCACCGGCACGGTCCGCGCGATCCGGTCGAAGTCGTCGAGCGTGAGGGTGACGCCGGCCCGCCCGGCCATGGCGATCAGATGGATCACGGCGTTGGTGGATCCACCGAGCCCCAGGACGGTCGTCACCGCGTCCCGGAACGCCTCTTCCGTCAGGATGTCGGACAACTTCCGGTCCTTGCGGACGAGTTCGACGATCCTGAGCCCCGCGGCCGCGGCCATCCGGTCGTGACCGGAGTCGACGGCGGGAATGCTCGACGCGCCGGGCACGGTGACGCCGAGCGCCTCGGCGGCCGCCGTGAGGGTGGACGCCGTCCCCATGGTCATGCAGTGCCCCGGAGACCGGGCGAGCCCGCTCTCCAGCTCGGTCAGCTCGCAGTCCCCGATGAGACCCGCGCGCTTGTCGTCCCAGTACTTCCACATGTCGGTGCCGGAGCCGAGGATCTCGCCCCGCCAGTGGCCCGGCAGCATGGGCCCGGCGGGCACGAAGACGGCCGGCAGGTCGACAGAGGCGGCCCCCATCAGCAGCGCGGGCGTCGACTTGTCGCAGCCGCCCATCAGTACGGCCCCGTCGACCGGATACGAGCGCAGCAACTCCTCGGTCTCCATGGCGAGGAGGTTGCGGTAGAGCATCGGGGTCGGCTTCTGGAAGGTCTCGCTCAGCGTGGAGACCGGGAATTCGAGCGGGAAGCCCCCGGCCTGCCACACTCCCCGCTTCACGGCCTGCGCGCGGTCCCGCAGATGCACATGGCAAGGGTTGATGTCGGACCAGGTGTTGAGGATCGCGATGACCGGCTTGCCCAGGTGCTCCTCGGGCAGATAGCCGAGCTGCCGTGTACGCGCCCGGTGACTGAAGGAGCGCAACCCGTCGGTGCCGTACCACTGGTGGCTTCTGAGGTCCTCCGGACGCTTCACAGGGACCATCCGGCGGCTATCGCGGCGACTTCCGCCCGCTCGGACTCGGGAAGCTGCTCGCTCGGGGGACGCACCTCGCGGCGGCACAGTCCGAGCGAGGCCAGGGCCTCCTTGACGACGGTGACGTTGTTGGCGGACCTCTGCGCGGCACGCAGCTCCTCGAACCGGCGGACCTGCTCCCACACCTTCATCGCCGCCGGATAGTCCCCGGACCGCAGCGCTTCGATCATGTTCCGCGATACCGCCGGGACGACGTTCACGAGCCCCGAGGTGAACCCGGTGGCGCCCGCCGAGAAGTACGAGGGCGCATACGACTCGGCGAGCCCGGCCACCCATACGAACCGGTCGAGCCCGGCGTCCCGCGCGAAGGCGGCGAAGCGCGCGGCGTCCGGAACGGCGTACTTCACCCCGATGACGTTCGGGCACACGTCGGCGAGCTCGGCGAGCCGCTCCCCGGCGAGCAGCGGGTTACGGATGTACGGAACGACGCCCAGCTCGGGCACGGCCTCGGCGATGACCCGGTGGTAGTCGACCCAACCGCCCTCCGACACATACGGATGCACCGGCTGATGGACCATCACCATCTGCGCACCCAGCTCACGGGCGTGCCGCGCCGAGGCGACGGCCGTCGGCACGTCGTGTCCGACCCCGACGAGGACGACCGCCCGGTCCCCCAACTCCTCGACGGTCAACTCGACGACGAGCCGCCGCTCTTCGGGAGTGAGGGCGTAGAACTCGCCCGTGTTGCCGTTGGGCGTAAGGGTTTTCACCCCGCCGTCGAGCAGCCGACGCGACAGGGCCCGGTGAGTGTCGCGATCGATCGAGCCGTCCTCCGCGAACGGGGTCACGGGGATCGCCACGACCTCGGCGAGCGCCGCCCGCTGGATCTCGTACGTCGCTGTCATTCCTGTCCATCCTCTTCCTGGCCCCGGGGGAAGGCCCGTCGCACGAACGACGCGATGTGCGCGTGCAGCGCGTCGGCCGCGCCGTCGGCGTCACCGGCCAGCGCGAGCCGCAGGATCTCCCGGTGTTCGCCCGCCTCGCGCTCCCAGGACGGGTCGGCGGCCCAGGCGACCGCCGACACCAGGGCGGCCTGGTCGCGCACTTCGTCGAGCATCCGGCCCAGCAGCGGATTGCCGCAGGGCAGGTACAGGGCACGGTGGAACTCCCGGTTGGCGAGCGAGCGTTCGGCGGTGTCGGTGGCGGCGTCGGCGCGGGTCAGCGCCTCGCGCGCGGCATCGAGCGAGGCCTCGCGCCGTACGGCCCTGCGCAGCGCCTCAGGTTCGAGCAGCAGCCGCACGTCGTACACCTCGCGCGCCATGTCCGCGTCCACCATGCGCACCGCGACGCCCTTGTACTGGTTCATCACGACGAGCCCGGTACCGGCCAGGGTCTTGAGCGCCTCGCGCACGGGCGTCTTCGACACCCCGAACTGCGCGGCGAGCTCGGTCTCGACCAGAGCCTGACCCGGCGTCAACTGCCCGGTGAGGATGCGGTGTTTGATCCCGTCCAGCACGAACTGCGTGCGGGAGGGGATCGGGGTGGGCACAGAGGTCATGCGCGCCTCTCGGATCTCACGGGTCGGATCGGATCGCGTGGACCGACGCATCGGGTGCATCGAATGCTTCGGGTACTTCGGGTACTTCGGGTACTTCGGGTACTTCAGGTACTTCCGAGCTCGTATATCGCGTCTCATATATGACGTACGAAGTACGACGCGTTGAAGGTAGGAGCGCGACCGTGTTTCGTCAACGCTTGCGACAAAAGAAGTCGGGGTGACCGGTGGGCCTGGCGTTCGCTTCCGCGATGGGACACCCCCCACGCGTTGAGCAGTGGGGGGTGTCTCGCCGGATACTTCGGGCAGCCGGATCAAGGGTTTGCGTACTCGGGGGACAGCGGACCCTGCCCCGCTCTCGCCGCTCCCTACGGCTTCCAGCCGGGGTCGCGACCGCTGAGCCCGATCGCCCTGTCGAGCAGTGGTGCGTCGTCGGGCACCGGCACCACCGGCCCGAAGATGCCCCCGCCCCGGCTCGGATCCGCGGCCGCGGCGGCGAGGAACTCGTACGACACCTGGAGAGCGGCGGGGTCGGGCTCGTACTCCTGGCCGGTGGCCCGGGCGAGGTCCCAGCCATGCATCACCAGCTCGTCAGCGGCGACGGCAGCCGCCACCGCACCCGGCAGCTCCACGCCGCCCGCCCGGGTCACGCCGGTCCAGGCGGCCGGGTCGCGCCAGGCCTCGGCGAGCTCGTCGAGCGCCTTCGGCAGGGCCACCCGCCAGCCGGGCTCGATGTCGGGCACGACGGCGCCCGGGCTGGTTGCCGTCGTGGGCCCCAGGTCCTTGTGCCCGGCGTCGCGGAAGGCGACGGCCAGCCCGGCCAGGTGGCCCAGCATGTTGTGCACCGCGTACTCCGGGCAAGGGGTCACACCGTCGAGCTGCTCCTCCGTCACGCCGTGCGCGAGACGCGCCACGATCAGGGCCTGCGGCCCCAGGTCGAAAGTCGGGCTGGTCATCCGCTTCTCCTCAGCGCTCGTCTCCACTTGAGGGGTAGACCGTGGCGGGGCCCGAAACTCATCGCTCTCGGCCGAAAAGCGGAAGCAGCCGGCTCTCCAGGGCACCTGCCCGATCCACGACCCCCTCCTCAGCACCACGATCACCATCCATGACATGGACGGTGGCGACACCTGCCATGACATGGACGGTGGCGGGTGTGGTGAGTGATCGCAACGCGGGGTCGCCCCTGGCCACGGTGGTGGTCTCCGGTGAGGCCGTCACGGCCGCCCTCCGGGCCATCCCCTCCCGGCCATCCCTCGGGGCCACCCCTCCGGGCCGTCCCCTCCGGCCCGTGGTCCTCGCCCCAGCCCTTCGCCACCCCCTCGCCCCTACCCGCCCCGGCCTGAGGCCTGCGCCCCCGGACCCCCATCGGCCTGGACGGCCTGGCCCGCCTCGTCCTCGCACGCCGGACGGGCCAAAGGATCTCCAACCCGGACGGGCTGGATGCGCGCGCACGCGCCCGCGGGCGTCGGCGCGCGTGAGGGGGGCCCGACCCGCCCACCCGCCAGCCCGGCCCACCCGCCGGGCGGACACGTCACCGGCAGCATCCGGACGGCTCAGTCCAGCCCCGCCACCGCCGCTCGCACAGCCTCCAGATCCCGGTCAGAGGCCAACCCGGCGTGATAAAGCCGCAACTCCGTCGCCCCCGACGAAGCCGCACGCTCGGCATCCGCGGCCAGCCCGCCCGGCCGCCCTCCCATCCCCGCCACCACGGTGAAGTTGGCGGCGAGTACACGGGCCTGCCCGGCCTCCCGCCCCACCTCCGCGAACGGCCTCAACAGCCCCACACCACCCGTACACGGCACCACCACCCCGTCCGCCACGGACAGAATGTGCCCGGGGTCGACCCCGGCGTTCGCACCGCAGTGGTACGACACGGGATCCGCGTGCAGCAGCACCTGGAACCCGCCCGGCGCAGCCGCCCGCACCGCGGCGACCGCCGCCTCCTGGAGCGCACGGGCCACCCCGTCACGCCACCCGCGCGAAGCCCCCGCGAGCTCCTCCCCGAGCAGCTTCTCGACCCCTGCCCAGCCCCCTTCCGACGTCGCGGCACCGCGCCACACCGGCTCCAGCGCCTCCCGTACCGCGCGCGCCAACTCCCCTGCGTCCACGCCCTGTTCCGCGTAACCGTCGAGGCACACCGGACAGAAACACAGCGCCATCAGGTACTGCCCGGCATCTCCGAGCCCCACCCCGCCGATCTTGTCGTGCGCGTGCAGATGGGCCAGGCCGTACCAGCCGAGCGACTCCAGCTCCGTCCCCCTGGCCCCCGGCCGCACCGCGGCCTCCGCCGCGAGGTCGACCAGATAGTCGCGCGTCGCGGGCTGCGCTATGCACGGCGCCCAGGGGTACCGGTCCCCGTACGCGTTGACCACGGACGTCGACGGGTGTTCCTCCCCCATACGGGAGTTGTGCGCGAGGACCACCCAGGTGTGGACCTCCAGCCCGGCATCGGCAAGCTCCGCGGCAGCGGATCCGTACGCGTCCCCCGGCGCCCACTCCCCGGCCGCGTACGGGCGCAGCGAACGCCCCTCCCAGCGGGCCTCCTCCACCGGATACAGCACGGCGGCGTGCGAGGCCGTGACGATCCGATGCCGGGGGTGGCGGGGCGTCAACGCGCGCGTGGAGTGGTACGCGGACGCGAGCGTCACCTGTCGCACCCCGAGCCCGGCGATCCGCGCGGCGGCCTCCGGATCCCCGTTGACGTCCCACGGGTACAGGAACGCGGACGTCTTCACATGCTCTCCTCGAGAAGCCCCGTCAGAAACCCCGCCACAAGCCGCGCCCGCACCGTCACATGCGCCGTCACATGTCCTCCTCGATCAGCGCGTAGCCACGCTCGATCAACTGGGCGAGCTGCTTGACATGGTCCTCGGCCGGCTCGTGCAACGGCGGCCGCACCTCCCCCACGTCCAGCCCCCGCAGCCGCACGCCCGCCTTGACGAGCGAGACCGCGTACCCGCGTCCCAGCGCGCGCAGATCGACGAACGGCCGGTAGAAACCGTCGAGCAGCCGGTTCGCCGTCTCGTCGTCCCCGGTGTTCAGCGCCGTGTGAAAGGCCAGCGCGACCTCCGGCGCGAAGCAGAACACCGCGGACGAGTACAGCGTGATCCCGATGCCCCGGTAGGCGAGCCCGGTCAGCTCGGCCGTCGGCAATCCGTTGAAGTACAGGAAATCACCCGGGACTTCGCTGCGCACCGCGCTCACGATCCGCTGCATCAGATCGAGATCGCCGACCCCGTCCTTGAACCCGATGATCCCGTCGGTGCGCGCCAGCTCGACAACGCTCTCGGGCGTGAAGACGGCGTTGTCGCGCTGATAGACGATGACGTCCAGCGAGGTGGCCGCGGCGACCTCGCGGTAGTGCAGCAGCAGGCCCTCCTGCCCGGCCACGACGAGATACGGCGGCATGGCGAGCAGCCCGTCCGCACCCGCGGCCTCGGCGAGCCGCGCGTACCGCACGGCGAGCGCCGTCCCGTATCCCGCTCCCGCCACCACCGGCACGCGCCCTGCCGTCGCCTCCACGGCAACCCGCACGCACGCCTCGAACTCCTCGGGCGTGAGCGCGTGGAACTCACCGGTGCCGCAGCACGCGAAGACGGCCGCGGCACCCGCCGCGACGCCGCGCCGCACGTGCTCCCGGTAGACATCGAGGTCGAGCGCACCGTCGGGGCCGTACGCGGTGACGGGGAAGAACAACGGCCCGCTGGGAATACTCAGTCGAGCGGCGAGAGGGGCTGAGGTCACGGGCTCTCCCTAAACAGGTGCTCACCGGTGCACGTTTCTGATCCACGTCTATATTTCTGAACGCGCCCACGCTAAGACGCGACCTCGGCGGCGGTCAAGCGCGCACGCAGGCGACACGACGGCGGATCGCAGCCGATGCGTAGCGGATTCGCCACCTCCGCGCGACACTTGACGCGGCGGGCCGCCGCTCCCTAGCGTGTCCATAGACCGTCCATGGATGTGAATCTCGTACACGCATACGGCCGCTTGACCAGAACGCGACACGGCCGCTCGACCAGAACGCGACCCTGAGCCCCAACCGGCACCCGGCCGGCTTCGGACCGCACCCGGCCGCATCCGGCCGGCACGACGCGGCACACCGCCCGCCCCGAGGAGACACCCGCATGCCCGCTCCCCGCACCGTTCTGCTCACCGGCGCCGCCGGCGGACTCGGCACCCTGATGCGCGGGCTGCTGCCGCGGTACGGCTACGAGCTGCGCCTCCTCGACGTGCTGCCCGTCGAGGGCGAGCCGGACGCGATCACCGCGGACCTCGCCGACAAGGCGGCCCTGCGCGAGGCGGTGCGGGGCGTCGACGCGATCATCCACCTCGCCGGAATCTCCCTGGAATCCTCCTTCGACAAGATCCTCAAGGCCAACATCGAAGGGACGTACAACCTGTACGAGGCGGCACGCGAGGAGGGCGTACGCCGGATCGTCTTCGCCTCCTCCAACCACGCCGTGGGCTTCACCCCACGCCCGCACGGCGACGCCCCCTTCGACGACAACGCCTTGATCCCCATCGACACCCCGCGCCGCCCGGACACCTTCTACGGCCTGTCCAAGTCCTTCGGCGAGGATCTGGCGCAGTTCTACTGGGACAAGCACGGCCTGGAGACCGTCTCGGTCCGCATCGGCTCCTGCTTCGCCGAGCCCACGAGCGTGCGCATGCTCTCCGTCTGGATGAGCCCCGAGGACGGCGCCCGTCTCTTCCACGCCGCCCTCACCGCCGAGGACGTCCGGCACACGGTCGTCTACGGCTCGTCCGCGAACACCCGCCTGTGGTGGGACCTCGCGACCGCGCGGGCCCTCGGTTACGAGCCGCGGGACGACTCCGAGCCGTACGCCGAGAAGCTCATCGCCGAGCAGGGCGACCTGGACCCGGACAACCCGGACCACGCCCACCTCGGCGGCCACTTCACCACGCACCCGCCGATCTGGCCGTACTGACGCCACGGCCGGGCAACACTGACGCCACGGCGGGGCGAAAACCCAAGGGCGGGCACCGAACGGGCCCGTCCACCGCCATGTTCGGGCACGAACGCTGCCCGATCCCACCTCCCCACCCGTTCCCTCCCAGGTCCGCCGCGGGCACCGGGAGCGCGAAACGGGCACAGACGGTCATCATCGGGCACGCAACAGGCCTGGTCAGTGGCCGAAACCCGCTGTAGAACTTCCCTCAAGGGCGCACCGGGCCCGAACGGGCACTGTGCGACGGAGCACAAGGGAGCGGGTGACGGCCGTGGCGAGCATGACGGCGGAGGAACGGCAGCGCGAGATCGTCCACGCCGCGCGCCGCACGGGCTCGGTCGACGTCGCCGCGCTCGCCGCGGAGCTGGGCGTGGCCAAGGAGACCGTACGACGGGATCTGCGCACCCTGGAGGACCACGGTCTGGTGCGCCGCACGCACGGCGGCGCCTACCCCGTGGAGAGCGCCGGCTTCGAGACGACGCTCGCCTTCCGCACCACGAGTCATGTGCCCGAGAAGCGCCGGATCGCGGCCGCGGCCGCCGAGCTGCTCGGCGACGCCGAGACGGTCTTCGTCGACGAGGGATTCACTCCGCAGCTCATCGCCGAGGCACTGCCGCGGGACCGGCCGCTGACCGTGGTCACCGCCTCCCTGGCCACGGCGGGCGCGCTCGCCGAGGCCGACAACACCAGCGTCCTGCTGCTCGGCGGCCGGGTCCGCCCCGGCACGCTGGCGACGGTGGACCACTGGACGACGAAGATGCTCGCCGGATTCGTCATCGACCTGGCCTTCATCGGCGCCAACGGCATCTCCCGCGAACACGGCCTCACCACACCGGACCCGGCGGTCAGTGAGGTCAAGGCCCAGGCGATCCGGGCCTCCCGGCGCACGGTATTCGCCGGCGTGCACACCAAGTTCGGCATGGTCAGCTTCTGCCGGTTCGCCGACATCAGCTCTTTGGAGGCGATCGTCACGAGCACGCTGCTGCCGGCGTCCGAGGCGCATCGCTACTCACTGCAAGGTCCCCAGGTCATCCGAGTCTGAAAAGCCAACTCACCCACACCCACCCCTCCGCACCCGCCCCGCACCGCGTTCGAAAGTCCAACCCACCCCCCTCACGCCGTTCGAAAATCCAACTGCCTCTCCCCAAGGGCACACTCACACCCCGCAACGCCCCTTATCTCCCCATACGTCCAGGAGTGATCCATGCGAATCCCGAGCCGACGGAGGCCGCGCGCACTGCTCGCCGCGGTCGCCGCTGGGACGCTGCTCACCCCGCTGCTCTCCGGCTGCTGGGCCGGAGCGGGCGGCGCGGGCTCCGGAGGCAACTCCATCAACGTCCTGATGGTCAACAACCCGCAGATGGTGGAGTTGCAGAAGCTCACCACGGCCCACTTCACCAAAGAGACCGGCATCAAGGTGAACTTCACCGTCCTGCCGGAGAACGACGTCCGCGACAAGATCAGCCAGGACTTCGCCAACCAGGCCGGCCAGTACGACGTCGCCACGCTGTCCAACTACGAGATCCCGATCTACGCCAAGAACGGCTGGCTGCACGAGATGGACTCGTACGTACGCCAGGACAGCGGATACGACGAGCAGGACATCCTCGCCCCCATGCGGCAGTCCCTGACGGCCGACGACGGCAAGCTCTACGGGCAGCCGTTCTACGGCGAGTCGTCGTTCCTGATGTACCGCAAGGACGTGTTCGCCCAGAAGGGCCTGACGATGCCCGCGCATCCCACCTGGGAGCAGGTGGGCAAGCTCGCCGCCGAGGTCGACGGCGCCCAGTCCGGGATGAAGGGCATCTGTCTGCGCGGCCTGCCGGGCTGGGGCGAGCTCATGGCGCCGCTCACCACCGTCGTGAACACCTTCGGGGGCACCTGGTTCGACAAGGACTGGAAGGCACGCCTGGACTCCCCCGAGTTCGAGAAGGCGACGAAGTTCTACGTGGACCTCGTCCGCAAGCACGGCGAGTCCGGCGCGGCCCAGTCCGGCTTCGCCGAGTGCCTCAACAACATGACCCAGGGCAAGACGGCCATGTGGTACGACGCGACGTCCGCCGCGGGCCTCCTGGAGGCGGCCGACTCCCCGGTCAAGGGCAAGCTCGGCTACGTACCGGCGCCCGTCGAGAAGACCAAGTCCTCAGGCTGGCTCTACACCTGGGCCTGGGGCCTGCAGAAGGCCTCCCACAACTCGGACAAGGCCTGGAAGTTCATCTCCTGGGCCTCCAGCAAGCAGTACGAGCAGCTGGTCGGGGACACCAGCGGCTGGTCCAACGTCCCGGCCGGCAAACGCGCGTCGACGTACACCAACGCCGCCTACCGCAAGGAGGCCGCGTCCTTCCAGGACATGACCCGCGCGGCCATCGAGGGCGCCCAGCCCCGCGACCCGGGAGTGCAGCCGCGCCCCGCGCCCGGCATCCAGTTCGTCGGCATCCCCGAGTTCACCGATCTCGGCACCAAGGTCTCGCAGGAGATCAGCGCGGCCATCGCCGGACGCCAGTCCGTCGACTCGGCCCTCCAGAAGTCCCAGAAACTCGCCGAGAAGATCTCCAAGGAGTACGAGGGACGATGACCGCCACTACAACAGCCCCCATGGCGACCACTTCCGTACGCGCCGCGCACCGCCCCTCCGGCCGGCTGCGCGCCTGGGCCACCCGCGCCCCGCTCCTGCCCGCCCTGGTCTTCATGATCGTCGTGACCCAGCTCCCGTTCGTGGCCACGCTGGTGATCTCGTTCTTCGACTGGAACGCCCTGTATCCGAAGGCCCGCCACTTCACGGGGTTCGGCAACTACTCGAACGTGCTGACCGACCCGGACCTGCGCCACTCGGTCTGGACGACGATCCTGCTGACCGTGACCGTGGTCCTGGTCAGCCTCGTCCTGGGCCTGGGTCTCGCCCTGCTCCTGGACCGCAAGTTCCGCGGCCGCGGCATCGTCCGCACCCTCCTCATCGCCCCCTTCCTGGTGGTCCCGGTGGCGGCGGCACTCCTCTGGAAGCATGTGCTCTACAACCCTGAATACGGCCTGCTCAATGGGTTGTTGCACTATGTGGGCGGACCACAACCCGACTGGATCTCCCACACCCCGCTGCTCGCGGTCGAGGCCTCCCTCGTCTGGCAGTGGACGCCCTTCATGATGCTGATCCTGCTGGCCGGCCTGCAGAGCCGCTCCCACGAGCAGATCGAGGCGGCCCGGGTGGACGGCGCGAGCGACTGGCAGGTCTTCCGCCACCTCACCCTCCCGCACCTGCGCCGCTATCTGGAACTCGGCGCCCTGCTGGGCTCGATCTACATCGTCCAGAACTTCGACGCCGTCTTCACCCTCACCTCCGGCGGCCTGGGCACCGCCAACCTCCCCTACACCGTCTACCAGAGCTTCTACCAGGCCCACGAGAACGGCCTCGCCTCGGCCGCGGGCGTCCTGGTCGTCATCGGCTCGATCATCATCGCGACCTTCGCACTGCGCGTGGTGTCGTCCCTGTTCCGTGAGGAGGTGTCCCGCTGATGAGCGCCACCACGATGCGTCCCCGTCCCCGCCGCACCCGGGGAGCGGGCCTGGGCCTGGCCGCCTGGCTGGCCGGAATCGTCTTCTTCCTGCCCATCGCCTGGATGGCCCTGACGTCGTTCCACTCGGAGTCGGACGCGGCGACCAACCCGCCGTCCTTCGGCGCCGCCCTCACCCTCGACGGCTACCGCGACTTCTTCGGCACGGGAGGCGGCGCGAGCCCCTGGCCCGCGCTGATCAACTCCACGGTGGCGTCGGTCGTCTCCACCCTCTGCGTCCTGCTGCTGGCCTTCCCTGCGGCGTACGCGCTCTCCATCCGCCCGGTGAAGAAGTGGACGGACGTCCTGTTCTTCTTCCTGTCGACGAAGATGCTGCCGGTGGTGGCGGGGCTCCTGCCGATCTACCTCTTCGCGAAGAACACCGGAATGCTGGACAACATCTGGCTCCTGGTCATCCTCTACACCTCAATGAACCTGCCGATCGCGGTGTGGATGATGCAGTCCTTCCTCGCCGAGGTCCCCGTGGCGGTGATCGAGGCGGCGCAGATCGACGGCGCCAGGCTCCCCACGATCCTCGCCCGCGTGGTCGCTCCCATCGCCCTGCCGGGCATCGCGGCCACGGCCCTGATCTGCTTCATCTTCAGCTGGAACGAGCTGCTGTTCGCCCGCGTACTGACGGGTGTCGTCGCCGAAACGGCCCCCGTCTTCCTGACCGGCTTCATCACCAGCCAGGGTCTGTTCCTGGCGAAGGTGTGCGCCGCGTCGCTCGTCATCTCCCTGCCGGTGCTCGCCGCGGGGTTCGCCGCCCAGGACAAACTGGTCCAGGGCCTCTCCTTGGGAGCCGTCAAATGAAGGCCGCCGTCATCGAGTCCGTGGGCCGCGCCGTCGTCACCGAGGTCCCGGACCCGACGCCAGGCCCCCGCGAGGTCGTCGTCGAGGTCGCCGCCTGCGGCCTGTGCGGCACCGATCTGCACATCCTCCAGGGCGAGTTCGCGCCCAAGCTGCCGATCGTGCCGGGGCACGAGTTCGCGGGCGAGGTGGTCGGGGTCGGCACCCAGGTCACCGAAGTCTCGATCGGCGACCGCGTCGCCGTGGACCCGTCCCTCTACTGCTACGAGTGCCGGTACTGCCGTACGGGCCACAACAACCTCTGTGAGCGGTGGGCGGCGATCGGCGTCACCACCGCGGGAGGCGCGGCCCAGTACGCGGTCGCCCCCGTGGCCAACTGCGTGAAGCTGCCCGAGCACGTCCGCACCCAGGACGCGGCGCTGGTCGAACCGCTGTCCTGCGCGGTGCGGGGCTACGACGTGCTCCAGGCCCGCCTCGGCGCGCACGTCCTGATCTACGGCTCCGGAACGATGGGCCTGATGATGCTGGAGCTGGCGAAGCGCACCGGTGCGGCGAGCGTCGACATCGTGGACCTCAACCCGCAGCGGCTGACCACGGCCCAGCAGCTCGGCGTCTCCGCCTCCGCCGCCAACGCCGACGAACTGGACCGGCCGCAGGGCTGGGACCTGGTCGTCGACGCGACGGGCAACGCGGCGGCGATCCAGGACGGCCTGGGCCGTGTCGCCAAGGCGGGCACCTTCCTCCAGTTCGGCGTCGCCGACTACGCGACCCGCGTCACGATCGACCCGTACCGGATCTACAACCAGGAGATCACCATCACCGGCTCGATGGCGGTCCTGCACAGCTTCGAACGGGCGGCGGAACTGTTCGCGAACGGGGTCCTGGACCCCGAGATCTTCATCAGCGACCGCATCCCGCTGGAGCGCTACCCGCAGGCGCTGGAGCAGTTCGCGTCCGGGGTGGGCCGCAAGATCGTCGTGGTGCCGTAGGCGACAGCGGGGGCGCCGGACGGACTGATCCTTGAGTAAGGGAACGGTAAAGCGCCCCCGCTCGTTACCCCTGGCATGACAGCTATGACCCCCGGCTCGAACATCCCTCTCCCCGTCACCCGAGTGACGGTGGACGTCGCCGCCCCGGTGCGGCTCGACGTATCGGGCCTGCTGCTCACCGCCGACGGCAAGGTGCGCTCCGACGACGACTTCATCTTCTACAACCAGCCCGCCGGCCCGGGCGTGGCGTACCGCTCGGGCGGCGGCACGGCCCCGGACGCGATCACGGTCGACACGAGCGCGGTCCCCCCGGGCATCGAGAAGATCGTCGTCACCGCGAGCCCGGACGCGGCGGCCCAGACCTTCCAGGGCATCGAGCCCACAGCCACCATCCGCAACGCGGACGACAACTCGGTACTCGCGACCTTCACGCCACCCCAGCTGGGCTCGGAGACGGCCCTGGTGATCGTCGAGATCTACCTCCGCAACGGCGCGTGGAAGGCCCGAGCGGTCGGCCAGGGCTACGCGAACGGCCTGGCGGGCATCGCCACGGACTTCGGCGTCTCGGTGGAGGAGCCGACGCCGGCACCCGCCGCGCCCCCGGTCCAGACCCCCGTCACCCCGTCGGCCCCGCCCGCGGACCCCCGTCTCACCGCCCCGCCGGTCCCGCCCGCGCCCCCCGCCGCAGCCGCCCCCGCGGCCTCGGGCAAGATCAATCTCGACAAGGGCCGGGTGAGCCTCCAGAAGAACCAGACCGTCTCCCTGGTCAAGGGCGGCCGCCCGCTCCTCTCCCAGGTCAAGATGGGCCTCGGCTGGGAGCCCGCGTACCGCGGCAAGGACATCGACCTGGACGCCTCGGTCATCGCCTACGGCCCGCAGCGCAACCACATCGACAGCTGCTACTTCGGCAAGCTCTCGATCGTCAACGGCGCGATCAAGCACTCCGGCGACAACCTCACGGGCGAGGGCGGAGGCGACGACGAGGTGATCGTCGTGGACCTCGGCCGCCTCCCCCAGGACGTCACGGGCCTGGTCTTCACGGTCAACTCCTTCTCCGGCCAGAAGTTCACCGAAGTCGCCAAGGCCTACTGCCGCCTCCTCGACGCCGCCACCGGCGAAGAACTCGTCCGCTTCGACCTCACCAACGCCGAGGCCCAGACCGGCGTCATCATGGCCAAGCTGATCAAGCAGTTCTCCGGCGAATGGGAAATGACCGCCCTGGGCGACTTCGTCAAGTCCCGCACGGTCCGCGGCATGGTCAAGCCCGCGGCCCAGGCCCTCTGACCAACCGCGCCCGCCCCGCGGAGGGGGCACGGCACCCCCGCGTCCGCGCCCGCCCCGCGGGGGGGCACGGCACCCCTGCGTCCGCACTCGCCCCGCGGAGGCGGCCTGGCACCCATGCGTCCGCCCCCGCCCCGCGGGGGGGGAGCCTCCAACCCCCGCACCCGCCGGCGCGGGAAGCGGCCGTGCCGGTACGTCGTAGCCCGTCGCGTACGTTCGGATCGAGCGGGGCTCTCCATGGGCCGCCGTCTGACCCGGCGGCGGGCTCGATGTACCGGCACGGGCCCGAACCGCCCAGCGGCGGAAGCCGCACCGCCGTCTGACCCGGCGGCGGGCCCGACGTACCGGCACGGGCCCGAACCGCCCAGCGGCGGAAGCCGCACGCGCTAGGGACGCAACCCCTCCGTCAGCAGCGACAGGTACCGTCGAATGTGCGTCCCCTGACCGTTCGCCAGCTCCGACGCCCCCGCCACCCCGTGCGCCAGTCGCAGCACGTCGATCGGCTCCACGTCCGCCCGCAGCGCCCCCTCCCGCTGCGCCGCCTCGACCAGCCGGGTGGCCGCCCCCTTCACCGCGGTACCGCAGGCGGCCACCGCGACCGAGCTGCCGTCCGTGACCGCTGAGCCCAGCAGCGCCTTCATGCCGCGCACCTGAATCGTGCCGACGCAGAGCTCGTTCAGCCACTCCACCAGCGCCTCGCCCGGCGGCAGCTCCCGCGCGATCTCGTCGGCGCGGGCCGCGAGCGCCTCGATCCGGTCGACGTACGCCGCCTCCAGCAGCGCCTGACGCGTCGGGAAATGCCGGTACAGCGTGCCCGATCCGACCCCCGCGCGCTTGGCGATGTCGTCGAGCGACGCCCCTTCGCCATGCTCGGCGAACGCCTCGGCGGCCACCTTCAGCAACCGCTCATAGTTGCGCCGAGCGTCCGCACGCATGGGCTTGACCTGCGTCATTCCGATACTCCTTGCGAACCGGGGATCCCCTCCGTATCTTAGCGAGGGTTAAACGGAGACAGTCCCCGCTTATCTCGCGGGCAGTCCGTGCTGCCCGCGTGCACTTTCGTCCGGGGACGCCAGACCGGGAGAACTCCATGTCCACCCCGTCCGCACCGTCCACCACCACCGACGCGCTCTCCGCACCACCCCCACCCGCCAGGCTCGGCGCCGTCCTCTTCGTCGTCGTCACCGCCTACCTGATGGTCGGCGTCGACTCCACCGTCGTCAATGTCGCGCTGCCCGACATCCAACAGGACCTCGGCTTCAGCCCCACCGGCCTGTCCTGGGTCCTCAACGCCTACACGCTCGCCTTCGGCGGCCTGCTCCTCCTCGGCGGCCGGGTCGGCGACATCGTGGGCCGCCGCCGAACGCTCACCGTCGGCGTCCTGCTCTTCGCCGCCTCCTCCCTGCTCGGCGGACTCGCCACCGACAACGCCTGGCTGCTCGCGGCCCGCACGCTGCAGGGCGTGGGCGCCGCCCTCATCGCGCCCAGCACCCTCGCCCTGATCACCACCACCTTCCCGGAGGGCCCGCGCCGCCACCACGCGCTCGGCATCTACTCGTCGATGGCGGGCATCGGCGCCTCCATAGGCCTGGTCCTCGGCGGCATGCTCACGTCCTGGGCGTCCTGGCGCTGGTCCCTGCTGATCAACGTGCCGATCGGCGTCGCGGTGGCCGTCGCCCTCCCCCGCTTCGTCACCGAGACCCCGCGCCACGCGGGCCGGTTCGACGCGGCGGGCGCACTCACCGGAACGGCCGGAATGACCTCGCTGGTGTACGCGTTCATCCGGGTCTCGCAGGACGGCTGGGGCGACCCCCGGGCGCAGCTCGGCTTCAGCGGCGCGGCGGCCCTGCTGGCGGGCTTCACACTGATCGAGTCCCGCGCGCTCCGGCCGATCATGCCGCTGCGTCTCTTCGCCGACCGCAACCGCGCGGGCGGCTACGCGGGTGTCCTGCTGCTGCCCGCGGGCATGTTCGGCGCGTTCTACTTCCTCACCCTGATCAGCCAACAGGTCCTGGATTACAGCCCGTTGCGCGCCGGATTCGCCTTCCTGCCGATGACCCTGGCGATGTTCACGGTCGTGCGCTTCGTGCCGCGCCTCCTCCAGCGCCTGGGCGCCAAGCCGGTGCTGCTCACCGGCATGGCCCTGCTCGTCGCGGCGGCCGCGTGGCTGTGGCGGCTCCAGCCCGGTGACGGCTATCTGACCGGGCTCTTCGGCCCGCTGCTGCTGATGGGGCTGGGCGTGGGCCTGAGTTTCATGCCGCTCAACGCGACGATCCTCGCGGGCATCGAGCCGCGCGAGGCGGGGGCCGCCTCCGGGCTGCTCCAGACCTTGCAGTGGCTCGGCGGCACGCTCGGACTCTCCATCCTGGTCACGGTCTTCGGCACGGCGACCCGGCACAGGCACGGCTCCCCTTCCGAGATCCTCGTACATGGCTCGGCCCGCGCGTTCGGCGTCGGCTCGCTGATCGCGCTGACCGCCCTGCTGGTGTCGGCGTTCGTGATCACCGGCACCAAGCCGAAAGGGAGCGCCTAGAACAGCGCGCTGTACGCGTTCAGCGCGGGCTGCCCACCGAGATGGGCGTACAGCACGGTCGAATCCCGCCCGATCTCCCCCCGCGCCACCAGATCCACCATGCCAGCCATCGACTTCCCCTCGTAGACGGGGTCGGTGACCATCCCCTCGGTGCGTGCCGCGAGCCGCATCGCCTCCAGCGTGGCCTCGTCCGGAATCCCGTACGTGCCCGCGTGGTAGCGCTCGTCCAGCTCGACGTCCGCCTCCGTCAACTCCTTCTGTACGCCGATGAGTTGTCCCGTTCCGTGGGCGATCCGGGCGATCTGCTCACGGGTACGGGCGGGCGCCGCCGACGCGTCGATCCCGAGGACGCGCCGCGGTCGCCCGCCCGCCTCCCGCAGGGCGGCGAACCCGGCGACCATGCCCGCCTGGGTCGACCCGGTCACGGAGCACACCACGACGGTGTCGAAGAAGACCCCCAGCTCCCGCTCCTGATCGGCTACTTCGTATGCCCAGCCGGCGAACCCCAGCCCACCCAGCGGATGGTCGGAAGCCCCCGCGGGGATGGCGTACGGCTTGCCGCCCGCCTCCTCGACCTCCCGCAGCGCCAGCTCCCAGCTTTCCTTGAAGCCGATCCCGAACCCGGCCCGCACGAGCCGTACATCGGCGCCGGCGAGCCGGCTGATGAGGATGTTGCCGACCTTGTCGTACACGGAGTCGGGCCAGTCCACCCAACTCTCCTGCACCAGAACACACTTGAGCCCGGCGCGGGCGGCGCAGGCCGCGACCTGGCGGGTGTGGTTGGACTGCACCCCGCCGATCGAGACGAGCGTGTCGCAGCCCTGGGCGAGCGCGTCGGCGACGAGGTACTCCAGCTTGCGGGTCTTGTTCCCGCCGTACGCGACACCGGAGTTGCAGTCCTCCCGCTTGGCCCAGAGCGAGGCACCACCGAGGTGCTCGGTCAGCCGCTCCAGCGGGTGCACCGGTGAGGGCCCGAAGAGCAGGGGGTAACGCTCGTACGAGGAAAGGGACATGGGTCCTCCCGGATGACGGATGACGGATGACGGATCAGTCGAAGTCGGCGAGCCGGTCGGAGCCCAGGGGCCGATCGGAGTCGGCGAGGCCTTCGAGGCCACGCCAGATCTCCGCCGTGACCCGGACGGCGGTGTCCACCTCCCCCGCGGCGCAAGCGTCGATCAACGCGTCGTGCAGCCCCGCCGAACGGCAGTTGCCGCCCTCGCCGAAGCGGCGCCGCTCCAGACGGCGGATCAGCGGGGTGTAGCGGGCGACGGTCGCGGCGGCGGCACGATTGCCGCTCACCCGCACCAGTACGTCGTGCAGCTCGTCGTCGGCGTGCAGGGCCGCGTCCACGTCTCCGTCGCGTACGGCCACGGCGAACCGTGCGTTGGCGTCCCGCATGGCACCGATGTGGTCCACGAGAAGCCGGGGCACCGCCGCCCGCGTCACCAGCTCGTGCACGGCCCCGACAACGGCCGCGGCGTCCCGCACATCGGCGGCCACCACCGGCGTCACCCGCGTGTAGCTCTGCGGCTTGGACTCGAGGAGACCCTCGTCGACCAGCCGGGAGAAGGCCTCACGCACCGGCGCCCGCGACAGTCCGAGCAGCTCGGCCAGCTCGGCGTCGCGTACCACCGCGCCCGGCGCGATGTCGCCGGCCACGATGGCGTCCCGTATCGCTTCGTACGCGCGGTCCCGGAGCAGGGTCCGGCGCACGGGTCGTATCACAACTGAAATGTTAGATATCAGTGCCGGATCCGCACAAGGGTGCGGCCCGCACCGAAGTGCGGGCCGCGCTCCGGTCGCTCAGGCCCAGGGCCAGTCGGCGTCCCCTGCCCGCTCCAGCAGGGGCACCATCCGGAAAGCCGCGTCCGAGAGCCCGCCGAACGTGTGCCGGTTGCCCTTCCCGGACGGGCCGTGGCCCGGGCGGTACCCGGCGAGGTTCCACGTGTAGACCGGTACATGCGCCGGGACCTGCTCGGTCGGGTCGCCGTAGTGGCTGTACGTGGCCTGCTCGTCGGTGACTATCAGCACCCGGTCGTGCTTCTTGTAGTGCTTGCGGACCGCCTCGCTGGTGTTGGTGCCTCCGAGGTCCCCGAAGCGCTCCAGCACCTTGAGCACCGACTCGCCCTTGCGGAACCTCACGCGGTTGCTGCTGGTGCCGAACTCGACGAGATCCGCGTCCGCCGCGCGCAGCGCGAGCGCCGCGCCGAAGATCGCCGCCGCGTCGGCCCGGTTGAGCTCGGAGCGGTCGGACAGCCGCGAGTAGAACATCGAACCGGAACGGTCGACGAGCACGAGGGTCCGCCCGCGCAGGGCCGGCACGTTGGCCAGCGAGTGGCCGAGCGCCTGCTCCAGCGGGTACGACCAGCGCAGCGAGGGCGCGTGCCGGTACGCGGCGAGGTAGCGGAACGGGAACTGGCGCGAGCGCGCGACCTCGGCCGGGTCGCTGATCCTGGCGGCGACCTGAGCCGCCACCTCGTCGCTGACACCCGCCTCGTCGAAGTTCCGCAGGTTCCGCACCAGCGCCATCGCACCCATGGACGGGATGACGGCCTCCCAGGCCGCCTTGTCCATCGGGCCCTGCAGCCAGCCGGCCAGCGCCTCCCAGGTCATGCCCGCCTCCGCCAGGCGCTCCGCGCCGTGTGCTCCGGTCACCACCCTGCGCCGCTTGGCGGGCCGCAGCGACATCAGGTCACGGTGCGCCACGAGCACGGGCAGCGACTTGGGCACCACCGCCGTGTCCGGGTTGTGGCGCCGGTCCAGCGCGTACTGGAACAGGTCGCCCTGCCACGGCTTGTCCGGGTCCGGCGCCGCGTGCACCAGGTTCAGGATGTCGCCGAAGCGGTAGCCCTTGGACGCGGTGTCGTACTTCAGCAGCGCCTTGCCGTTGTAGAGACGTCGTACGGCGTCGGCGATGCCGCGCTTGACGGGCTTGGGCACGTTGCGGCCGTACTGGGCGGTCCAGTAGGCGAGCAGCTCGCCGGGCTCGTCCGGGCGTCGCAGCACCGAGGCGATGACCTGGCGGTTGGCGGGCCCGTCGGTGGCGCCCGCGTCGAGCCGCGCCTTCACATACTCGGCGGCGCCCACGATCGAGGCCGTCCGCAGGTTGCCCTCGCCGCGCAGCCAGCCGAGCAGGGCGGCCGTCCACGACGGGTCGGCCACGGCGAGTTCGCGCACGAGCTCGGCGAATCGGTCGTCGCGGGCCGCGCCGGACTCGTAGAAGGTCTGCTGCGCGACGAAGTTCGCGATCGACAGCAGGAAGAGCTCGGAGCGTGCGTCACGCTCCTCGCCGCGGCCGCCCTCGTACGTACGGAGCACACGGCCGGTCGAGGTGACTCGCGAAGCGGGCTGCGCCTTGGCCGTCTTGGTGTTGAATCGCGCCATGATGAATTCCCCCGAATTCTTCTACGACAGTGCAGTCGTGTTTCACGACAGTGCATTCGTGTTTCGGAGGGAGGCGCAGCAAATGGAGCGTGCCCGAGATCAGGAGTCGGCGACGGACTTTGCCAGATGCTCTGCCGAATTGAGCTACACCGACCCGAAGTCGATGACGGGATTTGAACCCGCAACCGTCCGGTCCCATGAAGTAACCGTTGCCTGCGCACCGGGCACACACCATGTGCTGCGCCTCCCGAGATCAGATCGGCGGCGGCGTGGATTCTTTACGAGAGAAGTAGCCGCAGCCCGCGCACCGGGAGGTGCATGAAGTTGTGGTGTCCAGAGTTCAGGTCGGCGGAACCGACGTAGGTGCTCTAACCCCTGAGCTACACCGGCGCGTTGTACCGGTGGCGGGACTCGAACCCGCGGCCGCCCCATTATCAGTGGAAGTAGGTCCTGCCTTCGCACCTGGACGTGCACCACTTTAGGAGGACGGCCGCGAGTCGAGCGAGCGAATTAATCAGCCGCGCTTCTGGCGCTTCCAGGGGCCGGTGATGGCGAGCATGATGCCCGGGACCTGGATGTTGGCGAAGAGGGTCTTGCCGTCGGGCGAGAAGGTGACGCCGGTGAACTCGCTGTATTCCGGCTGCGCTTCGGTGCCGATGTTCAGTTCGTTGCGGGCGATCGGGTACGTACGACCGCTGTCGGTGGCGCCGAAGAGATGCTGGACGCCCTCGCCGTCCTCGGCGATGACGAGTCCGCCGTACGGGGAGACGGTGATGTTGTCCGGGCCGTCGAAGGCGCCGTCGACCGAGGGGTCGGGGTTCACTCCGAGCAGGACCTTCAGCGTGAGGGTGCGCCGCTTGGGGTCGTAGAACCAGACGGCGCCGTCGTGCTGGACGGGGCTCTCGGTGCGGGCGTACGAGGAGACGATGTACACGCCGCCGTCGCCCCACCACATGCCTTCGAGCTTGCGGGCGCGGGTGACCTGGCCGTCGGTGAACTGCTTGCGGACGGAGACCGTCTTCGCGTCGCGGTCCGGGACGTCCACCCAGTCCACGCCGTAGACCGTGCCGATCTTGGTGGCGCGGGAGAGGTCGTCGACGAACTTGCCGCCGGAGTCGAAGCACTTGAAGGCCTGGAGGGCGCCCGCGTCATCGGCGAGTGTGGCGAGCTGTCCGTGGCCGTGCTCGAAGCCCTGCGGCGGGGTCCAGCGGTAGAGGAGACCGTTGGGGCCCGAGGCGTCCTCGGTGAGGTAGAGACGGCCGCGCTTCGGGTCGACGACGACAGCCTCGTGGGCGTAACGGCCCAGGGCCTTGACGGGCTTGGGGTTCTTGTTGCGGCGGCGGTCCTCGGGATCGACCTCGAAGACGTAGCCGTGGTCCTTGGTCATGCCGTTCTGGCCGGCCTTGTCCTCGGTCTCCTCGCAGGTGAGCCAGGTGCCCCAAGGAGTGTTGCCGCCGGCGCAGTTGGTGGAGGTGCCCGCGATGCCGACCCACTCGGCGACCTTGTCGCCGCGCACCTCGACGACCGTGCAGCCGCCGGACGCGGCCGGGTCGTAGACCAGGCCCTCGGTGAGCGGCACCGGGTAGGGCCAGCCGGCGCGCGGGCCCTTGAGCTCGTGGTTGTTGACCAGGAGGGTGGCGCCGTGCGGGCCGCGGAAGGTGGACGTGCCGTCGTGGTTGGAGGGCGTGAACTCGCCGGACTCCAGCTTGGTCGTGCCGCTGTGGGTGATGACGCGGTAGGAGAATCCGGCGGGCAGCGCGAGCAGGCCCTTCGGGTCGGGGACCAGCGGCCCGTAGCCGACACCGCCGTGTGCGTCCGCCGACTCCTCGCCGGCGCCGGCGCTCTCGGTGTCCGTGGACGCGAGGGCGTTCGGAGCGGTGGCGAGGGCGCCTACGCTGCCGGCCAGGGCGACGCCGGCGCCGGTGAGCGCGGATCGTCTGGCGAAGTCCCTGCGGGTGAGCGACATGGTGTCTCCTGTGACGGTCGAGTGGGACTGTCGTGGGGGGCGGGGTGGCGGACCTCGGTTGCGGCCACACCGTCCCGCCCACGCCTGAACAGGAGTTGAACACACCCCGACTTCAGAGGTCCCGGTTCCGTGAATCCGCCCGACGGGTCCCGGACAGATCCCGGGCGGATCCCCGACAGATCCCGGATCCCGGGCGGATCCCGCGCGTCCGCGCGACGGTCCGCACTCGAGCCCATGGACGGAAGAGGACCACGCAGGCCAAGCGGCAGAAGAGCCACGCCGGCTCCGAACTCCGCTTCCACAACCCCCAGGGCGCGGAAGTCACGACGCGGGACGAGGCGTTCGCCTCATCACAGGACGTCTCCGTCGAGGCGGTCCCCACGTCCGCGAAGCTGGAACTGCACAACGGGGCGATCACGTTCGCCATCGAGGTGAAGTGCAACCCCCACACCTACCCGCATGTGGTGACCGGCGGCCAGATCACCTCCGGCATCTGTGGCGCCCCCTGGGAGATCACTCCCCCTCGGGGGGACACCAGCCACCGGCCCCGCCCCGGCCCGGCCCGCGCAGGCTCAACCCCCTTGCTGCGACCGCGCCTTGAACGCCGCCTTGCGGGCCTCCTTGGCGACCTTCTTGTCGGGGTGGAGGCGGCCCATTGCTTCGAGGACGTCCGGTGTGTCCGGGTGGTCGACGCGCCAGGCGGTGTCGAAGAAGCCGCCGTGCTGCTGGGCCAGACCCTCCACGAGGGACTGGAGCTCCGCGGAGTTGCCCTCGGCCGCCAGCTGCGCCGCGACGGTGTCGATGGTGAGCCAGAAGATCATCGTCTCGGACGGCGCGGGCACGTCGGGCGCGCCGTGCTCGGAGAGCCAGACGCGGGCGAGCCCGCCCAGCTCCGGGTCGTCGAGGACCTCGCGCAGCGCGGGCTCGGCCTCCATGCCGGCGAGGGAGAGCGCCTGCTGGCAACGGAGGCGGCGCAGCGGGGCCCCGGCGTCGCCACCGCGGGCCGCCGCGAGCAACTCCCGTGCGGCGGGCAGGGGTTCACGCCCGGCGAGCCACTGCTCGGTCTCGGCCTGGGCCGCGGCCGGAGGGAAGCCGGACGTGCCGTCGAGCAGCGCGTCCGCCCCCTTGTCCGCCAGGTCGCCCACCGCGGGAGCGGACAGGCCCGCTTCCAGCAGCCGCGCCCGGATCCCGTACAGCCCGAGCGGAGTCAGCCGCACCATCCCGTACCGCGAGACGTCCGTGTCGTCGACGGCCGCCGCCGGCTCCTCGTCGGCGTCCGCCATCAACGCCTCGTCGACGGGCTGGAAGTCGACGAGCCCGATGGGCTCCAGCAGCCGGAACTGGTCGTCGAGCCGCATCATCGCGTCCGACACCTGCTCCAGGACGTCGTTGGTGGGCTCGCCCATGTCGTCGGGCACGATCATCGACGCGGCGAGCGCGGGCAGCGGCACCGGCCCTTCACCGGGCCCGTCCTCGCTCACGGTCAGCAGATAGAGATTGCCGAGCACCCCGTCGAGGAACTCTGCCTCCGCCTCCGGATCCCAGTCCAGGGAGGAGAGATCGATCTCGCCGCCCTCGTCCATCGCGCCCACGAGATCGTCGAGGTCGGGCACGCTCGCGTCGGCCAGCGCCGCGTCAAGGGCGCCGAGCCAGATTCCCAGCACGTCCTGCGGCCCGCCGGAGGTGAGCAGCGAGAGCTCCTCGCCCGCCCCCACGGTGCCTTCCTCCTCGTCCAGGATCTCGACGAGCCCGGTGTCGACGGCCACCCGCCACGCCTCACTGGCGTAGGCGGCCGCGTCGTCCCCCGACAGCCCGAGTTCGAGAGCCGCCTGTGGAAGCTGCTCGTCGACGAGTTCGCCCCCCGCACCGACCCGTGTGTCCGGACCCGCCCAGCGGGCCAGCCGCGCGGCGCGGGAGAGCAGCGGCGCTGCGAGCGCGTCCCGCGCGAGCTCCGCTTCGGAGTGCAGCCGCACCGGCGGCAGGGGAGAGCTGTCTGACATCGGCTGGGTTCTCCTCCGAACAACCAGGACAAGCAGGGCAATCGTAAAAAACAGTGACAAGCAGGTGCAGGCGGCGGCAAGGGGGGTCACACGACCGCGAGCGGTGGTCCCATGCCGCGCCAACGGCTCAGCCTAGACGGATTTCCACCCATGCCGCCCGGTTCATGTCCCTGACAGGAGCCGTACACCCCTGAAACCTTGACAACTCCCCCAGCCACACACGAGATTGACGCGCGTAGAAGTCGAACGGCCACCCGGCCGACCGGCCTCTACGCGCGTCACCGTCCCGCACGCAGATCGCGCTCCCCCCACTGCTCCACCCTCGTCCCGGCGCTCACGCAGTACGTCCCCGGAGGGATTCCCTTGCCGAGCAAGAGAACCGCGCGCATAGGCGCGCTGACCGTCGCCGCGGTCTGTTCCACCCTTTCCGCCGTGGTGCTCACCACACCCGCCCACGCGGACACCGTCCACATCCACGACATCCAGGGCACCACCCGGATCTCCCCGCTCGCGGGGACGAAGGTCACGGACGTGGCCGGCATCGTCACCGGCGTGCGCACCTACGGTTCGTCCAAGGGTTTCTGGATCCAGGACCCCGACCCGGACGGCAACCCGGCCACCAGTGAGGGCGTCTTCGTCTTCACCAGCTCCACCCCGAAGGTCGCCGTCGGCGACTCGGTCACGGTGTCGGGCACGGTCTCGGAGTACGTTCCGGGCGGCGCCTCCAGCGGCAACCAGTCGGTGACGGAGCTCACCAAGCCGACGGTGACCGTGGTCTCCAGCGGCAACGCCGTCCCGGCCGCGACGGTCGTGGACGCGAAGTCCGTACCGGACGACTACGCCCCCGCGGGCGACACCGCCGCGAGCGGCTCGATCAACGGCCTGGCCCTGGAGCCGACGAAGTACGCCCTGGACTACTACGAGTCCCTCGAGGGCATGAACGTCCAGGTCGCCGACGCCCGTGTGGTGACCGCCACCGACCCCTACAGCGAGCTGTGGGTCACGGTGAAGCCGCGCGAGCACGCCGGCCCCCGCGGCGGCACGGTGTACGGCGCGTACACCTCGCAGAACACCGGCCGGCTCCAGATCCAGTCCCTCGGCCCGACCGCGGCCTTCCCGGCCGCGAACGTCGGCGACGAGCTCACGGGCACCACCGCGGGCCCGCTGGACTACAACCAGTTCGGCGGTTACACACTGGTCGCGAACCAGCTGGGCACCTTGGAGAAGGGCGGCCTGGAGCGCGAGACGACGAAGAAGCAGTCGCGCGGCGAGCTGGCCGTGGCGACGTACAACGTCGAGAACCTGGACCCGGGCGACGCCACGTTCGCTGCCCACGCGTCCGCGATCGTGAACAACCTCCAGTCGCCCGACATCGTGTCCCTGGAGGAGATCCAGGACAACAACGGGGCGACGGACGACGGCACGGTCGCCGCCGACCAGACGGTGCGGAAGCTGACCGACGCGATCGTGGCCGCGGGCGGACCGGCGTACGAATGGCGCTCCATCGACCCCGTCAACGACCAGGACGGCGGCGAGCCGGGCGGCAACATCCGCCAGGTGTTCCTCTTCAACCCGGAGCGGGTCTCCTTCACCGACCGCGCGGGCGGCGACTCGACGACCGCCGTCGGTGTCACCAAGGTGCACGGCAAGGCGCAGCTGACCGCCTCCCCCGGCCGGATCGACCCGGCCAACACGGCCTGGAAGTCCAGCCGCAAGCCGTTGGCCGGCGAGTTCGTCTTCCGCGGCAAGACCGTCTTCGTGATCGCCAACCACCTGAACTCGAAGGGCGGCGACCAGGGGCTGACGGCGCAGTACCAGCCCCCGGCACGCAGCTCGGAGACCCAGCGTCACCTTCAGGCGACGGCGGTGAACTCCTTCGTCGACGAGATCCTCAAGGCGCAGAAGAACGCCGATGTCCTCGCCCTCGGCGACATGAACGACTTCGAGTTCTCGGACACCACCAAGATCCTCGAGGGCGACGGCGAGCTCTGGTCGGCGATCAAGTCGCTGCCCAAGAGCGAGCGTTACACCTACGACTACCAGGGCAACCAGCAGGTCCTCGACCAGATCCTGGTCAGCCCGTCGATTCGCAAGGACTGCGACTTCGACTACGACAGCGTGCACATCAACTCGGAGTTCTCCGACCAGATCAGCGACCACGACCCGCAGGTGCTGCGGTTCCGGCCGTAGTCCTGTAGCGGTGGCACGGTTCACGCAGTAGGCCGCACAGGGAAGAGCCCGGCCCCGTCGTCCGGGGGGCCGGGCTCTTCCGTGTCCGAGGGCACCAGGGTCTCAGGCGCTGAACACCCCGTTCAGCCAGCCCTGCCAAGCGGACTCGTTGTCCTTCGCGTCGGCGTCGGCCGCGAAGTCGTGGACGCTGATGCCGACCGGCGCACCCCAGTGGTTGCGCCCGAAGAAGCGGATGAGGGCGTGGTCGGTGCGCAGTCCGATGAAGTACGGGTTCCGGTAGTCCACCACGGCGTCGAGGACCTGGCCGCCGGGTCCCTGGGCCCTGACCCGCGCGCCCTCGGCGGTGTCGTCCGCGAGTCCGAGGGCCCGGCCGACGGTGACGAAGGCGTCGGACGCCGTGGACGCGCCGGGTCCGTCGAAGGTGGCGAAGGCGACCGGACGGCCCGCGAAGTGGGTCAGGTACTCACGCAGGGTGTGCAGATAGAAGTCCGTGTGCTTGCTCGCGCCGTCGTACTGGTTGTCCCAGTCCTCGACGAAGATGCCGCTGTGCACGTACCGCACCCAGGAGCGGCGGCCGTCGTCGCGCGGCTCGATGGTCTCGTCGATCTGGTTGAGGGTCTGCTGGGAGATGCCCTCGACGTCCTCGACCAGGCTGGTCAGCCGGTGCGGCGGGTCCCAGTTGGTGAGGGTGGAGCCGAAGGGCCCGGCACCGCCCTGGCGCGGCTCGAACTCCATCGGCCACAGCCAGCCGCCGATACCGCTGGTGATCGCGTCCCACACCTCCTCCGGCGTGGCGTCGACCTCGAATTCACGGGCGATCTCGAATTCCTTGGACATGGTGGTGGCTCCTGAGGTTCAGCCCTGAGCGGGCGGGATCGGGGCCGGAGCCGTGGCGGTCTCCGGTGTGACCGTGGGAGGGACGGCCTTGACCGTGGGGTGGACGGC
This sequence comes from Streptomyces sp. NPDC058246, assembly GCF_042881985.1. Classification (NCBI taxonomy): domain Bacteria; kingdom Bacillati; phylum Actinomycetota; class Actinomycetes; order Kitasatosporales; family Streptomycetaceae; genus Streptomyces; species Streptomyces sp. NPDC058246. The sequence goes on along the minus strand of NZ_JBHVWZ010000044.1, from coordinate 32,808 downwards.
GACGACGATCCGGTGCGGGCGGCCGCCCTCCGCGTCCGCGTCGTGGTACTTGCGGATCAGCCCGCCGACCCCGGCCGTCAACTCCTCGATGAACGCGGCACGGTCGGCCGCGGAGGCGAAGGTCACCTCACCGTCGAGCGCGTACGTCGCCAGCCGCTTGCGGGCCTTCGCCGCGCCGGTGATCAGCGAACCGACGTCCCGGACCAGCCGGGCGCCGAGCGCGAGCAGCCAGCGGGCGGACAGCTGGTCCCGGAAGCGATCCGGGTCGGGCTGCACGGCGGCCAGCGCGAGCGGCGAGATCACGTACGACGCGGCGGTCGCGCGCATCAGCCGCTCGGTGACATTCCCCTTGCGGCGTTCGCCCGCCAGCTCGACCAGGCCGTGCCGCTCCAGCGCCTTCAGGTGATAGTTCACCTTCTGGCGGGGCAGCCCGACCTTGCCGGCCAACATGGCGGCCGACGCCGGGCCTGCGGCCAGCTCGGCCAGCAGCCGGGCCCGTATGGGGTCCAGCGAGACGGCGGCGGCCTCTGCGTCCTCGATCACGGTCACGTCCAACATGACTCCACCGTCTCACCGAAAACTTTTTTTGTCCAGACGGTCAGAGTTGTCGGTGAGGGTAGTGGCCGAGCAGCCCCTCGGCGGCCACGGCCCGCTCTCCCAGGGGGCGCCGACCGAGTCGACCGCGGCGCGCTGCCGCTCGCGGGCCCACCCTCCGGGTGCTGAACAGCGGGGACGCGGACCTCGACCGGATTCAGGTCGAGGGGAGGCTTCGCCGTCCGGATTCGGGAAACCCGCCAGGTCATGGATGAGAAGAGACCGGATCCCGAGAAGCGGGGGCTGGACGCGAAGGACAGCCCGTCCGAGTTGCCCGCGCGTTCCTGGTGGGCTGTGGTGCGGCGTACGGCGAAGGAGTTCCGGGACGACGAACTCTCCGACCGCGCGGCCGCGTTGACGTACTACGGCGTGCTGTCGATGTTCCCCGCGCTGCTGGTGCTGGTGTCCCTCCTGGGCCTCGCCGGGCAGGGCGTCACGGACAGACTCCTCAAAAGCATCGGCGACCTGGCGCCGGGACCGGCCCGCGACATCCTGCGGGACGCGGTGCTCCAGCTGAGCGACAGCGGCGGCACGAGCGGGGTACTCGCGGTCGCCGGACTCCTCATGGCCCTGTGGTCCGCGTCCGGATACGTCGCCGCCTTCATCCGTACGTCCAACGCGGTGTACGACCTGCCGGAGGGCCGCCCGGTCTGGAAGCTCACGCCGCTGCGGCTGGCGCTGACCGTCGCGCTCATGCTGATGCTCGCCGCGAGCGCGCTGATCGTGGTGTTCACCGGCCCGCTGGCCCAGCGGGCGGGCACGGCGATCGGGCTCGGCGACGCGGCGATCACGGTGTGGGCGATCGCCAAGTGGCCGGTCCTGCTGGTGCTGGTGATCCTGATGATCGCCCTGCTCTACTGGGCCGCCCCCAACGTCCGCGGCCGCGGGTTCCGTTGGGTGAGCCCGGGCAGCGTCCTCGCCACGCTGATCTGGCTTGCCGCGTCCGGCGGGTTCGCCGTCTACGCCGCCAACTTCGGCTCGTACAACAAGACGTACGGCACGCTCGCGGGCGCCGTCGTCTTCCTGGTGTGGCTCTGGCTCACCAACCTGGCGATCCTGCTCGGCCTGGAGTTCGACGCGGAGCTGGCGCGTCAGCGGGCCATCACCGGTGGCCGGCCGGCCACCGAGGAGCCGTACGTGGAGCCGCGCGACATCCGCACGTGGCCGCCGCGGCTGCGGGCGCTACGGGCGGCGCGGGAGCGGGTGACGGAAGGGGTGCTGCCGCCGACGGCCTCCGGACAGCGGAAGCCGTGACGGATGTGAGCGCCACTCCGACGTGACGGATGTGAGCGCCGAGCCGAAGGGGAAGGGGAACCGGGTCTACCCGGTTCCCCTTCCCCTTCGCGCCCCTGCATGCCCCTGCCTGCGCGTCGGCCCTCGTTCCCCTGCACGGCGGCCCTCGCACGTCGCGGGCGACTCCCACGGCGCCCCTGACGTGTCAGTGGTGCCCTTTCCCGTGGTGCCGCCGCCACAGCAGCCCCGCCGCGAGCACCGCACCGGCCCCGGCGAACAGCACAGGTCGGCGGTGGCGCAGCCCGGCCTGGACGACCGTGGTGGCCGCGGCCCGCACAGGCCGCGGCACGTTGTCCTGCACGGTGTGACCGGCCTGAGCCGCCCTGCCCTGCACGGTGTGCCCAGCCTGAGCCGCCTTGTCCTGCACGGTGTGACCGGCCCGCGCCGCCTTGTCCTGCACGGTGTGACCTGCCTGAGCCGCCTTGTCCTGCACGGTGTGACCGGCCCGTGCCGCCTTGTCCTGCACGGTGTGACCGGCCCGTGCCGCCTTGTCCTGCACGGTGTGACCGGCCTGCGTGGCCGTGTCCTTCAGCTGGACGGTCAGCGTGCCCGCCCGGTCCTTGAGCTCACCCGCGCGGGCTCGCGCCCTGGACTTCACATCCACCTTTCCGGCCAACTCCTCGACGGTGTCGCCGAGTTGGCTCCTCGTCTGCTGGATCTGCTGCCGGAGTTCGTCCGGCCCTTTGGCGCCGGAGGCGTTCGCGGCACCCTTGCCCGTGCCGCCGGCTGCGTTGTCGTCCGTGGTCATCGGTGCGCCCTTTCCTTGATCTCGTCCATGTCGGCCTTGACGCTCTCGAGCGCGCGCTCGGGCGTGGGCGGTGCGGCGCGGCGCAGCTGCGCACGGCCGGTGGCGGCGAGTACGCCCGCGATCGCGAGAAGCACCGCCGTGACGATGAGCGCCGCGGCCCACACGGGCAGCGTGCGGGAGAGCGCGGCGATGCCCGCGGCGGACAGGGCCATCAGCCCGACGTACCCAACGGCGCCCGCGGCGCCGAGCAGGCCGCCGCCGCGCCCCGCGCGTCGGCCCTTCTCGGCCAGCTCCTCCTTGGCGAGGTTCACTTCCTGGCGCACCAGCAGTGAGAGCTGCTCGGTGGCCTGCCCGACGAGCTCGCCCACCGAGTGACGCTCCGCCGGGTGGTCCGCCGTGCGGCGCTCCATCGGGCGTTCTTCGGCCGTGGGGCGCTCGTCCGGCGCGGGCCTGGGGTCCGTGGTCCCGGTCACGGTGTCCCACCTCCTCTCGTTCGAGGAGGTCCGGGTACCCTCACCGGCCCGGGCTACCCTTGCGGACCGCGTTCGTCGAGGCGTGCCAGCTGGGACTGGAACCAGTCCAGCCGGGCCTGCAACAGCGCGGCCTCGGCGACGAGTTCGGACACGCCGAGATCCACGGGCGACTCCGTGGCTCCGCGGCCGGCCCGGACCCGCAGCCCCTCGCCCGCCAGCCGTGCGAAGGAGGCGAGCGACAGGGACGTACGACCTCGCACGCAACCCGCGCACGCCGCCGCCAGTGCGCGCCAGCCCGGCCTGCCCCAGCCCGCGTCGGCCAGGGCGCCGGCCACCGCGCCGCAGGCGCACGGGCCGACGGTCGCGGTGCGCACCCGCTGCCGGGCGTACCGGAAGCCCCGCTCGAAGCGGATGTAGCTGCCGAGGACGGAGATTTCGAGGAGGACGGCCGCGCGGTGCTCGGCGGTGCAGAGCATCGCCTCGGCGGCGGCGGAGTCGTGCACGCAGTGGAAGCCGCAGTCGCAGCGGCGGTGCGGTGCCCGGTGCCGCCGTCCGTAGACGCAGCGCGCCTCGTCCAGCACTCCGTACGGCAGCGCACCACCCAGCGATACGCCGGTGAACCCGGCCCGGGTGCCGTCCTGGGACAGCACCGGGTGGGCGATCTTGTATCCGGTCGGCGGCTCCGTCGGTTCTTCCTCGGGGAGCCGCAGTCTCATCGGGCGACCGGAACCTCTTCGGGCGCGGACGCCTCCAGTTCCTCGACCGCCTGGGGAAGTTCTTCGTCCTCCGTGCGGACCTGCTCCTCCGCCACTCCGGTGGCGAGTGCCTTGCCGAGCCTCATGACGCCTCCCGTGATCTGCCGCCGGCTTCCGTCCCCGCCATGGTGACCCATGAGGGACCGATCTGGCACTAGGGCCTCGCTCACCGGCAGACAGAACCTCGTAGCATCCGTTGTCGGTATGTCGTAGAAGAATTAAGTGGAGCTTCACAGTCGGCGGCCCGACACTGCTCCCATGACCACCACGACCTCGGCACGTACCGCCGCCCCCTTCGGCCGTTCCCTCTGCGCGATGATCACGCCCTTCACGGCGGAGGGCGCGCTCGACCTCGACGGCGCCCAGGGACTCGCCGAGCGGCTGGTCTCGCAGGGCTGCGACGGACTGGTCCTCTCCGGCACCACGGGCGAGTCCCCGACCACGACGGACGCGGAGAAGTCCGCGCTGGTGCGGGCGGTGCGGGAGGCGGTCGGGGGCCGGGCGTCGATCGTGGCGGGGGTCGGCACGGCCGATACCCGGCACACCGTGGAGCTGGCCCTGGAGGCCGAGAAGGCGGGCGCGGACGGGCTGTTGGTGGTCACGCCGTACTACAGCAGGCCTCCGCAGGACGCGGTCGAGGCGCACTTCCGTGAGATCGCGGACGCGTCCGGGCTGCCGCTCACGCTGTACGACATCCCGGGGCGCACCGGCACGCGTATCGAGCCGGACACCATGATCCGGCTCGCCGAGCACCCGAGGATCGTGGCGGTCAAGGACTGCGCGTACGACCTCCTGGGCACCCAGAAGGTGCTGGCCCGCACCGAGTTGGCGTACTACGCGGGCTGCGACGAGTACGTCCTCGCGCTGTACGCGAGCGGCGCGAGCGGATACGTCAGCACCGTCTCGAACGTGACGCCACGCCACTTCCGCGCGATCCTGGACGCGTTCGACGCGGGCGACACGGCAGGAGCCGCTCACCTCCAGCAACGGGCCGTGCTCCTCGTCGAGTCGATGATGTCGTCCGGACTGCCCGGCACGGTCACCGCGAAGGCTCTCCTCGGCGCGCTCGGCCTGCCCGCGGGGCCGGTCCGCCCGCCGCTGCGGCCCGCCGACCGGGGGACGGTCGACGGACTGCTGGCGGCGTACGAGGAGTTGGTCAGCGCGCGCTGAACATGGGATTCCAGTGCCCGACGGCGTACGGGTCCTGTGTACCGTAGTCGCTGAGCGGCACGATTCTGTCGGTGCCGAGGGTGATGAGGACGAGCCGGCGCGGAAGCTCCTTCGTGTTCTGGTCGATCTGCCAGGCGACCAGCCGCTTGTTGTCGGCCCAGGCGAGCAGCCCCATGTCGGGCACCTTGGGCACCCGCTTGCCGCTCGCCACCTCGACGACCCCCGAGGGATCCACCAGGAGCTTCCCGTCGGGCGAGGCACCGGCGTCCGCTCCGACGAGCTCCCGCTCGGCCTTGGGGGCGGCCACCTTGTCGCCCAGGAGGTCGCGGTAGACGCGGTAGGGCTTCTCGTAGGTGTGCTCGTAGAGGAGCGTGCCCCGGTGGTTGAACAGGAAGTCCGCGCGGGAATTGAGCGACTGTCGCGCCGAGTCCTTCCAGTACGGCGCCTTGTGCCACTCCGCGGTCCCGGCGGCCAGGTCGATGACGCTGAACCCGGTCCTGCTGGGGGTGGGCTGCGGCTCGAACGTCGAGCCGTGGTCACCATGGATCTCGATCCTGCGGCTCCAGTAGAGCCGGTCCGGATCCTTGGCGTACGTCGTCGCGACGAGCTTCGTGCCGTCCGGCGAGAAGTCGAGGCCGGCCACGCCCTGCGGCACCGGGATCCAACGGTCCACCTTGCCGGTGATCAGGTTGAGCAACCCGACGCGCTGCGCGGGCAGTTGCCGCTCCAGGACGGCCGCCGTCCGGCCGCCGGGCGAGACGTCGACGAAGGACCACCGGGCAACCTCCCGGTACTTGCCGGTCCTCTGGTCGAGCAGGCTGTACGTCCGCGTGATGATCTCGTCCTTGTCGGGCTGCTTCACGCGCTGGACGCGGCTGAACGCGGTGAGCGCGATGTCGCCCGCCGCGATCATGTCGCGCGGCGGCGACTGATCGGTGTGGCCGATGATGTCGCTCCGGTTCAGCCGCGTGGCCGGGCGGACGTCGTCCCCGCCGGTGTCGAGGAAGGGCACGGCGACGGCCATCGCGACGGCGGCCGCCGTCGCCACCGCGGCGCCCGCGATCGTACGGGCCCTGCGGCGCCTGCGGACGGCGAGCACACGGTCGGCGAAGCCGGGCGGCGCGCTCGCGCCGTCGGCGGCCTGCTCGCGGAATGTGTCGCGGACGAGCTCTTCGACGTTCACTGAGGCACCTCCACGGGCGAGAAGTCACGGGACGGCGGCTGTCCGGCGCCGCCCGGTCCGAGCGCGGCCAGCTCGGGGGCGAGCACGCGCAGCCGGGCCAGCGAGCGGTGCGTCGTGGACCGCACGGTCCCGACGGAACAGCCGAGGAGCCGGGCCACGTCGGCCTCGGGCAGATCCTCGAAGTAGCGCAGTACCAGCACGGTGCGCTGGCGCGGCGTCAGCCGGGCGAGCGCCCCGCGCATCACGACGCGCAGCTCGGCGGCGGCGGAGGCGTCCGCACCGGGCGACCCCCCGGCCGACGCCTCGGGCGGCTCGGCGACGCTCAGTTCCCGCCTGGGCCACTTCAGCCTCCAGCGGCTCACCTGCTGCCGGTACAGGATCTGCCGTACGTACGCCTCGGGCTCGTCGATGCGATGCCACCGCCCCGCGGCCTTGACCAAGGCGTTCTGCAACAGGTCCTCGGCCGCGTGCCGGTCGCCGCCGCTGAGCAGTGCGGCCGTCTTCAGCAGCGCGGCCGACCGGTTCGCCACGAACTCCCGGAAGCTCTCCTGCGCTTCGGCATCCATCGTCACCTTCTCTTCCCCGGCGACCCCGGTGGCCCGCCCCTGTGCTCCTGGTGACGCCCCCGGCCACCCGCCGCTATGTCCCCAGGCCAATAATTCTTCTCCCGGCCTCCCTTACCGTGGCCGTGTGAGCCGACCTCTGCTCTTCCTCGACGTCGACGGCCCCCTCAACCCGTACGCGGCCCAGCCCGAGCGGCGGCCCGAGGGCTATACGACGATCCGGGTGGCCTTCACCCCCGGCAGGCCTCTACGCGTCTGGCTCCACCCCGATCACGGCCGCGCCCTCCTCGACCTCGACTACGACCTGTGCTGGGCCACCACCTGGATGGACGAGGCGAACCGCTGGATCGCCCCGGTCATCGGCCTTCCCGACCTGCCGTACGTCGACTTCGCGGGCGCCCTGTTCGCCAGTCGCCCGGACGGGGTCCACTGGAAGACGGAGCGGATCGTCGCATACGCGCAGGGCCGCCCCTTCGCCTGGGTGGACGACGAACAGAGCCCGGCCGACGACACGTACGTCACCACCCACCACCCCGCCCCCGCGCTGCTCCACCACGTCAGCCCCCGACTCGGCCTGCGCGAACCCGACTTCACGGCACTGGCGGAGTTCGCCGCGACGCTGCGCCCATAGCGAAGCGCCCTCCCGCGACAGCGGTAACTCACGCAGGCCTGTCAGGTGCGGATTTCAGGGTTCACGGACTTTCCGACTCGGCGGTTGTGGCGTCGGCGCAGCAGTTCCCAGGGAGGTATTGCTGCTGCGCAGGAGACGGCCATGCTTCTGAGAATTCTCAGGGTGGGTGCGGGTCCAGCCACGGAGATTTCCGGCTTGCGCCAGAACAGCGGTACCGAATGGCACCGTCCTGAGCCTCACGAGAATCTGCGGAATTTCAGATCCAGGGAAACCGGCTGGAGAGCATCACGTCATGCGACGCATTGTCGTGGCTTGACAGCTCGACATCGGTGACTGGCCAGGTCGAGCGCGCATACACGCTGGTGACCGCCGGCCCTCCGCACCGCCTATCGGGCTCACTGCCATCCGTCAAGTCACGTGCTTTCTTGCCACGCAATCCAGCGGCATGACGCGATGCCATTGCCGGGGCCTAATTGAGATACGGCTCACAGAGAGCGAGTGGCCCGCCCGCATCGTCCGGAGCAGTTCTGAAGATGCGATTTCCGGGACACATTTCCACTACCTGTACGAGAAAGAAAGGATGTGGCAGCAATGTTTCCCACTTCCGCTCATCCCCTATGCGTCGAAGCAACGCTGGATCCCCGGCTCACCCGATGGAAGTGGCTGGTGAAGTGGATCCTCGCCATCCCGCACTACGTCGTCCTCTTCTTCTTGCAGATTGCGTTCCTGCTGCTGAGCATCGTCGCGTTCTTCAGCATCCTCATCACCGGCAGCTACCCCCGACCGCTCTTCGATTTCAATGTCGGCGTCATGCGCTGGAGTACGCGCGTCAATTACTACGCCTCCTCGGTGCTCGGCACCGACAAGTATCCGCCGTTCACCCTGAAAGACGTGCCCGACTATCCGATCCGCGTCGATGTCACCTATCCCACGCGGCTGTCCCGCGGGCTGGTCCTGGTGAAGTGGCTGCTGGTCATCCCGCAGTTGCTGGTGATCACGATATTGATCACGAGCGGCTGGAGCGGATACCGCTACCTCGATCACTACAGTCCGTTCTCCTCCGGGCTCATCGGTCTGCTCTCTCTGATCGCGGTGGTGATCCTGATGTTCACGGGGCGCTACCCACGGGGTCTGTTCGACTTCCTCATGGGCCTGGTGCGCTGGACGCTGCGGGTGCTCGTCTACCTGTACCTCATGACCGACAAGTACCCGCCGTTCCGGCTGGACATGGGGGGCAGCGAGCCCATGGCAGGAGCGGTACAGCCGGCGGGCGGCGGGTAAGGATCTCCGTCGCCGACCGGGAGGGAACGAGTGCGGGACGGTCGTGACGGACCGTCCCGCGAGCGCGTGGCCGCGCCGCGGTCGAGACGTCCCTCACGACCGAGCGCCCTCCCGGGCCGTCCAGGGGCCGCCGTGGAAGGGCGCTCGATGGTGACCGACGCCGACAACAACTGCCGACAGCTCAGCAGCAGTTCAGAACGATGATCGAGCAGGCGGCCGCAGGTCACGGCCGCCGGAGATCAGTTGTGACTGTGCAGAATCTCGTTGAGGCCACCCCATACCGCGTTGTTCGGCCGCGCCTCGACGGAACCGGTGACCGAGTTACGGCGGAAGAGGATGTTCGAGGCCCCGGACAGCTCACGGGCCTTGACGATCTGTCCGTCGGGCATGGTCACGCGGGTGCCCGCGGTGACGTACAGCCCGGCCTCGACCACGCACTCGTCGCCGAGGGCGATACCGACACCCGCCTCGGCGCCGACGAGGCAGCGCTCGCCGATGGTGATGCGGACGTTGCCGCCGCCGGACAGGGTGCCCATGGTGGAGGCGCCGCCGCCGATGTCGGAACCGTCGCCGACCACGACGCCGGCCGAGATACGGCCCTCGACCATCGAGGTGCCGAGGGTGCCCGCGTTGAAGTTCACGAAGCCCTCGTGCATGACGGTCGTGCCCTCGGCGAGGTGCGCGCCGAGGCGGACCCGGTCGGCGTCGGCGATACGGACGCCCTTCGGCGCGACGTAGTCCGTCATGCGCGGGAACTTGTCGATGGACGTCACGGCCAGGTGCAGGCCCTCCGCCCGGGCGTTCAGGCGCACCTTCTCCACGTCGTCCACCGCCACCGGGCCGAGCGAGGTCCAGGCGACGTTGGCGAGGTGGCCGAAAATCCCGTCCAGGCTCTGGCCGTGCGGCTTGACCAGACGGTGCGAGAGCAGGTGCAGCCGCAGGTAGGTGTCGTGCGCGTCGAGCGGCTTGTCGTCCAGGGAGGCGATGACCGTACGGACCGCGACCACTTCGACGCCACGGCGGGCGTCCGGGCCGATGGCCTTCGCCGCGCCCGCACCGAGCAGCTCCACGGCCCGCTCGGCGGACAGCCGCTCGGTACCGGCCGGGCCGGGCTCGGCGGACAGTTCGGGAGCGGGGAACCAGGTGTCGAGAACAGTGCCGTCGGCCGTGAGGGTGGCGAGCCCGGCGGCGACGGCGCCGGTGGTGCGAGTAGCAGTCGTGTCGGTCATGGGGAAAACCTAACTTGGCGGGGGCCGCCCGGGCGAACCGGTACGCGGATGTCTCACGTGCCGGGCGCGGGCTCAGGGGATCATCCGAGCCAGCACCTCCCGCGCGTACTCCTCGTCGTACGAAGCGTCGGTGAGCAACACCTGCAGACAGATGCCGTCCATGACCGCGACGAGCGCCCGCGCGGTGACCGGATCCGTGCGGCGGGACAGCAGTTCGGCGAGATTCTCGGCCCACTCACCGGCGACGGGCCGCAGGGCGGGCCGGCGCAGGGCGGCGAGGTAGAGCTCGTACTCCAGCTCCACGCCCGTGCGGTCGCCGGCGAGCCACTCGCCCATCCAGCCGGCGAGTTCCCCGGCCAGGCCGGTCCGCGGATCCTCCAGACCGCCGCGCGCGGCGATCACCTTGGCGAAGCCCTCGTTGGCCTGCCGCAGCGCGGCGACCATCAGCTCGTCAAGTGTCTTGAAGTGGTACGTGGTGGAGCCGAGCGGCACATCGGCCTCGGCGGCGACGGAGCGATGGCTCAGCCCGGCGAGGCCCTTGGAGCCCACGACGCGGATCGCCGCGTCGATGATCCGCTGCCGCCGCTCGGGGTCGTACCTGCGGGCCATCAGAGCGCACCCCCGGGGCGAGAGTCCGGCGCCATCAGTGGGCACCGCCCAGGTTCAGCAGCACGACCCCGCCGATGATCAGCGCGATCCCGGCGGCCTTCGCGACGTTGAGCCCCTCACCGAGGAACACCATGCCGATCGCCGCGATGACGGCGGTGCCGACGCCGGCCCAGATCGCGTAGGCCGTGCCGACCGAGACGGTCTTCAGGGTCTGGGCGAGCAGCGTGAAGGCAATGACGTATCCGAGGAGGGTCACGAGGGACGGCCACAGCCTGCTGAAGCCGGCGCTGTACTTCATGGCGGTGGTGGCGGCCACCTCCGCGGCGATGGCTCCCGCGAGCAGTACGTATCCCATGCGTACGAGAGTACATATCGATGCGTACGCCCGTACACAGAGCGCGTCGGCAAACCCGTAGGCAGCGCTCGGCGCACCGGATATCGTTCGCGATCACGGTTGGAGGCCAAAGTCACCGGTCTCCCGGAGCATCGGAGCGCAAGAGGGATGTCGGACAGATCGGGGTGGGGATCTTCGGGGCCGTACGGCGGGCCGCCGGGCGGCTGGGGCTGGGCGCCCGCGCCACCTCCGCCCAAGCCGGGTGTCATACCCCTGGCGCCGCTGGGGGTGGACACGGTTTTCGGCGGCGCCTTCGTCACGATGCGCCGGTACGCCAAGCCCCTGTTCGGGCTCGCCCTCCTGGTCAACCTCGCGCTGGCCGTCCTGGTGGCGGCCGCTGCTGCCGTCGCGTACGTCGCCGTGAGCGATCATCTGCACGCGATCCAGGACACGCCCCGTGACCCGCGGTGGGCCGACTTCCGGCCGGTCCTGCTCGCGTTCGGCGGCGTCTGGCTCTTCGCGGCCGTGGGTCTGACGGCCGCGAGCGCCTTCGTCCAGGCCTCGTGCGCGGCGACCCTGCACGACGCGGTGCTCGGCCGGCGGGCCACTCTCCGGCAGATCTGGCGACGGACCTGGCCGCGCACCCCGTCGGTGCTCTGCGTGACGCTGCTGCTCGGTCTGATCCTGATGATCCCGCTGCTGCTGTTCGTCGCGACGATCGTCTCTCTCTTCCTGGCCATGGTCCTGGGCAGCGATCTGGCGTACGGCGTCTTCTTCCTGCTCATGCTGACGGCCCTGCCGCTGGCCGCATGGCTGTGGGTCCTGTTCGGCTTCGCGCCGGCCGCCGCGGTGCTGGAGACGGCGCGGCCCGTGGAGGCGCTGCGGCGCTCGGTGCGGCTGGTGCGGGGCGCGTGGTGGCGCACCTTCGGCATCACCCTGCTCGGCGGTCTTACGACGCTGGTCCTGTCGCTCGTGATCCGGCTGCCGCTGACGTTCATGACGCCGTCCCCACGGCCGTACGACCCCTCGTCGCCGACGGCCCCGGACGCGGCGGACGTCTTGGCGCAGAGCCTGCCCCACGCGGGCGCCTATCTGGCGCTCTCGGTGGCCGGAAGTCTCGTCACCCAGCTGTTCACCATGGTGTTCCTGCCGCTGATCTCGGCCCTGCTCTACATCGACCAGCGCATCCGCAGAGAGGGGCTCGCGGACGTGCTGCTGCGGGCGGCGCAATCCTCGGGGGCGTCAGGCTCAGTCCACGAGTGACTTGTCGGGGCGCGGCAGGCGGACCTCGCCACCCCGCCCCGCGCAAGTAAGGAACCAACCGGAGCGAGGCCGGGAAAAGCCGTGGCCCCCGGCGCGCTGCCGGGGGCCACACTCGTGCACAGGGGACTCAGACGTTGAACCCGAGCGCCCGAAGCTGCTCGCGCCCGTCGTCCGTGATCTTGTCCGGGCCCCACGGCGGCATCCAGACCCAGTTGATGCGCAGTTCGTTGACGAGGCCGTCCGTGGCGGACTTGGCCTGGTCCTCGATGACGTCGGTGAGCGGGCAGGCCGCGGACGTCAGGGTCATGTCGATCGTCGCGATGTTCGCGTCGTCGATGTGGATGCCGTAGATCAGGCCGAGGTTGACGACATCGATGCCCAGCTCGGGGTCGACGACGTCGTAGAGCGCCTCGCGGACTTCTTCCTCCGAGGCCGGCTTCGTCGTCAAGGTCTCGTTCTCGCTCATGCCGTCTTCCTCTCGGCGCTCTCGCCCAGGGCCTGGGCGGTCGCGTCCTTCCACGCCATCCAGCTCAGGAGGGCGCACTTGACCCGGGCCGGGTACTTGGAGACACCGGCGAACGCGACCGCGTCCTCCAGCACCTCCTCCATGGCGTCGTCGGGTTCGATCCTGCCCTTGGACTGCATCAGCTCCAGGAAGGTCTCCTGGACCTTCTGCGCCTCGGACACGTCCTTGCCGACCAGGAGCTCGTTCAGCACGGAGGCCGAGGCCTGGCTGATCGAGCAGCCCTGGCCCTCGTACGAGATGTCCGCGATCCGCTCGCCGTCGTACTTCACGCGCAGCGTGATCTCGTCGCCGCACGTCGGGTTGACGTGGTGCACCTCGGCGTCGCCATCCCGCAAGCCCCGCCCGTGCGGGTGCTTGTAGTGGTCCAGGATGACTTCCTGGTACATCGAATCAAGCTTCACGTCTCAGCCAGCCCCTCAGCCGAAGAAGTTCCGGACGTGCTCCAAGCCGTCGACCAACGCGTCGATCTCGGCCGGCGTGGAGTACAGATAGAACGACGCTCGCGTGGTCGCAGGAATTCCGTACCGCAGGCAGACCGGGCGGGCGCAGTGGTGTCCGACCCGGACCGCGATGCCCTGCTCGTCCAGGACCTGGCCCACGTCGTGCGGGTGGATGTCACCCAGCGTGAACGAGATCGCCGCGCCGCGGTCCTCGGCCGTCGTCGGGCCGATGATCCGCAGGTCGGGGACCTCCGCGAGCCGCTTCACCGCGTACTCGGTGAGCGCGTGCTCGTGGGCGAGGATCTTGTCCATGCCGATCGAGGAGAGATAGTCGATCGCCGCGCCCAGACCGACCGCCTGCGCGATCGGCGGGGTGCCCGCCTCGAACTTGTGGGGCGCCGGGGCGTACGTCGACGAGTGCATCGACACTGTCTCGATCATCTCGCCACCACCGAGGAACGGCGGCAGGTCCTCGAGGAGCTCCTGGCGGCCCCAGAGAACGCCGATGCCCGTCGGGCCGCACATCTTGTGGCCGGTGAAGGCCACGAAGTCGGCCTGGAGGGCCTGGACGTCGAGGGGCATGTGAGGTGCCGCCTGCGAGGCGTCGATCAGGACCAGGGCGCCGACCTCCTGGGCGCGGCGCACTATCGCCTCGACCGGGTTGACGGTGCCCAGGATGTTCGACACCAGCACGAAGGAGACGATCTTCGTCTTCTCCGTGATGATCTCGTTGATGTTGGAGAGGTCGAGGCGGCCGTCGTCGGTCAGGCCGAACCACTTCAGCTTCGCGCCCGTGCGCTGCGACAGCAGCTGCCACGGGACGATGTTGGAGTGGTGCTCCATCTCCGTGATGACGATCTCGGTCTCGTGGTCCACCCGGTAGGGCTCGTCGGCCCAGCCGAGCATGTTGGCCACGAGGTTGAGCGACTCTGAGGCGTTCTTGGTGAAGATCACCTCGTCGCGGCTGGGCGCGTTGATGAACGCGGCGACCTTGTCGCGCGCGCCCTCGTACAGCGCCGTAGCCTCCTCGGCGAGCACATGCACACCGCGGTGGACGTTGGCGTTGTAGCGCTCGTAGTACTCGTTCAGGGCGTCCAGCACCTGGCGCGGCTTCTGCGAAGTCGCCGCGTTGTCCAGGTACACGAGCTTCTTACCGTCGTGGACCTGGCGGTCCAGGATGGGGAAGTCCTTACGGATCGCCTCGGTGTCGAGGAGGCCCGGCAACTGCGTCACGCGGATACGCCACCCTTCGTGTCGACTTCGTCGTGCTTCGCATAAGCCTCGTAGCCCTCGTTCTCGAGCTTGTCGGCGAGCTCGGCGCCGCCGGACTCCACGATCCGGCCGGCGGAGAAGACGTGGACGAAGTCGGGCTTGATGTAGCGCAGGATGCGCGTGTAGTGCGTGATGAGCAGGGTGCCCACCTCGCCGGTCTCGCGGACTCGGTTGACACCCTCGGAGACGATGCGCAGGGCGTCGACGTCCAGGCCGGAGTCGGTCTCGTCGAGGATCGCGACCTTCGGCTTGAGGAGCTCCAGCTGGAGGATCTCGTGGCGCTTCTTCTCGCCGCCGGAGAAGCCCTCGTTCACATTGCGCTCGGCGAAGGCGGGGTCCATGTTGAGGCGCTCCATGGCCTCCTTGACCTCCTTCACCCAGGTGCGCAGCTTGGGGGCCTCGCCGCGGATGGCCATGGCGGACGTCCGCAGGAAGTTGGAGACCGAGACGCCGGGGACCTCGACCGGGTACTGCATCGCCAGGAACAGGCCCGCGCGGGCGCGCTCGTCGACGGTCATCTCCAGGACGTCCTCGCCGTCCAGGGTGACGGTGCCGCCGGTGATCGTGTACTTGGGGTGGCCCGCGAGCGAGTAGGCGAGGGTCGACTTGCCGGAGCCGTTGGGGCCCATGATGGCGTGCGTCTCGCCCTGCTTCACGGTGAGGTCGACGCCCTTGAGGATCTCCTTCGTGGCGTTGTCGGCCTCGACGGTGACGTGCAGGTCGTGGATTTCAAGCGTTGCCATGGGTTCCTCAGGACTCCTGGGTGAGGGAGACGAGCACGTCGTCCCCTTCGATCTTTACGGGGTATACGGGGACGGGGCGCGTCGCGGGAAGACCGGACGGCTTGCCGGTGCGGAGGTCGAACGCGGAGCCGTGCAGCCAGCACTCGATCTGACAGTCCTCCACCTCGCCCTCGGAGAGCGAGACGTTCGCGTGCGAGCAGATGTCGTTGATCGCGAACACCTCCCCCTCGGTCTTCACGATGGAGACCGGCGTGCCGTCGAGTTCCACCCGCTTCGGGGTGTCCTCCTCCAGCTCGCTCAGCCCACAGGCCCTCTTGTATTGAGCACTGTCGAAGGTGCTGGCCATCAGACCGACGCCTCCAGCTCCTCGTCGATCTTCACGAGAAGGCGCTCTTCGATGTCGTCGACACCGATCTGCTGCACCAGCTCGGCGAAGAAGCCGCGGACCACCAGACGGCGGGCCTCGTCGGCCGGGATGCCCCGGGCCATCAGGTAGAAGAGCTGTTCGTCGTCGAAGCGGCCGGTCGCGGAGGCGTGTCCGGCGCCGACGATCTCGCCGGTCTCGATCTCCAGGTTCGGCACGGAGTCGACCCGGGCGCCGTCGGTCAGCACCAGGTTGCGGTTCATCTCGTACGTGTCCGTGCCCTCGGCCTTGGCCTCGATGAGCACGTCGCCGATCCACACCGCGTGCGCGCCGTCGCCCTGGAGCGCGCCCTTGTAGGCGACGTTCGACTTGCAGTGCGGGGTGTTGTGGTCGACCAGGAGGCGGTGCTCCTGGTGCTGACCGGCGTCCGTGAAGTACAGACCGAAGAGCTCGGCCTCGCCGCCGGTCCCTGCGTAGGCGACGCGCGGGTGCAGGCGCACGAGGTCGCCGCCGAAGGTCACCACGAACGACTTGAAGGTGGCGTCGCGGCCGATCAGCGCGTTGTGCTGGCCGACGTGCACGGCCTTGTCGTCCCAGTCCTGGACGGAGACGACGGTGAGCTTCGCGCCGTCGCCCAGGAGGTAGTCGACGTTGGCGGCGAGCACGGCGTCACCGGTGTGGTCGATGACGACGACGGCCTCGGCGAAGGCTCCGAGCTCGACGACCTGGTGGCCGTAGGCGACCCCGCCCTCGCCGTGCACGGCGATGCGGATCGGCTCGGTGAGCACCGTCTCCTTGGGGACGGTGACGACACCGGCCTTCTCGAACGCCGAGTACGCCTGGGCGGCGATGCGGTCCACCGGGATGCCGGCCCTGCCGAGCCGGGCGTCGTCGCGGCCGACGGTCTCCACGAGGACGCCCTCGGGCGCCTCGATGTCGACCTTCACGCCGTCGCCGGTGGCGACCGCGGTGCCGTCGTGCAGCCCGCGCAGGCGCTCCAGCGGGGTGAACCGCCACTCCTCCTCTCGGCCGTGGGGGACGGGGAAGTCCGCCACGTCGAAGGACGGGGGCGCGCTCATGCGCGTGGCGACGGTCGACTCGGCGGCCACCGCGATCTGGCCGGCGGTGGTGGACCCCACCGGAATGTTCTGAGCCTCAGCCATGGCTGTCGGTCTGCTCTCTTTCCTACGTCAGGCGGTGAATCAGGGGGTGACCCCGGATTCCCGGTGCTAGCTGTTCCGGACGGCGGGGTCTTAGCCGACCGCGCCTTCCATCTGCAGCTCGATCAGCCGGTTGAGCTCAAGGGCGTACTCCATGGGCAGCTCCTTGGCGATCGGCTCGACGAAGCCGCGCACGATCATCGCCATCGCCTCGAACTCGGTCATGCCGCGGCTCATCAGGTAGAAGAGCTGGTCGTCGCTGACCTTGGAGACGGTCGCCTCGTGGCCCATGGACACGTCGTCCTCGCGGACGTCGACGTACGGGTAGGTGTCGGAGCGGGAGATGGTGTCGACGAGCAGCGCGTCGCACAGCACGTTCGACTTCGAGCCGTGGGCACCCTCGCCGATCTCGACCAGACCGCGGTAGGAGGTGCGGCCGCCACCACGGGCGACGGACTTCGACACGATGTTCGACGAGGTGTTCGGCGCCATGTGGACCATCTTGGAGCCGGCGTCCTGGTGCTGGCCCTCGCCCGCGAAGGCGATGGACAGGGTCTCGCCCTTGGCGTGCTCGCCCATCAGGTAGACGGCCGGGTACTTCATGGTGACCTTGGAGCCGATGTTGCCGTCGATCCACTCCATGGTCGCGCCCTCGTACGCCACGGCGCGCTTGGTGACCAGGTTGTAGACGTTGTTCGACCAGTTCTGGATGGTCGTGTAGCGGCAGCGGGCGCCCTTCTTCACGATGATCTCGACGACCGCGGAGTGCAGGGAGTCCGACTTGTAGATCGGGGCCGTACAGCCCTCGACGTAGTGGACGTAGGCGTCCTCGTCGACGATGATCAGCGTCCGCTCGAACTGGCCCATGTTCTCCGTGTTGATGCGGAAGTAGGCCTGGAGCGGGATCTCGACGTGCACGCCCTTCGGCACGTAGATGAAGGAGCCGCCGGACCACACGGCCGTGTTCAGCGACGCGAACTTGTTGTCGCCGACCGGGATGACGGTGCCGAAGTACTCCTTGAAGAGCTCCGGGTGCTCCTTGAGAGCGGTGTCGGTGTCCAGGAAGATGACGCCCTGCTCCTCCAGGTCCTCGCGGATCTGGTGGTAGACGACCTCGGACTCGTACTGGGCCGCGACACCGGCGACGAGGCGCTGCTTCTCCGCCTCCGGGATGCCGAGCTTGTCGTACGTGTTCTTGATGTCCTCGGGCAGGTCCTCCCAGGACTCCGCCTGCTTCTCCGTGGAGCGCACGAAGTACTTGATGTTGTCGAAGTCGATGCCCGACAGGTCCGAGCCCCAGTTCGGCATGGGCTTCTTCTCGAACAGGCGCAGGCCCTTGAGACGGAGCTTGGTCATCCACTCCGGCTCGTTCTTCTTGGCCGAGATGTCGCGGACGACGTCCTCGCTGATGCCACGCTTGGCAGAGGCACCAGCCACGTCGGAGTCGGCCCAGCCGTATTCGTACGTACCCAGACCCTCGAGCTCGGGGTGGGCAGTCTCCTCGATGGGGAGCGTCATGCGGGGTTCCTCCCGGCGGTGCTTGCAGATGCGTTATCGGTGGTCTTGGAAATCTTGGGGATGAACGTGGTGCATACGCCGTCGCCGTGGGCGATGGTCGCCAGCCGCTGGACATGGGTGCCGAGCAGCTGCGAGAAGATCTCGGTCTCCGCCTCGCACAGCTGCGGGAACTGCTCGGCGACATGGGCGACCGGGCAGTGGTGCTGGCAGAGCTGCTCGCCGACCGGTGCGCTACGCGCCGTAGCAGCGTACCCGTCCACGCTCAGGGCCTTGGCCAGTGCTTCGGTGCGGTCCTCGGGGGCGGCGGCCTCGATGGCCTCGCGGTACGCACGGGCCTGTGCGGCGATCCTGGCGCGGGCGAAGGCGACGACGGCCGCTTCCCCGCCCTCGCGCTCGGCGATCCAGCGCAGGGCGTCCGCGGCGAGCTTGTCGTAGGACTGGTCGAAGGCGTCGCGGCCGCAGTCGGTCAGGGCGAACACCTTCGCGGGACGGCCGCGCGTGCGCGCTCCGTAGACCCGCTGCTCGCGTGCTTCCACGACGTCGTCGGCGACGAGCGCGTCGAGGTGACGGCGCACGGCGGCCTGGGTCAGTCCCAGGCGGCCCGCGAGATCGGCCACGGTCGACGGGCCGTGGTCCAGGATGGACCGCGCGACCCGGTTGCGTGTCGAGCGCTCCCCGGTCGCGAGTTCCTCCTGCGGGGCCCCCGTGGGGGTCTCCCGAGCCTCGCGAACGTTTTTCACAACGCCATTGTTGCGTAATTCCTCAAGACCTGACAAGCCGCGTCCTGAGGGGTGGACGGTGCCGTGCATCACTTAGGCAAACCTAAGGTGACCTGCGGAAACGATCTTTGATCGATCAATTCGGTGGCGCGCCCGCGGGCTCTCGGGGAGACTGCCGAACCATGCCGACACCCCCTCCGACCGGCCCACTCGTCACCAGGGGCACCGTTTCAGCGCACCTTCTCGAGCTGGGCGTACGCCCAGGGGAGACGCTTCTTGTGCACTCCTCGCTCAGCTCCCTCGGATGGGTCAACGGCGGCCCGGTCGCCGTCGTCCAGGGACTGCTGGACGCGCTCGGTCCCGAGGGCACCCTGGTGGTCCCCACCCAGTCCGGCGACCTCTCCGATCCGGCCCTGTGGAGCAGGCCTCCCGTGCCCGAGGAGTGGTGGCCGACCATTCGGGCGACGATGCCCCCGTACGACCCCCGCCTGACGCCCTCGCGCGGGGTCGGCGTGATCCCGGAGACCGTACGCGGCTGGCCCGGCGCCCTGCGCAGCGCGCACCCGGAGACCTCGTTCGCGGCGCTCGGCCCGCGCGCGGCGGCGATCGTCGAGGGCCACGCGCCCGACTGCCGGCTCGGCGAGCGCAGCCCGCTGGCCCGTCTGGAGGCCGACGGCGCCCGGGTCCTGCTGCTCGGCGCGGGTTACGCCACCTGCACCAGCTTCCACCTGGCCGAATACCGCATACCGTCACCCGTGGTGGAGGTCGGGCGGCCGTCCCCCACGGGCTGGGAGCTGGTCCCGGAGGTGTCGATCACCTCCGAGCGCTTCGACGAGCTGGGCGCCGATTTCGAACGGGACCGTCCCGTCGTACGGGGCACGGTGGGCGCGGCCGACGCCCGGCTGTTCCCGGTGGCCGACGCGGTGGCGTACGCGGAGCGCTGGCTGGCACTGCACCGGCCACGGCACCTGTACGTGGATGCGGCCCCCGGCGCCCCGGGCCCGCGGCGGCGTCCTTAGACTTGCGCCTCATGCGAAGCGAGCCCGTGGTCCAGGTCCAGGCCCTGGTGAAGCGGTACGGCACGAAGACCGCGGTGAACGGCCTCGACCTGGTGGCCGGGGCGGGCATCACCGCCGTACTCGGCCCCAATGGCGCGGGCAAGACGACCACCGTCGAGACCTGCGAGGGGTACCGGAGTCCGGACTCCGGCACGGTGCGCGTCCTGGGCCTCGACCCGGTCAGACAGTCCGGGGAACTGCACGCCCGGATCGGCGTGATGCTCCAGTCCGGAGGCGTCTACTCCGGCGCCCGCGCCGACGAGATGCTCCGGCATGTCGCGAAGCTCCACGCCCACCCCCTGGACGTGGACGCGCTCATCGAACGGCTCGGCCTAGACAGCTGCGGCCGTACGGCCTACCGGCGCCTGTCCGGCGGCCAGCAGCAGCGGCTCGCCCTGGCGATGGCCGTGGTCGGCCGCCCCGAGCTGGTCTTCCTCGACGAACCGACCGCCGGACTCGACCCACAGGCCCGTCGCGCCACCTGGGACCTGGTCCGCGATCTGCGCGCCGACGGTGTCTCCGTCATCCTCACCACGCACTACATGGACGAGGCCGAGCAGCTCGCCGACGACGTCGCGATCATCGACGCGGGCAAGGTCATCGCCCAGGGCTCGCCCGAGGAGCTGTGCCGCGGCGGTGCCGAGAACACCCTGCGCTTCACCGGCCGCCCCGGGCTGGACGTGGGGTCCCTGCTGAAGGCCCTCCCGGCCGACTGCACGGCGGCCGAACTGACGCCGGGCGCCTACCGGGTGGGCGGCAAGGTCGACCCGCAGCTGCTGGCGACGGTCACCTCCTGGTGCGCGCAGCACGGTGTGATGCCGGAGAAGATCTCGGTCGAACGGCACACCCTCGAAGACGTCTTTCTGGAGCTGACCGGCAAGGAGCTGCGTTCGTGACCACCATCGCCGGCACTTACACCCCGAAGCCGGGTGCGGCCCCGCTCCCGCGCATGATCGGTGCCCAGGCCGTCCTCGAGACGAAGATGCTGCTGCGCAACGGCGAGCAGCTCCTGCTGACGGTCGTCATCCCGACCCTGCTGCTGGTGCTGTTCAGCTCGGTCGACATCGTCGACACGGGCAAGGGCAAGGCCGTCGACTTCCTGGCCCCCGGCATCCTCGCGCTCGCCGTGCTGTCGACGGCGTTCACCGGCCAGGCGATCGCCACGGGCTTCGAGCGCCGGTACGGGGTCCTGAAGCGACTGGCGGCCTCGCCGCTCCCGCGCTGGGGCCTGATGACCGCGAAGACGGTGTCGGTCCTGGTCACCGAGGTCCTCCAGGTGATCCTGCTGACCGTGATCGCCTTCGCGCTGGGCTGGTCACCGCACGGCAACCCGCTGGCGGTGCTGCTGTTGCTGGTCCTGGGGACCGCGGCGTTCTCGGGCCTCGGCCTGCTGATGGCGGGCACCCTGAAGGCGGAGGCGACGCTGGCCGCCGCCAATCTCGTCTTCCTGCTGCTCCTGGTCGGCGGCGGCGTGATCGTCCCGCTGGACAAGTTCCCCTCCGGCGCGCAGGACGTCCTCGGCCTGCTGCCCGTCTCGGCCCTCTCCGACGGCCTGCGGGACGTACTCCAGCACGGCGCCGGGATGCCGTGGGCGGACCTCGGGATCCTGGCCGTGTGGGCGGTGCTCGGCCTCGGGGCCGCCGCCCGATTCTTCCGGTGGGAGTAGAGACCTCCCCCTCGTGAAGGCGTGCACAAGCGGCCCCCTACGATGGGGCGCGTGCCAAACGTGACCCGAGCCGACGCCCTCAGCGCGGTGCGCAACCCGCTCGCCTTCATCGCCGAACGCTGGACCCCGACCCCTCGCACGGTGCGGCGCGCGGCGCTCGCCGCCCTCGTCATGGCGGTCGTCATCGTGGTCACCGGCGGAGCCGTGCGCCTGACCGGCTCGGGGCTCGGCTGCCCGACCTGGCCCAAGTGCACCGACGACTCGCTCACCACGACCGGCGCGATGGGCATCCATGGCGTCATCGAGTTCTCCAACCGGATGCTGACCTACGTGCTGTGCGCCGCGGTCGGCTGGGCGATCATCGCGGCGCGCTCGCAGAAGCCGTGGCGACGCGGCCTCACCCGGCTGGGCTGGGCCCAGTTCTGGATCGTCATGAGCAACGCGATCCTCGGTGGCATCGTCGTCCTGGTCGGCCTCAACCCGTACACGGTCGCCGCGCACTTCCTGCTCTCCACGGCGCTCATCACGGTCGCGGCGCTCATGTGGCAGCGCACTCGCGAGGGCGACGCACCACCGCGGCCGCTCGTCGGCACCTCGGTGCAGCAGCTCGTGTGGTTCCTGGTCGTCGCCGCCGTCCTGCTGATCGCGGCCGGCACGGTCGTCACCGGCGCGGGCCCGCACGCGGGCGACTCCAGCGAGGTCAACCGGATCCCCATCAGCTGGGAGACGGTCGCCAAGCTGCACGCCGTTCTGGCCTGGATCGTGGTGACGCTGACCTTCGCCCTGTGGTTCGTCCTCAAGGCGGTCGACGCCCCCAAGGGCCCCCTGCACCGCACCCGCGACCTCTTCCTGGTGCTCCTCTCCCAGGGCGTCATCGGCTACGTCCAGTACTTCACGGATCTCCCCGAGATCCTGGTCGGCCTCCACATGCTCGGCTCCTGCCTGGTGTGGATCGCGGTCCTGCGGGTCCTGCTGGCGCTGCGCGAACGCCCGGACGCCGTGGCGGATCTGCCGGGTCCCGCGACGGAATCGCGGCTCACGCGCGCGTGAGCCCTTCGTACCCGGGCCAGGGCCTGGGTACAGGGTCGAGCGGGCCTCACTCCACCCCGTAGACCCGGCGCGCGTTCCCGGACGCGATGAGCCCCGCCACCCGCTGCGCGTCGGCCAGCGACCAGGCACCCTCGGCCACCCAGGTACCGAGCACCCGTGCCAGCGCCTCGCGGAACAGGCGTGCGCCGACCACATGGAGTTCCGGCAGGCCATGTGCCCCGCTGGAGAAGAGGAGCTTGCCGAAGGGGGCCAGTTCCAGGACCTCGGAGAGGACGGCCGCCGCGCGTGCCCCGGTGCGCACCAGGGCGGCGCCCAGGTCGGCGTAGACGTGCGGGAAGACCCCGGCGAGATGGGCCACGTGCCGGTGGTACGGGTAGCCGTACAGCAGGACGAGGTCGGTGCCGAGTCCGGCCGTGGCACGGGCGAAGCCGGTGAGCAGGACCGGGTCGGTGCGGTCGATGCGCAGGCCGGGCTCGCCGAGTCCGGCGTGGAGTTGCAGCGGCAGCCCCGAGGCGACCGCGATCCACAGCAGATGCCGCAGGAGGACGGGGTCGCTGAGCGGCCCGCCCACCCGGCGCCCCGCCAGCCAGCGGCCCGCCGCGCCGCGCACCTCCCCCGGCCCGGGCGGCTCGGGCGCGAGTGCCAGACCGTGTCGTACGCCCGCCACGGAGGTGAAGGCCACGGCGTTCGCGGCCGCTCCGTGGACGGACTCGGCGAGATTGGCGAGAAAGGACTCGACGGTGCCGGAGGTGTCGGCGACCTGTTCGGCCAGCAGCTCCAGGCGGACGATCTCGTGCGCGTCGGCGCCCCCCGTGGAGGCCATCTCGCCGGGCCCGGTCAGATCGCCGGGCAGTCCGGTGTCGACCAGATACGTCGTGATCCCGGTGCCCCGCAGCAGTCTGCGGCCCGATTCCAGTACGCCGAGTTCACGCCGCCGGGCCAGATAGCGGGCGGGCGGACAGTGCGGCTCCAGACCCAACAGCGGCGGACACCAACGGCGTACGGCGAAACCGGTCTGCGTGTCGAAGAAGGTGGTGCCGGGGGCCGGTGGGCCCTCGGTTCTGGCGAGGTGGGCCTCGAAGGTGCCGAGGCCCAGCTCCGTCCTCAGTACGCCGTGGCAGTACTGGTCCACGAGGGACGGCGTTTCGATCATCCGGACTCCCCGCGTAGACGCTGCGCTGCTCACAGGTCCTAACGGGTGAACCGGGTCTCAGGTGTTGCTTGCGCACACCCCGTGCGAAGACGCCCCGCTGTTTTTTGCGGTTCGGGGGGTGCGGGGGGGGTGCGGGTCGTTCTGAGTGCGGGGGCCGTCCTCGGCCGGTCGCGCCCACGCGGCGGAGCCGCATGTCGACAAAGGCCCCGCGCCCACCCCGCGCCCTTTACGGAGCGCGCCCGACGAGGCGCGATCCCCGATGCCCCGACGCCCTCAGCCGTTGCTCGGGCCACCCAGCTGGATCCCGGCCATGCGCTTCCACTCGTACGGGCCCGTCTTCACCTTGGCCGCGAACTCGCCGTCGAACGCCTCGTGAACAGTGATGCCGGACTTCTTGACGGCCTCCTCGGCGATCGCGTACGTGGGCGCCACGAGGTCGCCCCAGCCGCCGTCCTCGCCGACGAGCACGATGCGGGCGCCCTTCTGCCCGATGTACGCGACCTGGGCCTCGGCCCCGCCGTGCGCCGTGGAGAAGGCGGAGATCCGCTGGGCGAGCTTGGCCGCCTTGCGCTCGGCCTTGGCGTCCTGGGAGGCGCCGGTGGTCTCGTCAACCTGCTGGGTGTCTGCCATGGCCAGGATGCTACCGACGAGTAGATCAAACGGCGACGGGCGGGGGGGGGGGGGGGGGCGCCCCCCCCCCCCCCCCCCCCCCCCCCCCCCCCCCGGGTGGGCCCGGAAGGGGGCCCCCCCCCCCCCCCCCACCACCAAGTGGTGATATA
>NZ_JBHVWZ010000044.1:0-8224 GCF_042881985.1 Streptomyces sp. NPDC058246 | reverse complement strand
CTGGGGCCTCGGGGCGGGGGCGGGTTTTACCTACACCGGGGGGGGTTTGGCCCTGGGCCGGTACGCACCCCCCGTTTAAAAAACCCGGCCCGGGGGGGGGGGGGGGCCTTCCCCCCCCCCCCCCGCCCGTCGAGAAGCCCCGGGGGAGTGTCAGCGCAGGAAGGGGTCCACCGCGACCGCGACGAACAGGATCGACACATAGGTGATCGACCAGTGGAACAGCCGCATCTCCTTGAGCTTGCCGCCCGTCACCTCGGCCTTGGCGCGGTTCTGCAGACCGTGCGCCTCCCACAGCCAGAAGCCGCCGGCGGCGAGTGCGACGGCCGTGTAGAACCAGCCCGTGTAGCCGAGCGGGGTGAGGAGCAGGGAGACCGCGACCATCACCCAGCTGTAGATGACGATCTGGCGGGCGACCACCTTGTTGCTCGCGACGACCGGCAGCATCGGCACGCCCACGCGCGCGTAGTCCTCCTTGACCTTCATGGACAGCGGCCAGTAGTGCGGCGGCGTCCAGAAGAACATGACGAGGAAGAGGATGACCGGGGCCCACGACATGGAGTTCGTGACGGAGGACCAGCCGATGAGTACCGGGAGGCAGCCCGCGATGCCGCCCCACACGATGTTCTGCGAGGTGCGGCGCTTGAGGATCATCGTGTAGACGACGACGTAGAAGAGGAGCGCTCCGAGTGACAGCCAGGCCGACAGCCAGTTGACGGCCAGGCCGAACAACAGGGTGGAGACGACCGCCAGGGTGATGCCGAAGGCCAGGCACTCGCGGGGGCTGACCATGCCGGTGACCAGCGGGCGCTGCGAGGTGCGCTCCATGAGGGCGTCGATGTCACGGTCGATGTACATGTTCAGGGCGTTGGCGCCGCCCGCCGACAGGTAGCCGCCGAGGCAGGTGAGGAGCACCAGCTTCAGGTCGGGCACACCCTGCTGGGCGAGGAACATCACCGGAACGGTGGTGATGAGCAGCAGTTCGATGATGCGTGGCTTGGTCAGCGCCACGAACGCTTTGACACGGGCCCCGAACGGCCGCTGGCCCCGGCTGCTGCTCGCATCGAGCTCCCCCACAGCCTGAAAGGCGTGGGAGGTGCCCCCATCCGCTGGACGGGATTCGACGGCCGTCACGCACACCCCTGACAGAGACATCCCAGCAAGCCCCCGGTTGTGAACTCCCCGTAAAGGCTCGCGCGTACCACGCCACTGTAGACGTTGCCCAGACCCCGGCATTCGCGGGGGTGGGGTCGTGTTGAGCAGCGCCGCTGGAAGAGCCGAGCGCCACTCGATTGAGCACTCGTACGAGCGGTTCCGTATTCACTTGCCGAACACGGATCGGACCGGTCGGGAGGCGGATCGCGAAGACTCCCGGCAGTCTGGAATGACTCGAAAAAACGCACGTACTTACGGGGGTAGGCTCGACAACGGCCGGTGGGCGCCCAGTGCACCGGCATTCGACATGCGTGACATGTGGAGAGGAGCCCTGACCCAGGGTGAGCACCAAGCCGACCACCACAGACCTCGAGTGGACCGAGTTGGACCAGCGGGCCGTCGACACCGCCCGCGTCCTGGCCGCCGATGCCGTACAGAAGGTCGGCAACGGCCATCCCGGTACGGCGATGAGCCTGGCGCCCGCCGCGTACACCCTTTTCCAGAAGGTGATGCGGCACGACCCGGCGGACACCGACTGGGTAGGACGCGACCGCTTCGTGCTGTCCGCGGGCCACTCGTCCCTGACCCTCTACACCCAGCTCTACCTGGCCGGGTTCGGTCTGGAGCTGGACGACCTGAAGTCCTTCCGGACGTGGGGCAGCAGGACCCCCGGTCACCCCGAGTACGGTCACACCCCCGGTGTGGAGACCACGACCGGCCCGCTCGGCCAGGGTGTCGCCAACGCCGTGGGCATGGCGATGGCCTCCCGCTACGAGCGTGGTCTGTTCGACCCGGACGCCCCCCAGGGTGAGTCCCCGTTCGACCACTTCATCTACGCGATCGCCGGTGACGGCTGCCTCCAGGAGGGCATCTCCGCGGAGGCGTCCTCCATGGCCGGGCACCAGAAGCTCGGCAACCTGATCCTGCTGTGGGACGACAACCACATCTCGATCGAGGGCGACACGGAGACGGCCGTCTCCGAGGACACCGTCAAGCGGTACGAGGCGTACGGCTGGCACGTGCAGCGCGTCGCCCCGAAGCCGGACGGCGACCTCGACCCGCACGCGATCTACAACGCGATCGAGGCCGCGAAGAAGGTGACGGACAAGCCGTCGTTCATCGCGATGCGCTCGATCATCGCCTGGCCCGCGCCGAACGCGCAGAACACCGAGGCCGCGCACGGCTCGGCGCTCGGCGACGACGAGGTGGCGGCCACCAAGCGCGTTCTCGGCTTCGACCCGGAGAAGTCCTTCGACGTCGCCGACGAGGTTCTGGCGCACACCCGCCAGGCCCTCGACCGTGGCCGTGAGGCCAAGGCCGAGTGGGAGAAGGGCTTCGCCGCCTGGCGCACCGCCAGCCCGGAGCGCGCCGCCGAGTACGACCGGATCGCCGCGACCGAGCTGCCGGCCGGCTGGGAGGAGAAGCTCCCGGTCTTCGAGGCGGGCAAGGGTGTCGCCACGCGTGCCGCGTCCGGCAAGGTGCTCCAGGCACTCGGCGCGGTCATCCCCGAGCTGTGGGGCGGCTCCGCCGACCTCGCGGGCTCGAACAACACCACGATCGACAAGAACTCCTCGTTCCTGCCGGCCGACAACCCGCTGCCGGGCGCCGACCCGTACGGCCGCACGATTCACTTCGGTATCCGCGAGCACTCCATGGCCGCGGAGATGAACGGCATCGCGCTGCACGGCAACACGCGTATCTACGGCGGCACCTTCCTGGTGTTCTCCGACTACATGCGCAATGCCGTACGCCTGTCCGCGCTGATGCACCTGCCGGTCACGTACGTGTGGACGCACGACTCGATCGGCCTCGGCGAGGACGGCCCGACCCACCAGCCGGTCGAGCACCTGGCCTCGCTGCGCGCGATCCCCGGCCTGAACGTCGTCCGTCCCGCGGACGCCAACGAGACCGCGATCGCCTGGCGCGAGGTCCTCAGGCGCTACACGAAGGTCTTCGGCAAGGGTGCCCCGCACGGTCTCGCGCTGACCCGTCAGGGCGTGCCGACGTACGAGCCCAACGAGGATGCCGCCAAGGGCGGTTACGTCCTGTTCGAGGCCGAGGGCGGCACTCCCGAGGTCATCCTCATCGGCACCGGCTCCGAGGTGCACATCGCCGTGGACGCGCGCGAGCAGCTCCAGGCGGCGGGTATCCCGACGCGGGTCGTGTCCATGCCGTGCGTCGAGTGGTTCGAGGAGCAGGACCAGGGGTACCGGGACAGCGTCCTGCCGCCTTCGGTGAAGGCGCGGGTCTCGGTCGAGGCCGGTATCGGTCTGACCTGGCACCGTTTCGTCGGGGACGCCGGACGCATTGTTTCGCTGGAGCACTTCGGTGCTTCGGCCGATGGCAAGGTGCTCTTCCGCGAATTCGGTTTCACTGCCGAGAATGTCGCAAGTGCCGCCCGGGAATCGATCGCCGCAGCCCAGCGCTGACGCTGGTATACGACACGTAGGAGATGCAATTTCCATGACAGACGCACTCAAGCGCCTCTCCGAGGAAGGCGTCGCGATCTGGCTGGACGACCTGTCGCGCAAGCGGATCACGTCCGGCAATCTCGCCGAACTGATGGACCAGCAGCACGTCGTGGGCGTCACCACCAACCCGTCGATCTTCCAGAAGGCCATCTCACAGGGCGACGGCTACGACCAGCAGGTGACGGACCTCGCCGCCCGCAAGGTCACGGTCGAAGAGGCGATCCGCATGATCACGACGGCGGACGTCCGTGACGCCGCCGACGTCCTGCGCCCCGTCTTCGACGCCACCGGCGGCCAGGACGGGCGCGTGTCGATCGAGGTCGACCCGCGTCTTGCGCACAACACGAAGGCGACCGTCGCCGAGGCCAAGCAGCTGGCCTGGCTGGTGGACCGCCCCAACACCCTCATCAAGATCCCGGCGACCAAGGCGGGCCTGCCCGCGATCACCGAGGTCATCGGCAGGGGCATCAGCGTCAACGTCACGCTGATCTTCTCGCTGGAGCGCTACCGCGAGGTCATGGACGCGTACCTCGCGGGCCTGGAGAAGGCCAAGGCCGCCGGCCTCGACCTCTCCAAGATCCATTCGGTGGCGTCGTTCTTCGTGTCCCGCGTGGACACCGAGATCGACAAGCGGCTCGACGCTCTCGGCACCCCCGAGGCGAAGGCCGCCCGCGGCAAGGCGGGGCTCGCCAACGCGCGGCTCGCCTACCAGGCGTACGAAAAGGTGTTCGCCTCTGGCGACTATGCGACACAGCCCTCCGACCGCTGGGCCGCCCTCGACAAGGCGCAGGCCAACAGGCAGCGTCCGCTGTGGGCCTCGACCGGCGTCAAGGACCCGGCGTACAAGGACACCATGTACGTCGAGGACCTGGTCGCGCCGAACACGGTGAACACCATGCCGGAGGCCACCCTGGAGGCCACCGAGGACCACGGTGAGATCACCGGCAACACCATCGCCGGTACGTACGAGCGGTCCCGCGCCGAGCTCGACGCGGTCGAGAAGCTCGGGATCTCGTACGACGACGTGGTCCAGCTCCTGGAGGACGAGGGCGTCGAGAAGTTCGCGACGTCCTGGAACGACCTGCTCAAGTCCACAGAGGCAGAGCTCGAGCGCCTCGCCCCCTCGGAGGGCTGAAACCTTGTCAAGCAGCAACCCGCTGCGTGACCCCGCAGACCGACGGCTCCCGCGTATCGCGGGGCCGTCGGGCCTGGTCATCTTCGGCGTCACGGGCGATTTGTCACGTAAAAAGCTGATGCCTGCCGTGTACGACCTCGCCAACCGGGGTCTGCTGCCGCCGGGCTTCTCGCTCGTGGGCTTCGCACGCCGCGAGTGGGCCAACGAGGACTTCGCCCAGGAGGTCCACGACGCGGTCAAGGAGCACGCCCGCACGCCCTTCCGTGAGGAGGTCTGGCAGCAGCTGGTCCAGGGCATGCGCTTCGTGCAGGGCACCTTCGACGACGACGACGCCTTCGAGCGGCTGCGCTCCACGATCGACGAGCTGGACAAGGCGCAGGGCACCGGCGGCAACTTCGCCTTCTACCTCTCGGTGCCGCCGTCCGCCTTCCCGGTGGTCATCAAGCAGCTGAAGAAGCACGCGCTGGCCGAGCAGTCGAACGGCTCCTGGCGCCGGGCGGTCATCGAGAAGCCCTTCGGCCACGACCTCAAGTCGGCCGAGGAGCTCAACGCGATCGTCCACGAGGTCTTCGCGCCCGACCAGGTCTTCCGCATCGACCACTACCTGGGCAAGGAGACCGTCCAGAACATCCTGGCGCTGCGCTTCGCCAACACGATGTTCGAGCCGATCTGGAACCGGTCGTTCGTCGACCACGTCCAGATCACGATGGCCGAGGACATCGGCATCGGCGGCCGGGCCGGCTATTACGACGGTATCGGCGCCGCCCGGGACGTCATCCAGAACCACCTGCTCCAGCTGATGGCGCTCACCGCCATGGAGGAGCCCGCCTCCTTCGACGCGGACGCGCTCGCCGCCGAGAAGACCAAGGTGCTGGGCGCGGTGAGGCTGCCGAGGGAACTGGGCAAGAACACGGTACGCGGACAGTACGCGTCGGGCTGGCAGGGCGGCGAGAAGGCCGTCGGCTATCTCCAGGAAGACGGCATCGACCCCAAGTCGAAGACCGACACGTACGCGGCCATAAAGCTGGAGGTGGACAACCGCCGCTGGGCGGGCGTGCCCTTCTATCTCCGTACGGGCAAGCGCCTCGGCCGCCGCGTCACCGAGATCGCCGTGGTCTTCCAGCGCGCCCCGCACTCCCCCTTCGACCACACGGCGACGGAGGAGCTGGGCCAGAACGCGATCGTCTTCCGCGTCCAGCCCGACGAGGGCATCACGGTCCGCTTCGGCTCCAAGGTGCCCGGCACCTCCATGGAGATCCGGGACGTGTCGATGGACTTCGCGTACGGCGAGTCGTTCACGGAGTCCAGCCCGGAGGCGTACGAGCGTCTGATCCTCGACGTCCTGCTCGGCGACTCGAACCTCTTCCCGCGCACCGAGGAGGTCGAGCTGTCCTGGAAGATCCTCGACCCGATCGAGGAGTACTGGGACAAGCACGGCAAGCCCGCGCAGTACCCAGCGGGCACGTGGGGTCCCGTCGAGGCGGACGAAATGCTCGAACGAGACGGACGGAGCTGGCGTCGCCCATGAAGACCGATCTCACGGACACCACGGCCGGCAAGATCAACAAGGCGCTCGTGCAGGGCCGCCGCGCCATCGGCACCCCTGCCGTCGGCATGGTGCTCACCCTCGTCATCGTCACCGACGAGGAGAACGCCTACGACGCCCTGAAGGCCGCCAACGACGCCTCGCGCGAGCACCCCTCGCGCACGCTCGTGGTCATCAAGCGCGTCTCGCGCTCGCCCCGCGACCGCACGAAGTCGCGCCTCGACGCCGAGGTGCGCCTCGGCGTCGAGGCGGGCACCGGCGAGACGGTGGTGCTGCGCCTCTACGGCGAGGTCGTCAATCACGCCGACTCGGTCGTCCTGCCGCTGCTGCTGCCGGACGCGCCCGTCGTCGTCTGGTGGCCGGTGAACGCGCCCCTCGACCCGGCGAAGGACCCGCTCGGCGCACTCGCCCAGCGCCGCGTGACCGACACCTACGCCGCCGAGACGCCGGTCCGGGAGCTCAACGCCCGCGCCGACGCCTACACACCGGGCGACACCGACCTCTCCTGGACCCGCATCACGCCCTGGCGCTCGATGCTGGCCGCGGCCCTGGACCAGGTCACCTGCCAGGTAGCCGCGGTGGAGGTGGAGGGCGAGGAGTTCAACCCGAGCTGCGAGCTGCTCGCGATGTGGCTCGCGGACCGGCTCGACGTGCCCGTCAAGCGGTCCCTGTCCTCCGGCCCCGGCCTCACCGCCGTCCGGATGGACACGAGCTGCGGCCCGATCGTCCTGGACCGCGCCGACGGCTCCCTTGCGACCCTGTCCATCCAGGGGCAGCCCGACCGCGCGGTGGCGCTCAAGCGCCGCGACACCTCCGAACTGATCGCGGAGGAGCTGCGCCGCCTCGACCCGGACGACACATACGCCTCGGCGCTGCGGTACGGGGTGGACCGGCTGAACGCGCCGGCGCCCGAGGAGGACGCTTCGTCGGGCGCGGTCAAGACCGCGACGAAGGCTCCCGCCAAGGCTCCGGCCAAGAAGGCCGCCGCCAAGCGGGCGCCCGCGAAGAAGGCGGCCGCCAAGTGAGTACTCCGCAGCTCGTCGTCCACCGCGACAAGGAGCTGATGGCCCAGGCCGCCGCCGCCCGGCTGATCACGAAGATCGTGGACGCGCAGGCCTCGCGCGGCTACGCCTCGGTCGTGCTCACCGGCGGCCGCAACGGCAACGGCCTCCTCGCCGCGCTGGCCGCCGCGCCCGCGCGGGACGCCATCGACTGGGGCCGCCTCGACCTGTGGTGGGGCGACGAGCGGTACCTGCCCGAGGGCGACCCGGACCGCAATGACACGCAGGCCCGCGCCGCACTGCTCGACGCGGTGCCGCTGGATCCCGCGCGGGTGCACCCGATGCCCGCGTCGACCGGCCCGTACGGCGCCGACGTGGACGCGGCGGCGGAGGCGTACGCGGCGGAGCTCGCGAAGTCCGCGGGGCCCGAGAACCACGGCGCCGTGCCGACCTTCGACGTCCTGATGCTGGGCGTCGGCCCGGACACCCATGTGGCCTCGCTCTTCCCGGAGCTGCCCGCGGTGCGGGAGACGGAGCGCACGGTCGTCGGCGTGCACGGCGCGCCGAAGCCGCCGCCGACCCGGATCTCGCTCACGCTGCCCGCGATCCGCTCGGCTCGCGAGGTGTGGCTGCTCGCGGCGGGCGAGGACAAGGCACAGGCCGCGGCGATCGCCCTGTCGGGCGCGGGCGAGGTCCAGGCCCCGGCGGCGGGTGCCTACGGCCGCTCCCGCACCCTGTGGCTCCTGGACGCGGCGGCGGCTTCCCAACTGCCGCGGTCGCTGTATCCGCCGGCTTCGCCCTGAGCCCGAAGGGCAGGGGCGGCGGGGTTTGATCCGCCCCCTCCGCCCCTGCCCGTCCCGTCCCCTGGGGCTCCGCCCCAGACCCCGTTCGCGCAGTTCCCCGCGCCCCTATCCAGGGG
>NZ_JBHVWZ010000043.1:0-76703 GCF_042881985.1 Streptomyces sp. NPDC058246 | reverse complement strand
GAGCGGGTACCACATCGCTGCGCGATGTGCAAGCGAATCCCCGCGCTGCGCGCGGGGATTGCGCTCCCGCTCCGCGGGAGCGCCGGCGGTTCGCTGCGCTCTCCGCTCAACCCGACTGCTGCGCAGTCAGGTTGGCCCCACCCCCTGCGCTGCGCTTCGGGGGTGGGGCTGCTGCGCAGCCTGACCCGGCCTGCGTCCGGGCTGTGCGGTCCTTCGCTGCGCTCTGGACCGCGGGCCTCGCGCTGCGCGCGAGGCGGTGCGCCGCGCTCCGCGCGGCTTGGGCTGGCAGCAAGGAGGTGGTCCGGGGTGATCGGTCGTCAGCTTCTGAGGCCTTGATGGCGGGGGTGTCCTGCTCTTTCACTCTGAGGGTTTCCCGGCGGGCATCCACGGTTTCGGGGAGGGCGCCGGGGCCTGCACAGCGCTGCGGAGCATCTCTTTCAGCGTTTTCGGCGGGGCTTGCTTCTCCTCTTGTGAGTGCATCAACCGGGCTACTGACACCCGTATATGACACTCACGGTTCCGCTGCTTAAGGAGCACCACCCAGGTCCCGTCCGGGGTGAGGAAGGCGTGCCGGGCTGGGTGTGCCGGGCGAGGACTCCCGGCAGGTAGTGCAGGGCTGCGTCCTTGGCTGCTGCGGTGGCTTGCTCCTGGTCGCCGTTGATGTGGTGAGTGCCTACCAGCATCCATCGGTGCAGTTTCAGTTCCACGCCGTCGGCGCGTTCTGTCTCTCTGGTGTCCTCTTCAATGAGGACGTACCACTCATCGGTCATGATCGAATCATAGCTTTCTTCTGGGGTTCTCCGGAGGCTTCTCAATTTGATGCAGCATGTAGGGTTGGCAGAAATAAGGGATCCCCTGTGGCGCATCAGAACCGCACTGCGGAATGAGGAGGATAGGCGTGTTGATCTATGAGTATCTTCCCCACGAACTCGTCCGGCTGGGGGTGGTCTCGAAAGCCGCCGGGCTCGATCTCGGTGCGGTGGCCGCACAGGTGTGTCTGGCTCAGGAGCGTTCCGGGAGCGCGCGGCTGGCCCCTCGCGAGCCTCACAATCTGAGCGAGCTGCTCATCGCAGAGTTGCGGCGTCTTCAGTGGGAGCGGATCGCGGCTCTCATGAACAGGGAAGGGATGGCCGTGTATGCGCCCGCTCGTGATGCACGTGGCGGCCGATACGAACCGCAGCGGCTGCAGCGGCTGGTGAAGGATGTGGCGGAGGCTGAGCGGTCGGGGAGCGGCGCTGTGGAGATCACACGGCACCGGGTCTACCGGATCGATGCCCGGCCCGCTGCCGAATCGACCGCGCACGTACCGGTCCTCACGCTCCATCTGATGGAGGCAACATCCGACAGTGCGGCCGAGAAAGCCTGGATCCTCCACGGACGAGACAGCGGCCTCTACCAGCGCGGCGGATACCGGATCACCTCCGTCGAACAAGCCCTTCCCGAACCCGGAGAACTCTTTTGATCCAGCTCCGAGAACATCAGGTGGCTCAGAAGTCGAGCTTCCGGAAATGGGTCGGCTTTCCTGCAAGATCACCTGTCCCCCCTGAGGGGGCGCGGGGCACGATCGTGTCCGCGACCGGATCGGGCAAGACGATCACGGCCGCCGCCTGCGCCCTGGAGTGCTTTCGCAGCGGACGGATCCTCGTGACCGTGCCAACCCTGGACCTGCTCGTGCAGACCGCCCAGGCATGGCGCCTGGTGGGCCACCGCACGCCGATGGTCGCAGTGTGCTCGCTGGACAACGATGCGGTGCTGAACGAGCTGGGGGTGCGTACCACCACCAACCCGATCCAGCTCGCCCTGTGGGCCGGGCACGGACCAGTCATCGTGTTCGCCACATACGCCTCCCTCGTGGACCGCGAAGACATCGACGCACCCGAGGGCCAGAAGGTTCGCGGACCGCTGGAGGCCGCCCTGGCGGGCGGAGACCGGCTGTACGGACAGCAGATGGGCGGCTTCGACCTCGCGATCGTGGACGAAGCCCACGGCACCGCCGGTGATCTTGGGCGGCCGTGGGCGGCGATCCACGACAACCAGCGGATCCCGGCGGACTTCCGGCTCTACCTGACCGCGACCCCGCGCATCCTCGCCGCCGCCCGCCCGCAAAAGGGCGCGGACGGCCAAGAGGCGGAGATCGCGACCATGGCCGACGACCCGGACGGCACCTACGGCGCGTGGCTCGCCGAACTCGGTCTCTCCGAGGCGATCGAGCGCGAGATTCTCGCTGGGTTCGAGATCGACGTGCTGGAGATCCACGACCCCTCCCCCGTCCTCGGGGAATCGGAGGAGGCGCAGCGGGGCCGGCGTCTGGCGCTCCTGCAGACCGCCCTGTTGGAGCACGCGGCGGCGTACAACCTGCGTACGGTCATGACGTTCCACCAGAAGGTGGAGGAGGCCGCGGCGTTCGCGGAGAAGATGCCTCAGACGGCTGCGGAGCTGTACGCCAACGACGCCTCAGACGACGACCTAGCCGCCGCGGACCGGCTGCCGAAGTCCTCCATCGACGCGTCGTTCTACGAGCTGGAGGCCGGCCGACACGTACCCCCGGACCGGGTGTGGTCGGCATGGCTGTGCGGCGACCACCTCGTGGCCGAACGACGCGAGGTCCTAAGCCAATTCGCCAACGGCATCGACGCGGCCGGCCGCCGGGTCCACCGCGCGTTCCTCGCCAGCTGCCGTGTGCTCGGAGAAGGCGTCGACATCACCGGCGAACGGGGAGTCGAGGCCGTCTGCTTCGCCGACACCCGCGGCTCCCAGGTGGAGATCGTCCAGAACATCGGCCGCGCGCTCCGCCTCAACAAGGACGGCACCACCAAGGTCGCCAGGATCATCGTGCCGGTGTTCCTGGAGCCGAACGAGGACCCCATCGACATGGTCGCCAGCGCCAGCTTCCGCCCCCTTGTAGCAGTCCTCCAAGGCCTTCGCTCACACGATGAACGTCTGGTCGAGCAGCTCGCCTCCCGCGCCCTTACTAGCGGGAAACGCAAGGTCCACGTCCAGCGTGACGAGGACGGGCGGATCGTCGAGGCCGTCGGCGAGAGCGACGGCGAGGACCAGGAGCAGGACGACACCGACGCCGCTGCCGAGTCGGCCCTGCTGCACTTCTCCAGCCCCCGCGACGCGGCGACCATCGCGGCGTTCCTGCGCACCCGGGTCTACCGGCCCGAGTCGCTGGTGTGGCTGGAGGGCTACCAGGCCCTGCTGCGCTGGCGCCAGGGGAACGAGATCACCGGCCTCTACGCCGTGCCCTACGACGTTGAGGTCGAAGTGGGGGTGACGAAGGATTTTCCCCTTGGGCGATGGGTCCACCAACAGCGGAAGGCCCTGCGGGCAGGTGAACTGGAGGAGCGGCGCAAGACCCTGCTGGACGCACCCGAGGCCGGGATGGTGTGGGAGCCGGGCGAAGAGGCGTGGGAGGCCAAGCTCGCCGCGCTCCGCTCCTACCACCGGGCCACCGGGCACCTCGCACCCCGACAGGACACGCTCTGGGGCGAAGGCGAGGCAACGGTACCCATCGGGCAGCACATGGCCAACCTGCGCCGAAAGGGCGGCCTGAGCAAGGACCCGAAGCGGGCAGCGAAGCGCGCGCAGCAGCTAACCGCGATCGATGAGGACTGGAACTGCCCCTGGCCGCTTGACTGGCAGCGGCACTACCGGGTGCTCGCCGAACTCGTCGACGCCGACGGCCACCTGCCCGGCATCGCACCCGGCGTCCTCTTCGACGGCGACGACATCGGACGATGGCTCCAGCGACAGAAACAGCCGACTACCTGGAAGCAACTATCCACCGAGCAGCAGGAACGACTGACCGCGCTGGGCATCAAGGCCGCTGAGGACCCGTCTCCCGCCCCGGCAGCCGCCCGTGCGACGAAGGGACCGAACAAGGCGCAGCAGGCGTTCCAGCGCGGCCTGGCAGCCCTCGCACAGTGGGTGGAACGGGAAGGCGCCCGCCGGCCTGTGCCGCGCGGCCACGATGAGCAGATCACGGTCGACGGCCAGGCAGAGCCGGTGACCGTGAAACTGGGCGTATGGATCACCAACACCAAAACCCGCCGCAACAAACTCACGGCAGAGCAACTCGACGCGCTGCGGGAACTGGGTGTGGAGTGGGCGTAGAAACAAATGGCGAGGGGCCGGAGGGCACTGTGGCCAGATACTCGCTGGCCCCCGCGCGGTGTCAAGGTCCTTCGCACTCGTCGATCCAGTGTGCGAGGAGGCTTAGGGCTGCAAGGCGTTCCAGTGCCTGCTGGGCGGTCATCTCGTCGGAGGCCACGTGGGTGGCGGTGTTGCGGACGGTCATGTTGAGTCCGGGCGCGTACTTGGACAGACCGTTCTGCATGGAGCTGACCGTACGGTCATTCGGGTCCCCGGGCCATGTCAGCACCGGACTCTTGGCGTTGAAGACCTTCTCGTAGACGTTGGTGGCGTCCATGTTGGCCAGCCCAGTGCGGGTCTTCAGCTGGGAGATGAGGGTTTCGGCGGCGCTTTGGACGGCGAGGCGGAAGTGGCCGTCGAGCCAGAGCTTCCGGGCGGCTCCCCAGATCGTCGGGTGCATCGCCTCCACTCCGGTGGTCGGAGGGAGTTCGGCCTCCGCCTTGTCCGTCAGCGCCTCCAGACGGCCCAGGATCTGCTCTGCGGAGTCCAGCACATCGCTCGGTTCGAGCAACGGCTTCGGGGTGATGACGGTCTTCCAGGCCGCGATCGGATCCACGGGCTCGGGAAAGCCGACGACACCTACGTACATTCGGGTCAGGCCAGGGGCCGCCGACGCACGGCCAGCTGCGCGCGCTACCCGGTCTGCGGCAGCCTGAAGCACTTCGGGCAACACGCCTTCCCGGGCGACTGCGGCAGGCAGGAGGCCCCGCCCGAAACCCGCGTCCTTCGTCTCCGTGTGGAGCTCCATGAATGCCTTGAATGCCTCTTTGAACTCAGTCACAGCTTCAGCGGTCTTGCGGAGGTACTCGGGGTTCCGGGAGGCGTCCATGCCGCTGATCGTGTCACGTGCCTGGAAGGTTGATACCCGACAATGCCGAGCCGCCGGTGCGGCACCACCATGACAAGTGCGACATGGTGCTGCACTTGCAACTGCGCCCTGATCGAGCAGTACGGACCGCCCTCCGACAGGCCGCTTACCGCTCCTGCCTCGCCTGACCGCGGGCCTTCGAGGCCCGGGGTCTCGTGCTGCCGGTCGGCAGGTGGCTACCGCAGTGAATGCCGGAGGCCCTGGAGCCGGTCGATCAGGATCTCCCCTTCGGGGGTCAGGACGTGAGGCTCGTGCGCACCCATGTCGGCCAGGAGGTCGGAGACGAGTGCGCAGGCCACGACGACGGCCTCTCGCTGGTCGGTGACGAGAGCGGCGAGATCGCCGGTGGTCTGCGCAGGGACCGATGGGAACCGCATCGCGGGGCCGTGGGGGAAGGCGTGCTCTGACGCGATCAAGTGCACGGGCTTGTCGCTGTCGTCGAAGCGGTGGAGCGCAGCGGACAGCACTAGGTCGCCAACCGATCCGGTTTCCGCCGCCCAAGCCGCAGCAGCCTGTACCAGCGCCACGAGGTCGAGTTCGAGTCCGCTCTGGAACAGCCGCTTGGGGCCGTCGTCGTTGGTGTGGTCGCTCTGGAGGTTGATGGGCAGCACCGCGTAGAAGCTGCCGTCCTGGTGGAGCTGGCCGGTCGGTACGCCCTCGAAGCGGACCTGGCGGCGGCCGACCAGCACGGGGCGGGCCGGCTGCACGTTGGTGGTCACTCCTTCACCAGCGAGCTTGACGAAGCGGTCGAACGCCGCGTCCCGATCCACTCGCGTGGTCACGGGATAGCTGCCGCGGACGGCCGGAACAGCGGCCAGGCTGACCCAGCCCGGGTAGTAGGTCGCCTTGGGGCTGCCGCCGTGGGCCGTGCTGGTCAGGTAGCCCGACAGGTAGTCCAAGCCCGCTTCAGCGACCTGGTGGAGGCGGTCGACGTCGTCGAAGGCGGCCTGGAAGCGGTCACGGTAGCGCTGGGCGATCTCGGATTCGGCGAGGGTGCGGGTCGTGGTGCCGTGCCGGACGTGGACGCGGAAGTGGTAGTCGTTGCCCGGAGCCGCGACCGCGTGCGGGACCTGGGGGCTCGGGGGCACGGTGAGCACCCAGTAGATCTTGCCCACCTCGCTCGCGGACTTCACCGGCCGTACGCCCACGTTGGGAACGACGGGCTGAATCCAGTTCGCGAGCACCGAGCGGATCCACTCTTCGCCGCGGCCCGGGACCGGTTCAAAGGGGGCCAGGGCGTGGGCGTGGTCCTGATCGCCGTCGTCGACACCGATGACGACCATGCCGCCGGCGGTGTTGGCCATGGCGGACACGTCCTTGGCAAGCTCCTTCTTGGCCGCCTCGGTGCCCTTGTAGAAGTCCTTCTTCCAGTCGAGGTCGACACCTTCGGGGATGTGGTTCTCGACCGCACGCTGCAGATCGGCCTCGGTTAGGTCGTCGGGGCATCGTCCCAGAGCGGCAGTGAGTCGTGCGGGCAGGGCCATCGGAACTCCAGTGTGTTCACCACATGCTGCTGGCGCTCGCCAGCCAGATCACGCTAAACGGGATCACCGGGCCGTCACCACGCATTTCCGGTACTGAGCGCGCTGCCTGTCATTGGGCGTGCCCAGGGCCAGTTGGACGGGCTGGTCGTGACGCTCGCGTTGGCGGTTCGTTGAACCGGTCGGGCATCCCAGAGCGCAGAGAGACCCCGGGCCGCAGATGCCTGGGGTCTCGTACTGTCTCGCCGCAGAGGCGAGAGCCGCTCTCGCGGCACGGGTCAGCGCCGTTCGACGGTCTGTCCCAGGGTGGCCGCCCTGTCGCGCGCGGGCTTGCCTTCGTTCCTCTTCTCCGTGCCCACAAGAGCCGGGTTGGCGAGGGAGTCAGTGAGGCTGGGCGGTGGCGGAGGAGGTGGGTTCCCCTGGTTCTGTGTGTCTGTCATGGCCGCCAGTGTGCAGCACGAGACTGACAGTGGAGAGGACGATCCCGGCGGCGACAGCGGCCAGGGCGACCGTCCATCGCTTCGTCTTCCGCTGATGCAGGCGGGCGTTCTTCTCAAACATCCCCACCCGTGTTCCGGCCAGAGCACCCAGCGTCGCACCTTTCTCCGAGCGTGCGTAGGTGTCCAGGACGTCCCGCGGCTTGATGTCCTCGTACTCAGCAAGGTTGAAGACCGAGATACCGAAGCCGACAGCCACCGCGTACGCCACGAAGGCCGCAGTGCCGGTGAACGGCTCGAAGCTCCGGGAAGCCAGGAACTGGGCGCCTGTAGCCGCGAAGCCCACCAGGAAGACTGCCTTCGTGTCCACCTTCGCGCCCGACTCTGACTGCCGTGCCAGACGCCACCAGTTCGCTGTTGATCAGCTCCAAGGTCTCTTTCTGGTCCTTGAGCTCCTGCGGCGTCATCGTCATGCCCTGAGCGTATGGGGCATGGTCCAGCGGCGTGGTCGCGGTGCGCAAAGCCGACGGCGGCCCGGGATCATGCCGAAACGAGCAGCGGCCCCAGGCGAGAAAGCCGGGGCCGCTGCCGAGCGGTGCAGAGCGTCTGGGTCAGGCAGAGCTCACGACGATGCCGTTGACGCGCGCGACGAACTCGCCCGCGCGGACGCTGGCCGCCGTGTCCAGGCGCTTCTGGAACTCCTGGAAGTCCTCAACCGGTTCGCCGTCGACCTCGTACGCCCACTCTTCGACAGGGGCGTCGATGAGAGCGGCCTGGAGGTTTGTGAGCAGCTTCGCTCCGATGGGAGTGGGGCTCGCGGACGGGTCGACCGGGTACTCAACTGACCATCTGGTGTGTGCCATGCCGTGGACACTAATCGGTGCGCCGCCCCGCAGGCTGATCCGAGCTCGACAAACGCTCCGGTCCCGACATCGACCGGACGCCGCCCGGAGTGCGTGAGTCCCGAAGTCTGTGACTCCGGGACTCTCAGACGGTTTCCGAGACCGGGCCGGGCACTACTTGAGCAGCAGGTGCAGGAGGCCCACCATGCCGACGCCGACCAGGAGGGCGACGCCGACGGCGGGGTGAAGCAGTGCGATGTATGTGGTGACCCCGCCGACCAGGAGCAGGAGCGCGGTACGCAGGTCGAGCCCGTTCCCGTTGTTCACCGGCCAACCGCCTTACGGGCGGCGGCACGGCCGTACAGGGCTTCGATCTCGCCATGTGACGCCATGACCTTCGCGCGGGCGCGCAGACGGGCCATGTGTCCCTCGACCATCCGGGACGTCATCCCGAGCTCGGCGCCGATCGCCTTCTGGGTCATCTTGGACTCCCAGATCAGGCCGCAGATCGCGCGCACCTCGGGGCCGGCGCCGTCCAGGATCCGCTGGACGGTGTCCTGGAGGACGAACGCGTCGTCGGGGGAACGGACGTATCTGGGACCCCACATGTCCTCGTAGGGTTCCGCGGCGATGGGATCCGCGGCCTCGAACAGGCGTCGGCGGTAGCCGTAGGCCCATTTCTTGAACACGTCGCGGAAGGCGTATAGGCAGGTCTTCACGAAGTAGGTGCGCATCGTCGCGCCCCCTTCCGGGTCCCACTTGCCGGCGGGGAGGAGTTCCTCGGTGAACCTCTGTACGGCGATCTCGACGGCCTGGTGGGCGATCTCGTCACGGATGTCGCCGCGCCGCTTGAGGATCTCAACCTCGAAGTAGCGGGTCCCGAGAGGGACACCGCGCTCTCCGCACTTCTCGATGACCGACCCGTCCCGCATCCATGCGCGCAGGCACCGCCAGCCATAGACCCACAGGTCGTCGCGCAGGTACTTCGTCTCCCAGTGGTCGGGGTCGAAATCGCGGAGCCGAAGGCGTTCGTACAGCGCGCAGTCCGCCGCGTGCTGCTCAAGGTTGCGCCGCTTCGAGCCCTTCGGCCGCTTACCACCCTCCTGAGACGACTTGTCCGTTAGTTTCGATATCCGCTTGGGCATGTGGCACCTATCTATCTCGCACATGAAGTTCTACTGGCGGTGCCGTATGGAAAGAGCAGCAATTCATCCCACGCACTTTTTGATAATTCCGCGACGAAAGTTCGTTTCCGCTGGTCAGCGACACCCAGGAGTGACGCCAGGGGGTGGACGCCCCACGGCGGCCCGACGACTCGCCGGGCCGCCGTGGG
This sequence comes from Streptomyces sp. NPDC058246, assembly GCF_042881985.1. Taxonomy (NCBI): domain Bacteria; kingdom Bacillati; phylum Actinomycetota; class Actinomycetes; order Kitasatosporales; family Streptomycetaceae; genus Streptomyces; species Streptomyces sp. NPDC058246. The sequence goes on along the minus strand of NZ_JBHVWZ010000043.1, from coordinate 67,587 downwards.
AGGGGCTGGTGGGACAGAGCCCGTGAGTCCCGAAGTCACAGACTCGGGGACTCACGGCTCCGAGCTGGGCTGGTTCTACTGTTGGGGGCCGGAAATGAGGCGCTCGGGCCGCGCTGCCGGATCGGCGGCCGCCGGGGTAACGGGGTGGGTCTCCAGTCACTCGCGCGGGCAGGCGAAGCAAGGGACAAGCCTCCGGAGCTGGTTGAGCCCCGGAGGCTTCGTCGTCCCCGCGCCCCACCGCCTTGGGTTATCCACAGGCCCGAACGCGGTCGGCCGTTCCTTCGTACGCTGCTGCCCGAGTCGATCACACGGGGGTGTGCGGGATGCGGTACGGCGTGGTGGTGGAGGAGCTCGCGGTGGAGGTCATGGCAGAGCTGCTCCTGTCTGCCATGACCCAGTCTCTCTGTTCACCGCACAGGAGCTACGACCAAGAAGATCCAGGGAAATCACTGCGAGCTGGGCAAACCTGACCTGTTGCAGGACCGCTCCCCCTGCGTTTCTCAATGCGGCCTGTTTCTGCAGTTCAGCCCCAATTGTCAGACCATCCCCGTACCGTGGTGAGTCCTACTCGCGACGGCTGCGGGGAGTGCCGATGGACGACGACCTTCAGATCGACAGCGACGAAGAGCTGTTCCGCAACCCCGTCTACTACGAACCGGCCGGCCGCAACCTCGACCTGGACCGCCCCGACCTCGGCGTCCCGCAAGGCCAAGACCTCCTGAACGTGCTCCTGCGCATGCGCGGACGCGTCCCCGTCGAAAAGCGCGGGCTCATCTGCCCCGACTGCCGGGATCTCCGCGGCCGACGGATCCCTATGTACCTCGTCCAGCGTGACGGCGTATGGCTTGCCTCCCACTACCGGAAACCTGGGGAGAAGCCCATCAGCCACGAGTCCGACGAACACCTCGCCCGCAAGGAACGCGTCGCGAAGGACTCCGAAGATCACGGCTTCCAAGCCGACATCGAGTCGCAAACCCCCGACGGGCACGCTCGCCTCGATGTGCGCATCAACGGCGCCAACGGCATCGTCCTGGGCTACGAGCCCCAGTTGAGTGCCCAGACAGCCCGTGGGATGCGTGCGCGGGAGGGGTTCCGGCGCCGCGGCGGTGTTCAGTCGGTCTGGGACTTCGCCGACCCCGACCACGCAGGCATCGGCACCGTCCCTTACGTCCGCACGCCCAACCTGCCAGCCTCCGTCATCCGCGTGCAGAAGAACCCCATCGCGGTCCAGGACGGCAACTTCGTCATGGAGGAGGGCCAGTGCAGCCAAAACGGCGCACTCACCCGGTGCCCGGAGAAGCCCTACGACCCGGAGAACCCCACCGACACCGGGTACTGCGGCGGCTGGCACCGCGTCCTCATGCCCGCCCATCAGTCGAGCACCTTCACAGGGGAAGGCGGCCTCACCCTCACCCGGTTCATCGTGGAAGCCGCGGCCGGTGAGCGGATCCCGTTCCAGCGGGGCGGCCACCACGGCTGGCTCCCCGCACAACAGTGGCAGCAGTACCTCGAAGCGAACGGGCCAGCCCTGGACGACAAGGAGCGTCAGCCTTCCGTACGGCAGGGGAACCGGCACGACAGGTGCACCGAAGACCGTCCGGCTTCGGAGCTGCGAGCTGAGCCGAAGCAAAGACGTGGCAGCCGCGCCATCGTCCTTGAGTCCCGCCCCCGAGAAGCCGAGACCGCAAGGGTTCCGGTGGACGCGTCGGGCCGAGCGATCCCGCTCTGCCGCTTCGGCTGCGGTCAGCCCGCAAGCCTTCCAGGACCCGAAGGGCTGCCCGAGCACTTCTCGTGCCGCAGGAAGCATGAGGCGTGAGTGAATCTCTGGCAGGCGGTGGTCCGGCGTCGGATGATGGCCGCTGGGGCTGCCAGCTAGCGTCAGACTCCACTGTCGGTGGTAGCGGTGCGGCGGTCAGTGATTGGTGGTGTCCGAGGCTGCGGCCTCGGTGAAGGTGCTGTGCTCGGTACTACGGCTGATCAGGTCGAGTTCCATGTCGCCGGCGGTGAAACGGTCGGTGTAGTAGCGCCCGGCGATGGAACGGGGTGTCCGGCCGGCCAGGCTAATCCGACAAGCGCCGGTGTGCACTGGGCTGCGGTGCTGGTGAGCCACCTGTGGAATGTTCTCGTAGAGGAACCGCAGCTCGGTTATGCCTGAGCCATCGCGCTTTTCGATGGTCGCGTTGGTGGACCGCGAGGCGCTTTCCCCGGTCCGCAGTGTGGCGTGGAGAGTCCAGTAGGACTGCTCGACGGTCAGGTAGGCGCGAATGGGGCCGCGGTTTCCGCCCGCAGGGATGTGACTCTCCGGGCTCGGGCGCAGTGTCACCCGCCAGGTGCCGTCCAGGCGTGGGTGTCCGTTGAGGCGGTGTATACCGCGCCATCGCCATGCCCACTTGTCGAAAACCAGGACCAGGTAGCCGAGCAGGGTGGGGACGTATGCGAAGGCGTACTTCAGCTCCTGCTCGGGGTGCACCCCCAGGATGTAGAGGAGCGCTCCGTACAGGGTGGAGGCGACGGCGGCGCCCCAGCGGATGGACTGGACGGGCGAGCTCATCGCGGGACTCCGTAGCCCAGGTAGTCCCAGGCTGCGGTGACCAGCTGTCGGGCGTCGCTCTGGGTCCACTTCTGGCCTGGGCCGAAGAGCTTCTTGATGCCGTTCGGCTCGACCATGGCGTCCGGGTTGGCGGTCAAGGACCAGAAGTTGAACTGTCCCCTGAGATGGTCGAGGGCCGCACGAAAGGCAAGGTCAAGGGAGAACGAGTTCTTCAGGGCCGTGTCAGGGACGTTGTAGATCAGGCACTCCATGAAGTACGACGGAAGGCGCTTGATCTTGCCCATTGCTGCCAGGTCGTTCTCCACCGACTTCAGGGCGCGGACCGCGAACTTGTAGCGATTGCCGGTCCGGTTGTTCTTCGCCCGGCCGTTGTCCAGCTGCTGCTGAGACCAGTTGACAATGTGCTTGCCGTCTTTGGTGAACACGACTGTGCCGCGCCTAGAGTCGCCGAAGGCGGGTCTGTGGAAGTAGGTGAAGCACGGCACCACATCGGTGTCCGGGCGGCTGCCCGGAACGCTTGGGACGTAGAAGGCCACGTTGTGACTGGCGTCGACGGCGTTCGAGGCGCGCCTGAGCGCGATCCCCAGCTCGCTCCGGAACTTCTCCGGGGTCCAGGGGCCCATGTAGTCGGCGTTCTGCAGGACCAGGCCCCAGTACGTCATCCCCGCCGGGGAACCCTGGAATATGCGCTGGGTGAACTCGACCTTGATATCCATGTCGCTGTCGCTGCTGACGTTGGTGTTGTTCGCCCAGGAGCCCTTCGGCTCGACGATCAACCCGAGGCCAGCAAAGGGAGGATGCTGTTTGACCGCGCTGGTCACCATGCGCCGCGCACGGGCGAGCCTCGCCTCTTCAGCCGTGCTCGGGGGGCTCTTCCACTGGTCTAGTTTGTTGATTCGCTGCTGTGGCGTCAGTCGCATCTCTTACTCCTCCGCGGCCGGAGCCGGACCCGCACCCAACGGTGTGGTCTTCATGTCCGAGCGCAGGCTACGCCGCACCACCGACAATCGCCCCGCTGCCTTCTCCGCGACAGCGAGTGCGCCTGTGGGCCGGACCAACTGGTCCGGCCCACAGGTCTCCTACAGCTCGAACTCCAGGTGCTCCACGTCCGTGAACCGGACTTCTTCGAGGCTGCCGGCGCGGCGGCCGCCATCCTGGAAGTACACCTCCTTGAGCGCTTCGGCCGCGATCTCCTGGAGCTCTTGGTCACTGGCGCCGGCTTCTTGGGCGTCGAAGAGGCGGGCTGCGTACTGCGGCGGGAGGGCGACGGTGAGGTGGCGGATGCGGTCCTGGTCGGTGGTGCCGATGGGGGCGGTGTAGCCGAGGCGGGCGCGGGTGTCGATGATAATGCCGCCCGTGGTCGCCGCCTTCTTGCGGGCCTTGGCCCGGACCTGCGGCTGCCAGCGGGCTTTCACCTCGCGTTCCAGGCGTGCGGCGAGGCCCGGGCGGGGCTTTTTGATCTGGTCTTTCACGTACCGCTCGACGGTGCGCTGGGAGATCCGCAGCATCTGGGCGACCGCCTTCGTGCCACCTAGCTGTTTGACCAGGTAGCGCATCTGCGCGGGTGCGGTCTTGGGTGCCGGGCGGGTGAACGCCTTGTGGACCGCGGCGTCCAGGCCATCCCCGAACATGGTCATCGTCGCCTTCTCCTATTCGCCGTTGTCGGCGTCGGTGACGGTGCCGTCCTTGATGTACCGGGCGAGGTTGAGCTCCGGTGCGTTGAACCGCTCGCGGACCTCCTCGCCCCACAGCACGGACTGGGTGCCCTCGTGCTTGACCAGGCCGGGGTTGATGCCGAGCTTGAAGCCGCCGGGCAGCGGCTTGCCATCCCGGTAGGGCAGGAAGTCCAACGGCGACGGCCCGTCGGACGCGTAGACGACGCAGTCGGACAGGATCGCGACCGGGTACTGGCCGGTGAACGCCGCATGCTTGACGATCTTGCGGTGCAGGTTGATCCGGGTGCGGGAGATGACCGCCGCGCGGATGTCCGGCCGCCAGGTGGGACGCGACAGGGCCCGCCACGGCTCGCCGGGCTTCCATCCCTCACCTCGGGGGCGCTCGCGCAGCTTGCCCAGGCCGCCCTTCACCGTCGCCTTGATGGCCGAGACAACGATCGCCAGCTCCGGATCACGGTCCCTGTAGCCGTCCATCGCGGTCAGGAAGTCGGCCGGGGAGAGGTCGGCGTGAACGCCGAGGTCGGCCATCGTGGCGAGGTAGGCATCGCGCAACCGGTTGTACCACCCGTCCAGGTAGCGGCCGTTCTCGTACCGCAGATAGGCCTCGACCGGCGTGACGTCGTAGCCGAGCTCCACCGCGTAGGCGACGGTGGGCGTCGCGTACCAGGCCGGGCCCTCGGGCCGGTCGCCCTTCGGCGTGAACGGGCTGGGCAGCAGACTCGCGTCCAGGTCTACCCACTTGTCCTTGCCGACCTTCACCCGCGACAGGTCGACGTGCGAGAGGTCCACCAGCCACGATCCAGGCAGCTTCGCGTCGAACACCGGCGCCTTGACGTGCGTGGGCGCACCCAGGCCGACGGTCAGGCCGTTGGCGCCGGCGGCGAAGGCCATGTTGACGTCGATGCCGACCAGGTGGCGCAGGGTGCATTCGGCGTCGGTCATCGGCCGGGCCCAGTCGTAGGCCTCCTCGAACAGCTTCTCCGCAGGTCCCCGGACGTGGAAGCGGGGCAGGTCCTTGAGGAGGGGGTGTCCGTCGGGGACCTCGCACGGCGCTGGGTCGACCGGATCCCGGCCCAGGCTTCCGGGGTTGTGCTCGGAGTGGCGTTTGCCGTCGGCGTCCGGGTCGGAGGCCCTGGTCGGCGGGTGCAGCGCGGTCATCAGCTCCAGGCCGGTCACGGCCGTCGATCCGCGCGGCGTCATCACCCGGGACGCGAACACGCCCAGGACGCGGGCGAGTTCGGCCGGCGCCAGCTGCCCCACCTCGCCCCAGTGCCGGGTGCCCAGCGCGTGCCACGACGGAATGCACAGCTGCACGCACTGACGGTCCGAACCCTGCGCGGGGCGGTAGATCCGCGCCCACGGCCCGAACCCGCGCTTGGTCAGCTTCCACTCCGCGCGCACCAGCTGCCTGATGACCTTGTGGCTCTCCGGGATCCGTCCCGCGAGACGCTCCTCGTCGCCGAGGGCGACGGGCAGACCGTAACGCTCCAAGGCGGCCTCGGTGAGGACGAGCAGCGGGTCGCCGTCCTTGCCCGGCCCGGCGAGCTTCGGCTGACCGAGCTTCGCCTCTTTCAGGGTCCAGTCCACCAGGGATGGCAGGGACTTGGCGGGCACGTCCAGGATCAGGCCGCCGGTGCAGTACGCCAGCACCTGACCGTCCTGGACGTCGACGACCGCCAGCGGCCCGTTCTCGAACCGCGGGTCGGCACCCTCCGCCGGGGTCCCGGCCGGGGCCGCCTTCCGTACGGCCGGACGACGCGACGTCGACGACGGCCCGGCAGTGCGCGCCGGACGCGGCACGGCCTCCGGAGCAGCAGCAATGGCGGCAGCAGGGGTCTGAGTGTTCTCGGTTGCGGTCCTGGTCGCAGCCTCGGTTGCCGGACCGGTGGACACAGGACGCGCCTGCCCCGAGGCGGGCGCAGCAGTGACAGGGCTGGGCGCCGGGGTGGCCGGCTCTTCCAGGGCGGGGTAGAGCTCCGCGAGCTGCCGCAACATCCGCGCATACGCCTCACGCTCCGGGCCCCGCGGCTCGGTCGGCTTCGTCAGCGACTCCCAGCCCGACACCGTCGCCCGACGCACATGCAGCGCCGCAGCAACTTCCTCCAGCGTCAGACCATGCGCGGTACGCAGCCGCTTACGCTCCGCCGCAGGCGGCAACGGCGAGCGGGACGCGACCAGCGCATCCACCGCATCGAACAACTCGGACATGCAGCACCTCCACACCACCACCCTACCCCCTTAACCGCACAAAGAGCGTACATTGACCGTACGAACCGCGTACGTGAGGCGTTCGAAGCGGTCCAGCACGCCCGGCGTGCAAAGACCGTACGCCAGGCACCAGCTGCCAGTTGCCAGCTGGAGTGCCACGCGTGGTGCGGCGGCGCCCGGCCGACTCACGCAAGGAACTGGGCGAGGGCCCCGGTGACGGCGGCGAGGATGAGACTGGCGGCGAAGGTGGTGGCGGCGCGCATGAGGGCTGTGGGGTAGGTGGCGCCGTCGAGGCGGGCGAGGGCCGGACGCGGCAGCCGGTACACCATGGCCGGGCCGGGGCCGGTTGTACGGGCGGCTCGCGATCGAGGAGTGTGTACCACTCGTCGGCCCGCTGTACTGGACGGTAACGGCGGCGAGGTTGCCGGTAGGAAGACGCTGCGTCCCTTGTAGTCCCGCAGCCCGCCCCTGGTCTGGACGTGACTCTCCTGCCCAAGACTCGCTGACCTGAGCCGCCAACCCCTTCTGCGATCAAGCCTCCAACAGAGTCCTCGCACGCTCCGCGAGCAAAGGCATCAAGCGCTCTCGCCACGTGTCCAGAGAGATCATTCCACTGGACATACCGCCATGGGCGTATTGCGCCCGGTACACGGACGGCTGCCGATCCCCGGCGAGGTCCAGGCCCACGAGCTCTCTGAACGCCGTGTGCAGACGGCTGACCACTTCGTTGACCGATGTCGGGGCGTCAACATCGGACAAGTGGCCACGAAGGGCCCGCCAGAGGTAGGGGTCGCCGCGCAGGCCCCAGTGTTCAGGCTCGGGATCGAAGAGGTCAGCGATGGTCACGGCCGCCACGGTGGGGGCTGTCCACGGTTCGCCCGACGGCTCGTAGACGCAGTCGGCAGTGACGCGAAATACCGGCGACGAATCGTGGTCCATCTTGCCTATGGTCTCGACGTTCAGTTCAACACCGCGAAGCGTGATGATGAAGAGTCCGCCGGTTATCCGGATCCAGTACGCGGGTGGGTCGAGCTCGGTGAGAACCTCGAGTTGGGGCAGGCGCACACAGTACGGGGCGGCCTTGTCGTACCTGATGATCAGTGCGTACAGGTTGCGCTGCAGGTCGGCGAGGACGTCGCCGGGAACGTGATGCTTGACCTCGGGCTCCAGGACGCGCGCGAGGTGGTGGTGCCCGCGTCCGGCCGCGATATCGGCAGGCCGCTCTCCCGCGCTGTTGCGCAAGGTGCGCCACGCCCCGTGCTCGAGGAGGCCTTGCACGATGTCGGTGGGGGCTCCATGCCACGCGGCCTGGTGGAGCGGCGCGTACCGTTTCTTTCCGTCCAGGCGCACGGCGTTGACCCAGCTGCGTTGGTCCCTGGAACTCAGGATGGTCAAGACGCGTTGCCAGTTGCCGTCGCGGGTGGCGTTGGCCAACTCATCCCGCTGTGCCACTTCGTGCGGGTTGCCAACGGCCCGGGTTATACGCCCGTCCCACTGTGCGATGCCTTCGAGCCCGTAGTGCATGCGAACGAGTGTATGGCCGATGATCATCCTTGCAGGGGTTGCTGAGCAACGCCGCGCGGTGCCGCGGCGGCCAGGGCGCCTGCCACCGCGGTGAATGGAGCTGCCGCCGGTGTCGTTATCGACGGCGCTACGTCACCTTCCGGGCTCTCTCAGCCTTCCGGTCTCTTGCCCAGTTGGGCCCGCCCTACCGTGGATCGTGATCGCTGCGGCCGTCGGAGCTGACAGCCGGCTCAGGGACAGCTGCACCGTCATGCCTCCGGAACGCGCCGGTTGTCCCACTTGAAGGCGCCCGTACCCTTTGCCCAGCTGAGCCCGTGGATCCCCAACGGAGCCAGAATCACGGGCGCACCTGCTGCATCTTGTCGGGGCCGGTGGAATCGGGTCACAGACCAGGCGCCCCGGATCCAGTTGCGGCAGTACTGCCAGGGCGGGACGTTGCACTTGGGGCATGCCACCCCGGCGCACGCGTTCCAGGCCCGACGCAGGGCGGCGTCAACGGCGGGAACGTCCTGGCCCGTTGGTTTTGCGGTGAGGGTGAAGTACTCCATCGGCCGATGATGGCAGCCGGCTCAACTGCACGTCATACGAACCGTCTGCTCCCAGAATGAACGGCTGCCCCTCGTAAACCCCTGCACGATCGAACAGCAGCGCCGAAGCGGGCGCGACGACCGGCGAAGACGCATCCGACGCTGTTCATCGTGACGCCGAGGTGGTCGGTGCGCCGCTGCGGCCGCGCACGCCGCGCGAGCGTCGCTGGTGTACTGACCGGGCGTGGCTGGGGACCGGGTGGTTACGGTGGCGCAGTGGACCGAGGTGGCGGCGCGCTGGCCGGGAACCGGCGGTACGGCGGGCGAGTCTGGCGCCATGCAGCAACGGAGAGCACGAACGAAGCAGCACTCCAGCCGTTGCCGGTCACCAACTGCAGAACATCGAGGACGCCGCCCATCGATCCGGGCTCCGCCGACTTCTCCCGCAGCGTGAGCACAGCCGCCCTGCGCACTTCCGGCTCCTGCCCCAACCAGCCCTGCAACGAGCGCAGTTCACCCTCAGAGCGTTCCTCGTCGATGTACACATCAACGCGCACCGCATCCCCTCCAACAGCAGCCACACCCCTACGGGAGGCCTGCACCCGGCCATCCTGCCCCGCCCCTGGGTACGTCACCCCTCGGCCCACGGATGGGGAGAAGGATCTTGTGCAACATCCTTTAGTCCCAATGCCGTTGCTTTACGGGTCTGGTGGTTGGGGTCGCTTGATGCGGATGGCTTGGGTGCCGGCGTGGGTGGGCTGGGGCCATGTGTAGTGCTCAGCCCGCTTGAGCCGGTAGTTGGACATCTTGCGCTTGACGACACGGGGCTGGCTGCGGAGGCGTCTGGCGGGCAGGAGTCTTTCCAACAGGTCCTCTTGGAGCACTTGCAGTGCTCGGACCAGGAGTTCAGGGGGAAAAACCGCCCGGGGTGACGGTCACACTGCGCCGGGCGGAGCGCAGAGTTTCAGTGAAAGAGATGCGGTCCGGGTCGAGCTGACGGGTGGCTGCGGTTCTCAGCATCAGCTCCCGCAATGCGTGGTGGACCAGAAGATGGGCCCAGATCTGTTGGAGGACACCGTCGGGTGTCTTGCTGCTGAGGACCACCTTCGCACCGCGCTGGCAGGTCTTGATCTCGGCGAAGACCGACTCGATCTCCCAGCGCTCACGGTAGAGCGCGGCCAGCTGCCGTGCCGGATAGCGGCGGGGGTCCAACAGAGTGGTGACCAGGCGGTAGTCGACGGCCGCAGCATCACCGCCGACATCCTTGAGCTGGTAAGCCAGGACGCGGACCTGCACCGGGTCACGTTTCGCAGGGTCGGTGCCGGCGTGAATGTCGGAAAGCCATGATCCGTCACGAAGCAGCTTGCGGCCAGGCAGGACACGGTTGGCCGGCACCCGCCACAGCGGTTCCCCCCGGTGGCGGTGAAGGCTCGCCACAACGGGACACCCAGGAACTCGCGGTCGGCCAGGACGAGCTGGCCTGCTGCGCAGGACCGCGGCAAGCGGCCCACAAGAGTGACTTCACCGGTCCGGCAGCCGGCGAGCTCCGCGTCCAGCACCGCATGGCTGCCCAGTTCCACCAAAGCCGCCATCCGCACCTGGACGAAAGCACTGCGCTTTGTTCCGCGGCCGTTGCCGGGACGGCCGAACGCGGCCTGATTGGCTTCGGTATCGGCTACATCCCAGCAGGTCCCATCGACGGCCAACAGCCGCAGCCCCCGCCAGAATGCACCGGGCGTCGACTCGTTGGCCATCGGCTTCGCGGTCGCCGCGAACAACACCTGGAGCGGTTCGAAGCCGAGCCGTTGCCGGGCTCTGAACAGCGAAGATTTCGCGGCGACGTGCCAGTTGGCCAGCAGTCCCAACCCCCGCAGACCCGCGACCAGATGTCGCATGACCTCGAGATACGGGGCAGGCGAGAACAGCGCCAGCCCCAATACGAAGTACACGACCAACCGTGCAGGAAGCAGTCGCCTACGTTGCTCCGAACGTCCGCACGCAGCCACCACCCGGTCCACCAACCCCGGCGGATACACCCAGGTCAACAGACCAAGACCCGATAAGTCAGACGCACTCGCAGCCACCCGAACCACCCCCGGGACCCACAACCAACCAGCCTACGCCCACGGCAAGAGCAACGGCATTGCCTTTAGTCCCGGTTCAGGATTTAGCCGAATCCACTACAGGGGTGAAGGCACCGATAGCAGGCGACGTCTCTGCCAGACGGATCCTCTCCCAGGCCCTGCAGGAGGATGTCCTGGCCCAACTCGACCTTGGTGAAGCGGGCCAGAGGGTCTCTAGGCCGGGAGACCAGACTCACTTCGTGGACTTGCAGCGCGGACATGACGGGCCGCGGAAAAGCAGAGACGATCTCACCGTCGGTATGCGGACAGTTGAGCCGGCCGCACACGTTGCATGTTCCGTCGGCGTCATGCCACACGGTGACGTCGTACTGAGTGTCAAGCAGGTGCTGGCAGGTATCGATGTCTTGCACGCACAAGGAACAATTGCGGGTCGAGGTAAAACCGACAGACATGCCCCACCGGCTGTGCATGAGCGTGAGCCGACATACATCCCAGTAGGTGCCGTCGGAGTACTCGATGTCACAACCGAACAGCCCTCCCACGAGGGCTGCGATGTCGTGAGCGTGTCGGTGGGCGAGTTCCGAAAGATCGCTGTCCTCAAGAAAGTTGTAGGCGTCGACGGCATGGGCCAGCGAGGTGCGTGCCGCCTCTTCCAGATCCTGCCACGGATCGGTGGGTTGGGGTGTGTCGTTAGGTACGTGCAAAGAACGCGTCATCGCCATGTACTGGCGGTGGCTCCACCGCTCGGAGGTGGGCGGAGCGACAGACCAAGGGGGCGGGGAGGCGAGTGCTGCGATGTTAGCTCGCAGTTGGCGCCGAGCCTGCGACCACACGCGGACAAGGAAGTCCTGCTGTGCACTCATCGTCCACAATCCGCGGCGGTGGATTTTCTCTGTCGTCGACACCCAGGACGGAAACGACGCCAGGGGCAGGCCCCAGGTGAGGGAGATGCTGCGACAGCACTGCCCGTACAGGCGCATGGAATCCCGCAGGGCCGTCACGCCGTCCTGGTACATCATGGCTAAGCGCACAGGGCCTGCAGCCGGGGGCAGAGGTACCCCGGTGCGAATGACGAGGCCAGAGACTCTCATCCCGTCGTGTCCTCCGAAGCAGCATCGTCCGGGTCTGTCGGGGAAAGCTCGGCACGAGCCAGGTCGGACGCGGCCGCTTGTAGGAGGTTCTCAACGTCTGCCAGCTGGCTGGTGATCTCCAGACCCCGGATGACCGTCTCGTTCCCGGTCCGAACGATCTCAGCAATCTTGACCGTCACGCACGCCTCGCTCACCTCCTCCTCAGGGCAGCTTGGCCCCAGCGAGGAGCGCGCCCGCTGCCAGGCAGTCAGAACGATGCTTTTGACCAGATCGGTGGTGAGCGTGGTAGCCACCGCGATTCCGACGGTGGCCACCACCTCGGTGGCCCCGTACTCACTGAGATAGCGGCGGTCTTCTCGCGCGCAAGCGAAGTCGATGTCCACGCCACGGTGTCGCAGAGTTTTGATCAAGCCGGCCACATCGTCCCGGTAGACGGCGATCCCGTCGATGCTCGAATCGGGAAGCAGAAACACGCGGTCGCCCGTTGGGGCGGTCAGCACTGCCACAGGCAGGTCTGCCTCTGAGATGTCCCAGCGTGTCACAGCACCGTTGATATCTTCGGCCATCAGCAGGAGCCCTCTCGTGGCTAAGTGTTGTACACGTACAGAAGCCTAAAGCGGCATGGGGAGCTTCTGCCTTCGCAAATGGCACCGCGTCCAGCCAGCGTGCCGTCGCTGACCGGGTGTGCCGAGTTCATTTGGTGGCAGGGCGAGCAGACTGGTGGCTTACGCCGGGGAGCGGATCCAGGTGGCGAAGGCTTTGACAAGACTGGTGTAGAACCGTTCGTCTGGTACCGAGCCCGGGTTCTTTCCGGCGTCGTAGAAGGCGACGTTGGCGAAGGTGGCTGAGGCAGAGGCGTTGAGGTTCTTGTAGAAGGCGAGCTTGCCTCGGCCGAAGCCGACAAACAGCCAGAAGACACCGAGCGAAGCGGTGTTCTGCAGCAGGGAGCGGACCTCGGCCTTGTCCCACGGCTCGTCGCCGACCTGGGTCACGATGAAGGCGGGGTCGGCTGCTCCGGATTCCTGGTAGTGGCCCACAGCGCGGCGCATCGATGCGGCGACGTTGCCCCAGCCCCAGTCGATCTGGGTGTGCAACTGACCGATTCGACCGCGGTAGTTGTCCAACCCGATCTCCTCCAGGAACGGCTGGTCCCGGCTGGAGAAGATCACGGGAACGGTGCCATCGTCGTCCAAGTTGGCCGACAGGGCCAGGACCCGCTCGGCGAAGGCTTGCACCGCGAACGACTCGTACAGGTCCTCCATGTGCCAGTCGTGATCGAGAATGAGATAAACGGCGGCCCGCCGCTCTGCGATCCCGCGGTCAGCGAGGACTTGGCCGGCCTGCCGTACAGGCGTTGCCAAGCCGGGAGCCCGCCGCTCTACCTTCGCCAGATCAACGGCAGACCGTCCCGCTCCCGAAGCCCCGGAAGCTGGGCGCGGGACAAGCGCAGCAGGGGCCACAGGCTGATCAGGCTCTACATCCACGCCGTAGTCGGTGGCCAGCCCCGCCAAGCCTGAGGCGTAGCCCTGCCCTACGGCACGCACCTTCCAGTCCCCGCTGCGGCGGTACAGCTCGGCCACGACCACAACGGTCTCCCCCGAGGCGAAGTCCGCCGCGGTGAACGACAAATCCGAGGCTCCGGCCTGAGTTACCGTCAACTTCGGCGCTGCTGTGAAGGCCGCCCCCGGCTGCTGCGGATCAGCGCTCACCGCGATCACCACGCGGTCCACGCTCTGCGGCACGCGGGCCAGATCGGCGGTGACGGTCTGGCCGTCGGTCGAGACTCCGTCCTGGACTGGGTGGTTGTAGAAGACCAGGTCGTTGTCGCCGCGGACCTTTCCGTCCGCTCCCAGCAGCAACGCTGAGATGTCTGCTGCCAGACCGCGAACGGATACCGACAGCGTCACCGGCCTCGCTGCCAGTGGTGCGTTCTCCCCTTTGCGCAGCGACCTCGTCTGCACTTCAGCCCCCTTGATCGCCGGGAGGGGAACGATAGCCTTCCCACATCCAGCGGTAGGCGGTTTCGGATAAAGCTCATTCCAATGAAGCGTGCGGCTTGTATGGGCGGTACGCGCCCAGCAGCAGGAATCATCCTGCAGTGTCAACCCGGGGCTCCCGGCTTGGTCTTGGGGTTGGCGAAATCCGTTCCGGGGCGCGGTGCCATTCCGGCTCAGCGAGTAGCCTCCTGGTCCTTTGGTTGGACTGTGGTCAGAATCAGGTCGCGGACGGGTGGTGGCAGCACGCCTGGCATTTGCAGGACCTCCCACTGACAGCCAGGCACCAGCTCATCGAGTTCTGCGTACTTCTGGCACTGGTGGAGCAGCAGCAGTGTCGAGAGTGCGGTGCTGGACGGGGAGTTACGGGGATCGCGCAGGGTCTCCAGGAGGGACAGCCCGGAGGGCAACCCTCTGCTGAGCAGCCACTCCGTGACGGCCTCCCCCGCCTCCCTGGCATCCAGTTCGGCCTCGACTCGCTCGCAGAAGGCCAAAGCCCACTCACGGACCTGCTGAGCCGTGCGCCATCCGGCAGCGAGGTATTCCAGCGCCGCCGCCTCAGCCAGATCCCTGAGCAGGTCGCGGGCGTCTCCTTCGGTGAGGAAGGTGAGCGAACCGTCGTCTGCCATGACCAGGTCCGCGGCTTCCGGGACGTCCTGGTGTGTGGTCTCAACGAGCGAAGCGAACGGATGAACCGCCATGCCTGGATTCATCGCGCGCAGCAGGTCTCCCATCTCCTGCACGGACATGGTGCCGCCGAGGGTGACCGTCACGGCGGCCAGCAAGGCGTCCTGTGGAGTCATCGGTGTGGGATCGGCGTTCTTGTCCAGCTGGGCCAACTCTGCGGGCGGTTCGCCCAGGAGGCGGGCGATGCGCTCGTCGATCCGCCTCGCCCGGGCCGGAACGAGGGTGAAGGCGTGGCCGGCCTCACTGAGATGACCGGCCACATGGTCCACCTGCTCTTCCAGCCCTCCGCTGTTGTCCGGATGGTCGTCCTCACCGGGCAGACTCACGGCATCCACTGCAGCACGGAAAGCGGCCCGCACCGTCGTCTCCGGCACCGGATGCCCGTCAGCGAACAAGAGCAGCGCCAGGTCCGTGGGCCGTTTGCCCCGGCCTGCGCGGCGGGCAAGAGCGAGGACCAGGTCGAAGCTCTCGGGCGGCGGGGCGGAGGTGCTGCCCTTGCCACGACCGAGGCCTCCACCGGAAACGTTGCCCGGCAGGAGGCTGGCGCGCCGCCAGACTTCGAGCTGCTTGGCCGTGACGGTCAGGCCGTGACGTGCCGCGTGGTCGATGAGCTGCTGGTCGGCCGTGCTGGGGCCGTCGCTGGAGGACATGGCGCGAAGCTAGCGGCGCCGTCATCGGCTGTGGCCGGGTTTTAGAGACCCCCCACCTTCGTCCGGTCGCTCTGCTAGCCGTCCGCTGAAATGACGGTGAAAAGCGCAGCGCCTACAGGGGTCCGTAACGACGGAGGTCGTTTCGACCCGCTGCACGACAGGCCGCCCGCTCTCGGGCGCCCTATTCGTAAAGGAATCATGGCTGATGACCACAAATCCGACTCGCCGCGAGAACAGTGACCACCGGGAACTGCGCATCGTGCTTCTCCTGACCGTCCTGGTCCTGGGACTGCTCATCACTGCCGCGGCCGTCTACCTGGCCCGCGTGCACCCGGCTCTGGCACAGCCTCTGGGAGTGGGAGCAGCCGTCATGAGCGCGCTCACCGCCATCGCCGGAGTTGTCGCCCGCACCATCCGAAGGTGATCGGCTTGGAAAAATCGCGATCTTCGCCGCACCAAGGAACATCCTGCCGCCCGCGGCGTGGGCTTCGTACGGCCAGCAGTCAGCGGGGCGCCTTGAAGTGCAGGTAGCTCTTCTTCACCTCATCGAAGTGCCTGCGAAGGTCCGACTCCGTCAGCTTGGACTCAAACCGATCTCCGTCGCTCGTGTAGAACTTCTCCTCCCCCACTTCGTAGTAGGTGTCCTCGCCGGCGGGTACATCCCGGTACTCGGTGTAGTACAGGCACTTCCCCGCGGCATCGCCGTACCGGGAGGAGAGGATCTGTCCCTGCGATCCCCAGCCGGTTGCAAGGACTCGCTTGTCCTCGCCCAGGAGCTTGCGCTTGCCGGCGCTCTCCTTGGGACGGCATACGCCGTCGCCCTCGTCCGAAAAGTGCGCTGTGCCTGCCGCGACGTAGGTGCGGGCCACGAACGGTGTTCTGTCCACCCATGGCTCCCATGTGAAGAGCACCGCCCCGGCGACGGCAAGGACCAGACCCGCTGGAACTCGACCCACAGCTCTCAGTCGCGGGCATACCCGGAAGACCTCAGCGGCTTCCAGGCCGGAAGGGTGCTGATCTTGGAGACCGCCCTCTATGCGCCTTACGGCTCCGAATACCGGGGCTGGCTGGGAGTGGCCGCAGTCACCCTGGCGTTCGCCTGTTGACCGACCGTGCCCTGTGCCCGTTGGGGCAGCACGGATCTACGATCTCGGGGATGGTCAGTCGTGTGTGATGTCGAAGGGGCGCTCATGGCAGAGCTTGTGCGGCAGCAGGATGTGAATGCGTACGTCGGCTTCCATGCCTTCGGGTTGCAGGAGTCCGATGACGCGGACCTGCCGGTTCCCTTCCCGGACGACTTCAACCGGCGTGCGTTTCTCAGTACTCATCCGGGGCGTCTGGACATCACCAGCGGCGGTCATACCCATACCGCCGTGGTCAGTGTCGAAGTGTGGGACGGGCCGCCGCCTGAGCAGAACCGGTCCGACTGGGATGAGGTGGACGAAGCCGAGTTCGAGTCGGCCAGTGGTCAGGTAGCCGTGTGGTCCATGCACACGGGCCGGATGGACGACCTGATCACGCTGGCTGACTCCGGCGGTTCGTGGCACGTCCGTGTCCACTGTGCGGGCCGGGCCGAGGCCGCAGCCCTGTCGGAAGGCGAGGGCACCGGCCACGGTGTGGAGCGCTACCTCGTGCAGTTCTGGCCCGCCAAATCGTGAACCGGCTGCGGCGGGAGCGGCTGTGCAAGGGGCCACTCCCGCCGCAGCGCAGGTCAGGTGACGATCTTCACGATGAAACCGTCATCCAGCCCGTCGATGATGCGGTTCTTGGCGTAGAAGCTCTTCAGGAGGGAGCCGCCGGCCTGGTTGTCGTCGCCCGGGATCGGCTTCGCGGAGAAGTTGAACTCTCTTACTTCTGGGTCGTAGGAGTGCTCCGCAGCTCCTTCATAGGTGCTCGCGAAGGGGTACTCGTCGCACTCCTTGCCGCCGCTGGTGTAGTTGGGTCCCCAGTACCGCTTGCACTGCTTGACGGCCGCCTTGCGGTTGTCGTCGATGCGGCGTGCACTCACCGTGCGGTGGAGCGGATCCGCCGACGTCTGCCCGGGCACCTTCTTCGCCGACATGTACGGCTTGGTGTCCTGCGGGACGAGGAATGCCTGGTTGATGTGCTGCGCTTCGGCGCGCTCCTCAGCGCCATGCTTCGCGCTCAGGGTGAGCGCGGTCAAGTAGCTGAACGTGGCGGCGCCTTTCCTGGCCGGGTTGCCGCCGCCGGTTGAGTTGGCGAGGTACGTCGCGGCGTCCCAGCGCGGTGCGAGCATGAATATGTTGCCCTTGAGGTCCCCGGTCAGCGTGGCGTTGGGCGGCGGAGTGACGGAGATGGAGGGCTGGTAGACGGCGAAGACCAGGTCGGCGGAGCCGCTGCCTTGGCCCGGCTTGGCGTTGACGGTGTCGTTGAAGGTGCGCTGGGCGGAGAGTTCGGTGAAGGTCTTCGTTCCGGGCATGTGGCCGCCGCGGGTGTAGCGGGCACCGGAGGGCCAGCTCTGGGGTATGCCGGCCTTCGTCGTGATCTTCATGGCGGCCACTTCGGTCTCGCCCTGGGCCACCATCTCGGTGAAGTAGTACTGGAAGTTGATCGTGCGGCTGTTCTTGGCGATGGTTCCCACGACGCGGATGTTGAACTGGCTCACGCCGACGGGCTCGCGGTTGACGACCCAGGTCTGGACGAACGAGGCTCCCGAACAGACTGCGAACCGGGACTTCAGGAAGAAGTTCGTGGTGCGGCCCAGTCCTCTCTTGCATTCGTCGAACGTCATCGTCCGCGACGGCTCCGGTGCCGTGATCTGCGCGCCCGGCCCCGTGGGTGAGAGTCCGCTTCTTGCAGCCGGAGCGGCCGCGCGGCGCGCCAGCGGCGCGTACGAGCGGGCAGGTCCCACTGTCTCCTGTGCCGTCCGCGCAGCCGGTTCCGCGGTCCGGGCAAGCTCGCGGAGCCGCTCCGTACCGCCTTGGCTCCGTAGCTCCTCGAGTGACGGTGCCGCTGTTCCCGCAGGCAGCACGTAGGACTCCACGTGCAGATCCGCGGGACTTTCGGCCCTCGCCATGGATGGAGCCGCCGCCGACAGCAGGGCGACAGTCGTCATCACGGTTAATGCCCGCCTGCGGACACGGCGGAGCAGGACTCCGTTCACGGTTGAACCCCCGAACTCAGTCGGTGCCGGACCCCCTGCCCGAACACCTGGTCGAGGAAAGATCTATCGAACGAATACCGCAAATTGCTGCAGCCTCGCCGGGATGGCGGAATGAGGATCAATCATTGGCCGAGACCGAAAGCCCTGCTGCATCGGGACAACTCGACAACGGCAGCGGCAGGCGCGACGGGCCGCTCGCGCCTGAGTGTGAGCGGGCGCCTTGAGCCGCGCTGCCGTATGACTGTTCGCGCCGATCGAACGTCCAGTGACGGACCGGCCACGACTGTCACGGTCCGATGATCAGTAGGCGGCATCGCACCGAGGAGGCTGGCCTGCGGTGCATGATCGCGTCTCCGGCTCACTGAGGGGGACTTCATGCTGACCACATTCCGGGGTGCCGTGGCTGCGGCGGTGATGGCAGGCGCACTGCTGGCACCCGTAGCTGCTGCCACCGACGCCGCGGCCGCGTCGTGCGCCCGGCACACGACGGGCGTCTGCAAGGCGAACTCGCCCCACCCGCGCGGGGCAATGGCGAAGTGCAAGGACGGCATCTACTCCTACAGCGCCCACTTCCGTGGCACCTGCTCCCACCATCGTGGCGTGAAGTACTGGTACCGGTAAAAAAGCGGGCGATGCCCCCTAACCGTCGAGGGCGACGCCTGGATTCATGCTCAGAAAGGCGCTGTCGGCTGACAGGGATCAGCTGACGGGTCTGCCCTCTGGGTGGCCGTTGATCCAGGACAGGCCGCCCATGTCCAGACGCTGGCGGGTGCGGGTGACGGCCACGTAGGCGAGGCGGGCCTCGCCGTTTTCGATCGGGCCTGGAATGGCCCGCCCGCTGTCGTCGGTTTGGTCGCTGTCCTTCGGCGGGGTGAAGTCGTCCGCGATTCTCACACAGGCCCACTCCCGTCCCTTGGCCTTGTGGGCAGTCGAGACGATCACCTCAGCCGACTCTTCAGGGACGAACCTGGCGACGGCGTCCAGGATGGTTTCGGTGCCGTGGGTGTCGACGAGGTCGACCAGGGGTTGCAGGTCGCGTCCCGCAGGGTCGTGGGAGGCGTAGTCCTGCAGTTCTCCCCAGGTGGCGAAGAGGACGAGTTCCGGGTGGGTGGTACGGCGGCCGTCTTTGAGGTCCTGGGCTGCCAGTGCCAGGGCGCGCAGGCTGTCGCCTCCCCCGACCACCCCGACCCGTTGGCCGGCGGCGAGGAGGTTCATCGCCTGTGCCATGGCGCCGACGTTGGTGCGGCACAGAACCGCGTCGGGCAGGGCAACGGGGCCCAGGTCGGTGGGCACGGTCTCGGTACCAGTGAGACGGATCGGGGCGTCGGCGATGGCCAGCCACCGGTTGGCTTCCTCTGCGAGCTGAGGGCCGAAGCGGAAGGACTGGGACAGGGCGAGCTGGGTGCCGTTGAAGCCGGTCATGACGTCTTTGGCGCCGCGCCAGTCGTAGATGGCCTGGGCTGAGTCGCCGACCATGACGAGCTGGGCGTGGTCGCGTTGGGCAAGGAAGATCTGTTCGACGACGGGGTTGGTGTCCTGGGCTTCGTCCAGGAGCAGGTAGTCGGCGTCGATCCTGGGCTGGGTGAGGGCCCAGATCTTCAGGTAGTGGTCGTGTTCGAAGCGGACTGCGCCGTCGTCGGGGTTTTGCAGGTCGGTCCAGGCTTTGCGGGCGAGCGGCACGATGTGGTCGGCGAGTTCGGTGTGCAGTTTTGCGTCTTCGAGGCCGCGCAGGCGCGGGACGTGGTGGTGGGTGATAGCGGCATCGGCGGTGTGACAGAAGCGGGCCACGGCGCGCAGGGTGGCGTTGGAGAGGGTCTTTTGTGACAGGTCGCGCTCGCCGATGCGGATGGCTTTGGTAATGCCGAGGGCGTGGCCGGTCTGCCAGGCGGGGCGGCGCGGGGAGTTGAGGCGCAGGGTGTAGCGGTGGCCGATGGCGGCGTAGGCCAGGGCGTGGGCGGTCTTGCAGCTGACGGTGGGCGGGAAGCGGGCGTAGGCGTCCTGGGCGATGGCACGGTTGTAGGCGAGGTAGCGGCCGCGGCGCCGGGTGGCACGGGCGAGTTCGGCGAGTGTGGTGGTCTTGCCGGTGCCTGCCCCGGCCTGCAGGGCGAGATGCTGGCCGGCGTGGAAGGCGTCGGCGGCGGCTTGCTGTTCGTCGGTGGGCTTCAGCACGGCGCTGCTCCGGTGGTGTGGGTGAGCGCGCGCCCGACGGCTGCCAGGAGATAGGGAGGGGTAGTGCTGCTGAGGAGGTGCTGGAGTGCACGGTCGAGGCGATCGATCTCCTGGTCGGCGTGCCGGGCCAGGGCCTGGTGGACAGCTTCCTGTACGAACAGGTGCGGCGGTCTTCTCGTGTGCTCTGCGGCAGTCTCGAGAGCGGCGTATACGGCGTGCGAGAAGGTGACGTTGAGCAAGATCTGTCCACGCTGGTCGGGGTAGTGCGTGGTGATCACGTCGATGGGGAGCAGTCCGCTGATCTGATGGCGCAGCCGGTTGAGGGCTTTGGCCGGGGTTTTGGCGTGGACGAGGGCCAGGAGGCGGGTGGTGTCATGGTTGGCTGCGAGCGTCATCGTGCGGGCGGCCCGGTGGAGTTCGGCCGGTGTGAGAGCTCTGGTCAGGGTGATGTCCAGGGCGTGGTGCCTCATGGTCATGCCTCTTCACGGCGGCCGGGCGGGGTGTGGGGCAGGCGGGTGTGGAGGTGCGCCGTATGCAGGAGTGGGTCGAAGACCTGCCATCCGGCTGGCGTGAGATCTGCGGCGCCCGGGGTTGCGGTGTGGGCGGGGCAGCGCTGGGTGCGCCAGCGCAGCTGCTCGGCATAGGGCAGGCGGCTGAGGTCGTAGACAGCCATGAGCGTTGCGGGCAGCGCGAGTTGGCCACGCTGCGGGGTGGCGGGCAGTAGTGCCCATACGCCTCGGGGGCTGGTGGGGTCGAGCACGCGGTGGGGGCAGCGGTGGCGCTGGCGGGTCTGGGCCACGCACCGGATGGCTTCGAGGGGTGCGTCGGCGAGGTAGCGGCCCAGCAGTAACTGTACGACGGGCCGGGCGGGGCGGTCGCTGCCGACGGTTGGCTCGCAGGCGGCGGGAGGGGTGGGGGTGAACTGGCCTGTGTCGATCAGGCGGCGGGTGCGGACGGCGAGTTGGCGGCGCAGGGCTTCGATGTACGGGCCGGTCTGCGTGGTGGGGGTGCGTTCTGGGCAGAGTGCGAGGTGCGGGATGCGGCACCAGGGGCTGCCGTCGCCGTGGGGATAGGCGATGCCGCCGCTCAGGTGCCAGCGGCAAGGGGCGGGGACTTGGGAGGCGTCCAGTTCCGTGGGGTGCAGGGTGATGGGTCGCTGGTCGGCGCGCTGGTACCGGTCGATGCGGTGGCCGCACTGGCGGCAGCGGCTGCTCTGGCCGGTGCGCAGCAGGCGGCTGGGGCTGGTGGCGGTCACCCGCAGTGGGCGCCGGGGGCGTGCGGTGCGTGGGCTGCCGTCCCAGTGGCAGCCGGTGGAGGCGGTGTTGGGGTGCATGGCGGGGACCGTGCCAGGCGACACCCCGCAACGGCGGGGAAGGGCGGGCCGGGGTCCCCCGTACAGCCGAGCGGCACCGAACATGCGATCCGATTGACGCTGAAGTGTTCGATGCGTGCTCGCCGGTTCGGGTGATTCGCGGCCCGGGCACAAACGGGCGCAGTGAGGTCAGGAATCCGGGGTGCCGGGCGGGGTGTGGTCGTCGCAGAGGGTGTTCAGCAGCTGCTCGATCGGCACGTCGAAGGCATGGGCGAGGGCGTGCCAGGTGGCGAGGCTGCCGGTGGTGCGGCCGTGCTCGAGGTCGATGAGGGTGCGCCGGGCCAGGCCGCTGCGGCTGGCGAGTTCATCGAAG
Source organism: Streptomyces sp. NPDC058246 (assembly GCF_042881985.1). NCBI lineage: Bacteria > Bacillati > Actinomycetota > Actinomycetes > Kitasatosporales > Streptomycetaceae > Streptomyces > Streptomyces sp. NPDC058246. The sequence goes on along the minus strand of NZ_JBHVWZ010000043.1, from coordinate 45,617 downwards.
GTCCAGCCGCGCTCGTTCCTCAGCCGTGCCAGCGTCACGCGCAGCGCGGTGAGGTCGGGGTCGGGCGGCAAGATCGTCACCCCACCATCCGACGGTGCAGGACCCTGCCCTGTCAGTGCAGACCTCTGCACTATCGGTGCAGGCAGAGGGTGACATTCACAGTGCAGGGATCTGCACTACGGTGCGTGCGTCCTGGGTGTCTCCGTCTGGAACTCCCAGCATGGCGGCGTGGACAGACAGGAGGACGACGGGCCGATGAGGCTTGCCGGCGCGCATCCCGCGGTGCGGCGCATCTGGACGGTGGAACTGCGTTCACGGGCGGGCGGCCCGAGGCTCGTCTGTCCGCACTGCACCGTGGGCTCCCCTCCCCTCCAGGCCGCCTCCGCGCGGTCTGCAGTCCTGGCGCATCTAGCCCGCCATGCGCGCGCCGACGCGCTGCCGGCGTATCTGCGCACCTGCCAGTGCCGGGCGCAGGGCTGCTCCTGGCATCTGCGCCATCGCGGCTGCGCCGGGCCGGTACTGCTCGCCCTCACCCGCGACCGCAGCGGCCGCGCCTGGCGCCTCTCCGACACCTGTGCGGCCTGCGCGGCCGCCACCAGCCACACCGCCGTGGTCCCTGCCACCCTGATCGCTCCCCGCCCGCCGAGATGCACCGGTCGCCGCCCCAAGCCATTGGGCGGCCCTGCCGAGCGCACCCGCGTGCGGGAGATGCTCACCTACTTGTCAGCAGCACTCCCCCAGTTCACCTCCCCCGCCGCCCGGCTGCTCGCGCTGCAGTGCGCCCTGCGTGCCGATAACGGTGGCTACGTCCGGCTGTCCGGAGGCCTGTTGCGCGGCATGCGGCTGCACGGCCGCACCGAGTTGTGGGAGGAGTTGGAGCACGCCGAGTGGCTGCGCCGTGCGACAGGCAGGCACCCATACATGGAGGCACGGCTGTTGGACGCAGCTCTCCTCTCCCAGCAGGGCAGCCGGGCGCGGGCCCGTGCCGCACAGTGGGCGATGCGCCCCGCCCCGCTCGCCGTACCGGCCGGGCTGCCGCCGGCCGTGCAGCTGACCGCGCTCACCCTGGCCTCACACACCTCGGGTGAAACCTGCAGTACCGACCTCGATGTTCTCGCCCGCCTATGCGGACACTCGCCCCAGCAGACCGCGGAACTCCTGGACCGGCTCGTGGCATCGCACGCCCTGACCGCCTGGAGGCACAACCGGGAAACTGACGAGGTCTTCTGGTGGCTGCCGCCACGGGCCTGGGCGGGACATCAGCAAGGGCCCAGCGGACGGCCGCCCACTCTCTGAGAGACGCCGAGAACTACTTGCCCTCGCACCGCCCGACGACGGCACCGCCAACCGCGCGGACCCGCTCTCACCCACCTCTGGTACTGACGCCTCGAGGCGCCGACCGGCAGTTGGACATCCGCGAAAGAGCGCGTGCTTCGGCGACCTCACGCGGAACCCCAGCTCGGCCGGGACTGCAAGCGGCATCGACCTCTACCCCCATGCACTGACAACCACCGCCAGTAGGGCGCTGATCAGGGTGAGGGTGCTAGCGAAGGCAACGGCCGCCCGGGTCATGCATCCGGCAGGGGAAGCTCCGTCGGCGCGAGCCAGTAGCGCGGCCGCGACAGCGCACAGCAGCGCGAGGAGCACTGCGCTGAGCAGGGCCAGGCCTGCCAGGGCGAGGGTTGTCGGTTGTGAGGTCATGGTGAGTCCTTCCGCTTTCGTCAACAGCGTTTGCTGGGAAGGAACATGACGGAATCGGCGTACGGAGACGTTCAGGTGGACGAAGATGAACGCCCCGGTGGCACAGCGTGCGGAGCCATCCGGTGAGGGGGTCTGATGGAGGCGGATGACGGTGCAACGCTGGATGAGCTGAAGGGGCTCTTGCGGCGTCTTCGCAGCAAGCAACGGCTGTCGATGACCGCTTTGGAACGGCGTGCCGGGCTGGGCCACACCACGGTCAGTCAGGCGCTGAACGGGCCTTCGATCCCCAGCGAGGCGACCGTGATAGCGCTCGGTCAGGCTCTGCGGGCAGAGACCGGCGTCCTTCTTGAGCTGCGTGAGCGGGCTGCGCCGCCGGTGCATGTCCGAGCCCGGCAGAGTAGTGGTGAAGACGACCGGTTCGAAGACCGGTACCGGCAGTACGTGCGGCAGCGCCACGGGCGTCTGTCGGTTGTGGGGCTGGACCTGTCACGGCCTGAGCGTGCGTGCTGGCCGCTGGATGCCGCCTACCTGAGCCTCGAACTGGCCGTCCCGTCCGCGGACATGGAAGCGGCCGGTGGTGTCGATCCTGGTCCGGATGGCGGCAGCGGTGCGAGGGTGCGGGTGGAGCGTGCCGAGCAGGCTCTGGCGGGGCGACGGCGGACCTTGGTGCGAGGTCTGGCCGGCAGTGGGAAGACCACGCTGCTGCAGTGGCTCGCCGTCGGAGCCGCCCGCCGAGACCTGACCGGGGGCATGTCCCACCTGAACGGCTGCATCCCGTTTGTGCTGCCCCTGCGGTCGCTCGTGCGCCGAGGCGAACTACCCACCCCGGATCAGTACCTGAGCGCCGCCGGATGCCACCTGCACACGGCGCAGCCACCCGGCTGGGCCGATGGCCTGCTCGACAGCGGCCGCGCCCTGCTCCTCATCGACGGTCTCGACGAAGTTCCTCAAGGCCAACGTGCCCACACCCGGCGGTGGCTGAATGAGTTGCTAGCCGCCTATCCGCGAGCCACCTGCTTGATCACCACGAGGCCTTCCGCGGTGCCCGAGGGATGGCTGGCAGACGCCGACTTCACCGAGGTCTCGGTGCGGCCGATGAGCAGCCGTGACGTCGGTGTATTCGTTACCCGCTGGCACACCGCGGCGGCAGGCAACGTCACAACTGCCCAGGAGCGTGACCACCTGTCCGCGCTGCAGGAGGCGCTCAAGGACACGGTGCGCGCCCAGCGCGATCTCGCCCACCTGGCCACCACTCCGCTGCTGTGTGCGCTGGTCTGCGCCTTGCACCGCGACCGGCGCGGCCACCTGCCCCACGGACGCATGGAACTGTATGAGGCGGCCCTGTCGATGTTGCTGCACCGCCGCGACACCGAACGCGACATCCACGCTCCCGAAGGCCTCACCCTCACCGAACACCACAGCATCCAGCTGCTGCAGCGTCTGGCCTACTGGCTGATCCGCAACGGGCAGACCGAGCTCGACCACGACACGGCCCACGCCCTCATCGCCGATGCCCTGCCTGCCATGCCGCACATCGCCGAGCAGGCCGACGCCGACGCCGTCCTCACTCATCTTCTGGCCCGCAGCGGCCTGATCCGCCAGCCCACGGCCGACACCATCGACTTCGTCCACCGCACCTTCCAGGACTACCTCGGCGCCAAGGCCGCCCTTGAGTCCCGCGACATCCCCCTGCTGGTCAAGAACGCCCACGACGACCAGTGGGAAGACGTGCTGCGTATGGCCGTCGCTCACGCGCGCCCCGATGAACGCGCCCGACTCCTGTGCCGGCTGATCAGCCGCGGCGACCGCACCCCCAAGCACCGCAGCCGGCTGTATCTCCTCGCTATGGCCTGTCTTGAGCATGCGACCGAGCTCGACCCGGCGGTACGCCGAGAGGTCGAAGCCCGCACGGCCGCGCTCCTGCCCCCACGCGGTTTCGACGAAGCCCGCGAGCTCTCTGAGGTCGGCCCGGTCATCCTCGATCTTTTGCCCGGACCCGACGGGCTCGAAGACGACGAGGCCGAAGCAGTGGTCCGTACCGCAGGCCTGATTGGTGGCGACGCCGCCCTGACCGTAGTGAAGCGCTTCCGCAACAGCGAAAAGGACAACGTGGACTGGGCCCTTCAGGCCGTGTGGGACCGGTTTGACCCGCACGACTACGCAAGTGAGGTCCTCTCTCACGTGCCCAACCTGCGTATGCTGACGGTGTCCACGCCTGAACAGCTGGCGGCCCTTCGCACCCTGCCCTCACTGCCGGGTGTCTCCTTCGACGGCCCCTTCACCCACAAGGAAATGGCCTCCGTCCTCGACCCCGGCATGTTCCAGCAACTGGTGCTCCACGACAACCCGGTGCTGCAACAACTGACCTTCCTCCAGGCGTACACCGCCCTGGAACGGGTCAGCCTGATGGGGTGCTCCAACATCGAGGACCTGACCGACCTCGCCAACTCCACCGTCAAGGATCTTCAGTTGTGGACTGGCAGCTCGGTACGCCTCGAAAGCCTCAAAGAACTGACAGGCCTCACGTTCTTCGGCATAGACCAGGAGCTGCCCCGGTGCGGCCTCGAAACGCTCCCCGTGACAGCCGACTTGACGACGTTGTTCCTTGGTTCCACAACGTGCCGGAGTATCGGCACGCTCCGCGGCATCACTCGTTGGCCCAACCTGACCAGCCTGAACCTGTGCGGCCCGGTCAAGGAATTCAGCGACCTCAAAGCGCTACCCCACCTCGATCTCCTCATCCTGCAGGGCGACGTCGGCCTCTCCCTGCTCGAACACCTCACGATCACACCTCAGATCACCAGACTCACCGTGGCCAACCTGCAAAGAGGCGACAGTCTCGCGCTCGTTGCCACGGCTCTGCCCCAGCTCAAGGAACTGAACATTCACTGCTTTACCGGACACCGGTCCATCGACCTCACCCCGCTGCGCAGCATGTCTGACCTCATTATTCGTCTTTACGGCGCCGTGGAAGTCACCGGCGCCGAACACTTCCCGGCCAACGCAATCACCCGCACCCCACGCCCCCGCAACTGACCCCACCAGCACCGAAACCTGGTCGGGTCTACAGCCCGGTTGGGCCCAGGCCGCCGCGCGGGCCCCGGATCCGTTCGAGAAGGGGGCGTACGTTGATGCTGCTGTGGCGTTGGCCAGGTGCCATCAGGATCGCGGAGGGCCAGCCGCGACCGCCGCAGGCGAGGTAGCTGTCGCTGGCAGCATGGTGCGCTGGTTGTGATGGGCTGGTCTTTGTTCGTCACCACGGAGACGGCCCGAGTCTGGCCACTCCCCGAACCGTGGCTCCCGGCACCGGTTCAGTCGGTGTGGCGTTGGGTGGGGTCGAGGCGGCTGAGGACGGCGCGCACCAGGTCCCGGCTGTAGGGAGGGAGCGGTGCGGCCGCGCCGTGTGGCGTGGGCTGGTGTGGCGGACCTGCGGTACCGGGCCCCTTCATATCGGGGCCGCCGCGCTCTTCCCAGAGCAGGTAGGTGATTTTGGCCCACTGGCGGAAGTTGCCGTGGCAGGCGACGTCGTCGATCCACAGCAGTTCGTCGGTGGGTACGTCCGCCCAGAGCGGGTGGTACTGGGGAATGACGGTGAGGACTTCTGCAGGAGTGAGGGGCTTGTAGCGCTGCCAGATGAGGATGCGGGAGTCGAGGGCCGGCCGGTTCTTGATTTTCTGGTAGCAGGTTTCGGCTCCGACCAGGATGACGGCGAGGCGGGTGTCCTCGTCGTCCCAGAGTTCGCGGATGAATTCGAAGGTCCGGGTGTCCAGCCACTGTGCTTCGTCGACGACCAGGACGCGGGGCGTCTGGGACAGGGCTTCTTTGAGCATGGCTTCGCAGCGGGTGCTGTTGAGGGGGGCCTCGCCGGGCAGGTCGAGCCTTTTGTACAGGGCGGCGCGCAGGGCCTGGATTTTGGCGGAGCCGACTTTGATGCGGAGTGTGGTGTGGGGGGCGAGGTCGTCGAGGTGGCTGTTGACGGAGAAGGTCTTGCCCAGGCCGACGCCGCCGTGGATGCACATGATGGCGCCCTTGCCGGCGTCGGCGTTGAGGGTGGTGACGAGGTTGGCGTAGGTCTCTGCGCTGGCGTTGGTCAGCATGGCGCGGGCGCCGGGCAGGCCCATGTAGTGGTAGTTGGGACTGGTGGACGGCTGGTCTTCGGGCGTGGTGGTCGGGTGGGTCACTCGGTGTCCTGGGGCTTGGGACCGGAGAGGGGTTTGGTCCAGCGGGTGGAGGAGGGTGTGGGCCGGTTGAGGAGGTCGGGTCGGGCCTCGGTGTGGAGGTCTGCTTCCGGTGTCTGCAACTGGCGTAGCTGGGCGGCTGCTTGGCTGGCGGTGAGCCGGTTGAGGGGCTCGGGTGTGGCGGTGACGCTGGTGGCGGCATAGCGGGGGTTGGCGCTTTTGCGGGCCCGGCGGGCTTTGGCGGCGTAGCGGTCGGCTTCGCGCTGGCGGGCGTTGCGCAGTTCGCGGGCCTGGCGGGGGCTCATCTCGTCGCTGCGGAAGGCGGGTCCGCGGTAGGTGAGGGTGTCGGCGTCGTAGAGCTCGACGCGGTGGTAGTGGTGGGGTTCGTGGCGCAGGCGGACCATCTCGCCGGCGCTTCCGTGGCCGTGCATCCACTTGCCGACGTAGTAGGCGCTTTTCCAGCGGACGCCCTTGCTGGTGATCTTCAGGGGCGGGCCGCCGTCGTTGAGGGTGTAGGTGTGCAGGTCGCCGGGGTCGAGGGTGTCGATGGGGGTCAGGTCGACGTGCCAGGCCTGGGCGGGGGTGCGCCGGTGGAGGCGGGCGATGGTGTGGTCGTTGTTCCACCAGTCGACCCAGTTCAGGACGACAGTGACGAAGGTTTCATAGTCGAGGAGTTCGTCCAGGGCCCACAGGGGCTGGCCGCGGCGGTCGCGGCGGCTTCGGGGGGTATGGGCGTAGCCGGGCAGGCCTTTGAACAGCATGTGCTTGGCGGCGCCGTTGATGGCTTCGACGGTGCCTTTGAGGTGGGGGCTGTAGGGGGGCAGGACGATCAGTTCGGTGCCGAATTTCTTGAACGCCTCGTCCACGCACCGGCCGAGGAAGTCGCGGCCGCGGTCGGTGCGGATCTTGCGGGGGATGCCACCGAAGGACCGGTGGTGGTCGCCACAGAGGATGGCGTCGCGGGCGGCGGCCAGGATGGCGTCCTGGCTGGGCTGGTGGGGGGTAATGGCCAGGCCGCAGATGACGGCGGTGGCGTGGTCGATGAACCAGGTGATCCAGGGTTTGCTGCGGTGTCCGTCGATGTTGACGAAGACGCTGGCTTCGACGTGGTCGGTCTCCCAGACGTCGTTGCGGTTGCCGTGCGGGCGCAGGGTGTGGACGTCGTGGCGGCGGCGTGCGGCTTCTCCGCCCTTGAGGGCGGCGCGTTGCCCGGGGCTGAGTTCGCGGTTCACCGCACGGTAGAAGGTGGCCTGGGAGGCGCGGGGCGGGGTGCCGAGGTGGCCGTCGGCGACGAGCGCGAGGTAGGCGCTCGCCACGTTGCCGTGCCATTGGGCCAGGGCCTCGTGCATGGCTGGAGTGAGGGTGAAGGGGCGGCGGCCTTGGGGGGTGTAGGTGCCGTGGTGGGCATCGGCGTTGTCCATCCAGCGGCTGACGGTGCGCCAGTGGACGGTGAAGGCGGCAGCGACGGTGCGCACGTCGTGGTGGGTAAGTCGTTCGGCGGCGCGCAGGCGCAACAGGCGGCGCACGGCGGCGGCGCGCAGGGAGGTGGTGTCGTAGGGGCCGTCTGGTGAGGGCGTGGCGGGCACGGGGGTCGAGTCTTCCTTGGGGGTGCTAGATCGGGGTGGGTCAAGCGGGGGCGAGGGAGAGCAGGCCGGCGCCGTAGGGCTTGCCGCGACCGATGCCGGTGAGCAGGGCGTGGCGCAGCCGGTCGGGATCGGTGATGGTGGCCAGGCCGTCGAAGCGGGTCAGTACGTGCTGGGGGCCGGCGTGGTGGTCGGTTTGGCCGTGCTCAGTGGCGGGGTGGGGGTGCTTGCGGGGGCGGCGGAAGCGAGCGGGGGTGGTGTCGGTGGTGGTCAGGGCGAGGCCGGCCTGGTGGGCGCGGCGTTGCCACCAGGCGAGGGCGTCGTCGCCGTAGAGGGCGACGACTCTCCTGCCGTGCTTGTTGTCGACGGGCTGGTGGTCGTCGAGGACGCGGCGGGCGGCGCTGACGTTGGCGGTGATGCGGTAGCGCACCGGGCGGCCTGGGGTCAGCGCCTGGAACACGGGGTGTAGGGCGCGGGTTTCGGCGTGGCCGTAGTCCCGGGGCAGGCGGGTGAGGTCGGGCGGCTGATGGGACTGGATGAGCAGGGTGGGCGGGGTGTCGTCGGTGGCGTCTTCCAGGCGGTAGAGCAGGCCGGCCTTCTGCCGGGGGTGCTTGCCGAGGTCGTCGGGGGCCAGGAGCATCACGGTCTTGTGCAGGCTGACGGTGTCGGTCAGGTCGCGGCGTACTTCTTTGCTGCGGCGGTTGAGGCGGATTCGGGTCAGCGTCGCCGTGGTGGCGAGGGTCTCGGGAGTGACAGTCACAGGGGGGTGTCCTGGTCGATGTAGGTGGCCAGCGCGGTGAGCGCGGGCGGTGGGGCGTACAGAGCGGTGGGCAGTTCTTCGGTGGTGCGCCAGACATGGCGGGTGTCGTGGAAGCGCCCGGTGGGGGTGAAGTCGGTGGGAACGTCTGCGACTTCACGGTGGGAGGGGGCGGCGGGCACGTGATCGGGCTGTCGTTCCCAGATGAAGTCCACCGGCACGGTGGCCTGTTCGGGGTGTGGCGGGGCGGCCAGGCTGAGCGGAATGTGGTGGAGGAGTTCGCCGACGGGGTCGGGGTGCGGGCCGCGCAGGACGAGGGGCTCGTCGGGAACGCAGGCGCGCCTGCCCAGGTAGGGGCCGAAGGCGGGCTGTTCAAGTCGCTGGATGAGGTGTTCCAGGAGGGGGTCGGGGCCCTGCACGGCGAGGGTGAAGACCGCGTCAGCGAGGTAGACACGCCTGCTGACGAGGGTGGACTTTTGCCGGGCGCGGTAGTCGCCGGCGCTGGTGCGCAGGCCTTGTTTGTGGGGGCGGCCGCCGCCGACGGTGTGGTAATCGGTGTGGCGCATGCCGGGGCGGTCGATGCGGACGGTGAACTTCAGGTCCGTATAAGGGATCTTGTGGGTGTCCGGGTCGGGGGTGAGGGCTTCGTCTCGTGAGCGGCCGTCGGCGGCGGTGAACAGGCCGATGAGGGCGGAGCGGGTGGGGAAGGGGAGGGTGTCGCGGTACTGGAAGGCGGCGTGTTCCCCGAAGGACATCAGCGGGCCGGCCAGGCGCAGCAGGATGCCGTTCATGCGGCTACCCGTGTCGGGGAGGGCTGGGCGGCGGTCTGGGTGAGGGCGTCGGTCAGGTCGTCGAAGCTGGCGTGCGCGGTGCCGAGGTGGTCAACAGGCGTGCCATGTGCGGTGGCGTAGCCGGAGCCGATCAGGCGGCGGGCGCCCAGCAGCCGGTTGAGGGCGCTGGCGTGCTGGGACAGGGCCTTAACGGCGGGGATGGTGTAGCCGCCGCCGGGGGCGCATTTGACGGGCTGTTCGAAGGCGGCAGCGAAGGAGACGGGGCGGCGGTCGCGTACCGCGTAGTGCACCAGGTAGGGGTAGGTGTGCGGGGCGGTGGCCGTCTTCTTCGCTCCGGGCATGACGTCGATGAATGCCTCGGCGAACAGCTCCAGCAGGTGCAGGGCCTGGTTGTGGTCACCGTTCAGGTTGCGGGTCAGTTCGGTGAGGTTGACGGTGGCGTAGCGGTAGAGCAGGCCGGTGGTGAAGAAGCTGGTCTGCAGGTGTGCGCTGCCCGGCTCGTGGGGCAGTGACCAGTCCTCCACTGCGGTGAAGTAGTCGGGTTGCTGGCCGCTTTGGTGCACGGAGAAGGCGTGCGCCATCTGCACGGCGCCGTCGACCTGGGCGCCGGGTACCTCGGCGAGCATGCGGCCGAAGAGGTTGATGGTGGCGGTGCGTCGGCGGATGAGGGCGGCGACGGTGGGCCTGGGCAGGACGGCCTCGGCCTTCTCCTTCTTTGCCTTCCTGCGGGCGCCCTTGGCCTCGGCTTCCGCTTCCTGTGCCTTCTCCGCCTTCTCCTTGGCAAAGGCCTCTTCCAGCTGCGGGCGTTGTTCGGCGCACAGGTCGGTGAGGTCATCGAGCACGGTGCGCGGCAGGTAGAGGGTGACCGAGGTAATGCCTCCTTGCTTCTCCTCAGTCTTCAGTCCCTCCCGGGTGGCCGAGCGCACGACCTGGGCACCGGCGAAGGCCGCCAGGTCCGTCGGCCAGCCGGCCTCGCGCAGGGCGTCTGCGACGCGCAGGGGCAGCATGCGGGTGCGGGCGGCGTGCTCGTCGAGGTCGGCCTCCAGCCGCAGGCGGATGGCTCGCTTCCATGACTGCGAGGACACCATGGCGCGTACCGCGCCGCCCAGTTGCAGCGTTTTGGGCAGGTCGTCCTCTCCGCGGTTCAGCACGGAGGCGGGCAGCGGGTGCAGGGCGTGGAAGTCGATGTAGCGGGCGGGTGCGTAGGCGGCCATGTCAGTACTCTTCCGAGGACAGGGTGTGCAGGGTGAGGAAGTAGTTCTCGCGCCAGCGGGCGGCGGTCTCCATCTGGTCGTGGTCCCACCAGGCCAGGTCCTCGAGGAGGACAGCGAAGTCGAGGCGGGCGGCGTTGCGGTTGTGCAGGTGCCTGGTCAGTGACCACAGCCTGGGGTGCAGCAGCGGGGTGTCGAGTTTGGTGAGGGTTTTGATGCGGTTGGTCATGGTGGCTTCCTTGAAGCCGTACCGGGCCACGGCGATGGCGAGGTGGGTGCCGAGGTCGGGGCGGCCGCGCCAGGGCCGGGCGGACTGGCCGGGCTGTGGTGCGGGGGCCGGGCCCGGGGGTGGTGGGGCGTCGGTGGCGGCCGGTGCGGTGATGGCGGCGCGGGCGGTGTGGTTCTTGCCGGGGGTGACCAACTCTGGCTGGTAGGGGCTGTTTTCGTGGGGCAGGTCACGGTCCTGGGCGATGAGGCTGGCCACGGTGTAGTGGGCGCGGTGTGCTCCGAAGCCGGCGATGTGCCGGGTGAGGTGCTCTGGCATCCGGGGGCACTCGGCGACGGGGCGTCCGAATCCTGAGTTGAGGTCGGCGCGGATGCTGTTGACGGCGCACAGGGTGATGACCTGGTGGACGAAGTCGTCGTAGTGGGCGCGGCGTTGCGGGGTGGTGAAAGACATGGTGCGAAGGCCTTGGGTGGGGCGGCAGCGGGACGAAGATGGGGGCAGAGGTTCGGGGGTCAGTGGCTGTGGCGGCGCAGCTGGGCTACGGCGAGGGCGATGGCCTCGGCGGCACGGAAGTGCTGGGCGATGGCCGGGCGGGTGGCGGCGCGGAGCGCGTGGACGGCGTCGGCGGCAAAGGCCGCGCGCGCGGCGCGGGTGGGGTCGTCGAGGAGGGTCCAGAAGGTGGCTTCGGCGCGGGGCCAGTACAGGGTGCGGGCGCTGTGGGTCCAGGGCGGCAGGCGTCTCGGCGGCCGCCCGGCCTTGTCGCCGGACGGCGAGGTGACCTGGCTCCAGGCGGTCTTGGTGACGTGATCGAGGTGTTCGCCGATCTCCTCGGCGGCTTTGCGGCATTCGGCGATGCGCTCGGCAGCGGCCGGGTCGTGTTCTTGCGTCCAGGGCCAGATCGGCGGGGTTAGGGCCGTGTACCAGGTGCGGTTGAGGGTTTTGTCGTCCTGGTCGAAGCCGTAGACCCTCACCCGCAAGGCGGCCCGCAGGTCGGCGGGCAGGTCATTGAGGGTGGTGAAGGCGTCGGGGCGCTGGACGGTGTAACTCTTGCTGCCTGTGCCTGCTTTTCCTTTGCGGTCATCCTCATCGCCTGCCAGCAGCAGGGCGTCCAGGTCCCGCCACAGGGCCCGGTCGGCGTCCGCAAGGCGCGGCCTGTGGCGCTGAGTGACGGGCTGGTCGGCATGGACGTGGTGGATGAGGTACGGGTCGAGGGCGGGGAGCTTTTTCTGGATTGCCCAGGTCAGGTAGGCGTCGATCACCTGCCGGCCGTCGGGCGCGGGGACGAGGAGGACGGCGTGCCGGGAGCGGCCGGTCAACAGCCGGCCCGGGGAGGCCACCGGCGGTGGGGCGGCATCGGGGGCGGGGCCGGCGTCGGGGTCCGGGTCGGGCAGCGGTTCCTCCCACGGGCAGCGGTCCTGGGCGTCCGGCCACAGCCGGGACGGCTTGGGGACGCCGGCCAGGAGGGTTTCGTACAGGGTGCGGCCCAGCGGGTGGAAGGAGAGCGTTGAGCGCAGCGGTCCGGCTTTGGCTCGTCCGAGGGAGCGGTCGCCCACGGTGCGCACGGAGCACTGGCCGGCCGCACCGTAGTAGTGGTGGATGAGCAGGTGCCACAGGGCCTGATCGCTGGGCACCGGGTGGGGGTCGGTGTCGGTGTGAGGGCTGAGCCAGGCCAGGTTGTTTCCCTCAGGGCGGCCGAAGACCAGCTTGTTGATGCCGGCCCGTTTCGCGCACTGTGTGGCCAGCCGTGGGTCTTGCAGGAACGGCCTCTCGGGGTGGAACAGGTCCCAGATGTAGCGGTCGAAGTAGTCATGGACGGCACCGGGGTCGAACCCCTTGGGGTTCTTCAGCAGGTCACGGCGGCGTTGTGCCCATTGTCGTGCGGTCATCCGCCCGTCTTCCTGCGCGTCCAGGCCGCTGACCCGTGCCGCCATCGCAACGAGCAGGCGCAGGGCGGCGGATGCCGCCGGCGGCAGGGGCAGCGCCAGGTCCTTGATGAGGTGGGCGTGCAGCAGCACATCCCGCCATCCCAAATATTCTTGGCGCCCGTTCAAGAACAGGACGGGAATGCAGGGCTCTTGGTCGGTCGCATAATGGGGGGCAGGCACACGGGCTCCATTGCCAGGTGTGAAGAAAGAGGGGATTTCTAGGAAGAGTTGCCTGCCGAAATCAGGAGCCCGCCGGGGTCGCGATGCCGCGGATGCATGCCGATGATCGAGGAAAGGAGGCGGGCCGCGCAGTCGTGGGCCGGGTCAAGCCACGCCGACGGGCAGCAAGTGCCGCACGGGAGCACCAGGGGTGCGGTGCACGCAGCGCAGCGCAGCGGGCGCGACATACCGGACTCAAACGTTCGTCCGGCTTCGCAATTCCATATTAACCACAGCCCAGCAGCCTTCCGAACCACATCGTTCACCCCGCAATTACCGGCCAGTTTCCCCTTTTTGACTTAGAGTCAATTCCTGGATGTGGAGCGGCCCTATTCGCGGTTCTGCCCCGGCGTCCCCCCTCTTTTTTCGCTGCCCACGCAGAGGTGCGACGCGGCACCGTCTCCAGGTGTCCGGGCCTGCCGAGCGCCTGACGGCGGCCGCGGGCATGCGGGCGAAGACGGCTCAGGCCTCGGTGTGGACCAGCCCCAAGGCGGCGTCGAGGCGCAGGCTGTGCCGTCCGAAACGCACCGGCTGTGCAGGGTCTTCGGCATCCTGCGGCAGCAGGACGAGGTCGGCGAGGAGAGCGTGTGTGCGCCAGGAGTCGGGGACCTGGTTGCGGCGGCTGCCCTCGGCGACCCAGGGGGCGGGCACGGGCAGGGTGTGCTGGAGGATCCTGCGGGTCTGCGCGGTGGTCGGTTTGCGGTGCCGGGGCAGGGGCTGGGTGCCGGCTGCGTCCAGGGTGAGGCGGCCACCCGGGGTGCGGTAGACGGGCAGGAGGCGGCGGGGCATGACCCCCAGGCGGGTGGCGGCCTGGCTGGCGTGCAGGTTCTGGCGGTGCAGGTCGGACAACGACAGGGCGTCGTGCCAGGCGGGCACGAGGTGCAGCGCGCTGTGGTGTTCCTCGGTGCGCTGCCGGGCGTGGTGGAGGGTGTGGCTGCGCTGCAGGACGGCATCGGCCTGGGTGAGGTCGTCGGGGTCGCCGTGCACGCTCTCCACCAGGTGCTGCACGTCGTCGGGCAGGGTGAGCGGGCCATCGGGCCGGTGGGCGAGGTAGGCGGCGGTGGCGCGCGGCAGGAACGGGGAGTCCAGACCGCGCCAGGCGGGTGGCAGCTGGAGGTGGCCGCGGTGGTCGGTGGGCTGAAGGACAGTCAGGCGGGGGCGGTCCTGTTGGCGCATCCAGTCGGGCCGTGCGATGTGGTCGAAGCGCCACAGCCGGCCCAGGCGTTGTAGGAGGGTGTGTAGGGCGGCCAGGTCGCTGACCATGACGTCGACGTCGATGTCGAGGCTCATGTCCAGCAGGCTGGTGGTGACGACCACCAGGCGCTTGGGGCGCTCGCCGGTGCGGAACAGGGCGGTGCGGACGTGGCGGGTGAGGGCCTCGCTCTCGTGGCCAGGCAGGCGGGCGTGCAGCAGGAGCAGTTGGCCGCCGGGGCCGCCGTCCGGCCAGTCCAGGGCCGTGTGCAGGTGTGCGTAGGTGGTCTGGGCGTCGGCCACGGTGGCGCAGTAGATGGCTGCGCAGCCGCCAGCCTCGGCGACGGGTGCGATCTCCTGGGTGATGCGCTCCAGGCGGGTTTCCCGGACGAGGGCGTCCTCGGGATCGGTGCAGGAGGAGTGGCGCACCGGGTGAAGGCGGATGTCGGCGCGGCGGCGGTTGCGGGCGGCGTGGGCGGCGGCCGCGGCGGGGGTGATGCGGGTGAGGGAGGCGTCCGAGGCCGCGGCGTAGAGCCAGCCGGGATAGGGCGGATGGCAGTCCAGGTGTGCGGTTTCGGGGTGCGGGTGGCCGGCGCCGTCGAGGTAGCTGCGGATGAGTTCGCTGCTCACCTGCGCGGGCAGGGTCGCGGACAGCAGCACCACGGGGCAGCCCAAGGCGCCCAGCCAGTGCAGCAGACGCCCGAGCACCTGCCGCATGAACGGGGGCAGGGCGTGGACTTCGTCGACGATGACGGTCCGCCCGGAGATGGCCAGCATGCGCAGGGCGCTGAAGCGGACCGGCAGCGCGGCCATGAGGGCCTGGTCGTGGGTGGCGACGGTGAACTGGGCCAGCAGCGCCCTGTCCCAGCCGCGCAGCCAGCCGTCCGGCACCGTCACCCGCTCCTCGGGCCGCTCCCCCGCCGGTGTGTCGGCGTCGTCTTCGCCAGGCCAGAAGGCGTCGCTGGTCGACGGCTCGTGGGCGGCAAGACGATGGTCGCTGTAGGCGGTGTTGTCGTAGCTGTGGCTGTGGACCAGGGAGACCGGGGCGTGCTCGGGCCGGTGGGCGGCCACGTAGGCCTCGAGGACGTCGTAGGCGGCGTTGGTGGTGGCCATGGTCGGCAGCAGCCACAGGATGCCGGCCGTGTCACCGCCTGCGTTGAAGATCCGGGCGGCTTCCAGGGCGGTGACGGTCTTGCCTCCGCCGGTGGCATCGGTGACCACCAGGATCCCGGGCCCCTTCTCCCCCACCGCAAGAGCGAGTTGCTCCGTCACCGAGGCCTGCAGGTCGTTCGGGGCGGTCAGGCCACCGTGCGCGTGGGTGAAGGGTGTGTGCGGCAGACTGATGCGGGCCAGACCGGACTGCTCGATCAGAGCGGGGGCGTCCCGGACGGCCTGCGCGTAGTGCTCGCCGGCACCGAAGGCCGGCGCCTGCGCCTTGGGCAGCCAGTAGTGACGCTGGCTGGCCAGCCGGTCCGCGATGATGCCGACTCCGGTGATCAGCACGGCCGCCTGTACCGACACGTCGGCGGGCACCACGGTGGCGCCGGTCAGGTGGCGCACCAGGGCGAAGTAGCGGCGGCGCAAGTCCTGCCAGGCCAGCCCGCCCAAGGTGAGGTTGACCCGGGATGCTTTGGCCGCGCCGTCGATGTCGATCTGCAGGAACCGGCCGTGGTGCCCGCCCAGGATCTGCGCCACCAGCACCCCGGGACTGTCGGAGGTGTCCGCCGGGTAGCCGGCCTCCGCCAGCAGCTGCAGCACACTGTGCATGGACGCCCGCTCGTGCGGCATGCGCCGCCAGTTACGGGTGTCCGCCCGGAGGGTGTCGCTGACCCGGGCCCAGGGATGCGCCTCCTGCTCCTGGAACGCGGACACCTTGCCCAGATCGTGCAGGCCGGCGATGAACATCACCAAACAGCGCGCCTCCGCAAGCGTCACCCCCAGCCCGACTGCGATCAAACGCCGCTGGCCGCGGGTCAGATACCGGTCCCAGACCACGCCGGCGACCGCCGCGACATCCAGCAGATGAAACAGCAACGGATACACCGCCAGCTCACCGCGGTCGAACTTCCCCCACGGCGTCAGATCGATCCCGCTGCCCCGGGCATCCTCCCGCACTCCCACCAGCTGCTCCCGCGCCTCAACTACCCCTGTCATCAGGGCTGTTGATGCCACATCCTGCCTCATGGCGATCATGCGCTGCCGTGGGCGTCTACCGGGGGCGGGCGGGTGTAGTCTGCGGTCCGGGTTTCGCCGGTTTCCTCATCCTGCGAGGGTGCGCCTCTGCTGGTCATCACGGGCCGCTCGCGACCTTTGCTCCCCACTCACGTGGGGGTCCGTCAACCTTGCCCCGGTCGACAACCATCGTCTTGGGATGCTCCCCGCGCCCGTGGGGGTCTTTCCGTCGCCTCGTCGACGAACCGGGAGTTGTCGTAGTACTCCCCACACGCGTGGGGGTCTCTCGTACGCCGGTCCCTACCGGCTGACCGTCACGCCGTCTTCCCCACACGCGTGGGGATCTGCCCTCCAGAGCGAGCGACGTGCACACCTCTGTGATGTGCTCCCCACACGCGTGGGGGTCTATCCAGGTACGTGAAGCCGCCTACCGACTGGAGGCCGTGCTTCCCACACATATGGGGGTCTGTCGTGGCGGCGCAGGTTGGACGGTCTGACGGGCTCGGCCTTCCAGGGGGCCATGCTGCTCACTCGGCCACAGGGCGATCCCAAAGCCGCCTACCGACCGGGCAGTTCAAGCTCAACCACCACGGGCGACTGCCACCCGGCGCACGGGCCTCACCAGCACAGCCAACCATGTAAAGTAAGCAAAAAACAGCCAGCTGATCTTCAAACCCGCAGGCCACGAAGAGTCTTCCCCACACGCGTGGGGGTCGTTCGGCCGTCCTCGTCCTCCACCTGGCCACCTCAGCGTCTTCCCCACACGCGTGGGGGTCGTTCCACCGTGCCCCAGGAGGCGGTCCTCACCCACCTGGTCTTCCCCACACGCGTGGGGGTCGTTCCAGGGTGAGCTCGGGTGCGAGTTTGTCGGGGAAGTCTTCCCCACACGCGTGGGGGTCCGTCCGCCATGAGCAGCATCACCAGTACAGCTAGGAGGCGCTCCCCCACGCGTGTGGGGGTCCGTCTCGGCAACCGAGTGACAGTAGGGCAATCCCTGCTTCTCCCCACCCCCGTGGGGGTCTGTCAACTTTGCCCCGGTCGACAACGATCGTCTTGGGATGCTCCCTACACTCGTGGGGGTCAGCCGTACAGCAGGGCGGCGAGCTGAGCAATGCGCGGCCTTCCCTACGCACGTGGGGGTCTGTCCACGAAGGCCCAGGCCAGCAGCACGCTCTTCAGGTTCTCCCTACGCACGTGGGGGACAGTCCAAGGACTTATCGTCCCGCCAGCACCGCCAACTCGGGCAAAGTAAGCACAAATAGGCTTGCTGATCTTCAAATTGGCAGGTGAATGAGGGGGTTCCCCACACGCGTGGGGGTCTGTCGACCCTGGCCAACACCTGCCTGCGCGGGCTGCCCTCCCCACAGACCTGGGGGTCTGTCGCGGATGCCGCGATCGGTCACGGCATGCCATCGGCGCTCCCCGCAGGCGCAAAGTCCGTCCCTCGTACCCCGACCACGGGATGCGGAGGATCGGTACTCCCCACTCGCGTGGGGGTCTGTCTCCGTCTATGCAGACGTTCTCAGCCGCCAGCCCGTTTTCCCCACACACGTGGTGGTCGTTCTATCCACCGGACGTATGCCCACTCGGTCCCGGCCCGTGGGCTCGTCCCGGCCCTCAGTGGGACGGTGATAGCTGATCGGCCGACGGACGGACACAGCCACCTGTAATGCCCGGTCACAGACGCTCGGGTTCATTCGCCCCCAGCGGCGGTCCTTGGTGATCAGGCTTCTCGGCTATCGCGCACGGCTCTCACCTAGTGTCTCGTGATCCTGTTCACATCACTTTGAGTTGTTTGCGACGAGCTTCTTGATGTTGGTCTGGACGAGGCGGACCTTTGCCAGGATCTCGCCGGCGGTCGCGGTCCAAGTGAAGGGCCTGGCCTCGGAGTTCCAGGAGTCGATGTAGTTGCGGATCTGCATGATCAGCACGTTGACGCTGGCGAAAGTGCCGCGGCGGATCGACTGCCGGGTCAGGATTCCGAACCAGGTCTCGATCTGATTGATCCAGGAAGACCCGACGGGTGTGAAGTGAAAGTGGACGTGGGAGTTCTGGGCCAGCCATGCCTTCACGTCCGGTGTGGTGTGCGTGGAGAGGTTGTCCAGGACGACGTGGATCTCCTTCCCCGCATGCGGCTTCACCGCCTTCTTCAGAAAGGCCACGAAGTTCTTTCCGTTCCGGCTCGGCTTGCACTCGCCGATGACTTCACCGGTGCCGACGTTGAGGACAGCGAACAGGTTCGTGGTGCCATGCCGCACGTAGTCTTGGGTGCGCTTCTCGGTGGCCGCGAAGGCGACCGGCAGTACCGGCTGGGTTCGGTCCAGCGCCTGGATCTGCGTCTTCTCGTCGATCGAGAGCACGACCGCGCCACCGGGCGGGGCAAGGTAGAGCCCGACCACGTCGGCGACCTTCTCCGCGAACGCAGAGTCCTGAGAAATCTTGAAGGTGCCGTGACGGTGCGGCTTGAGTTGCTCCTCGCGCCAGATCCGCGCGATGTAGTGCCAGGACACGGTGACGTTCTCGGTCCGCTTCAGGTATTTCGCCAACTCGCGGGTCGACCAGTGCGAAAGCCCGGTGCAGGTCGGCGGCGTCATACGCGTCAGAGCAATCACTCGCGCCCGTACCCGTGCCGGCACCTGGTCCCGGGCCCCACCGGGGCGATCGCCTTCCAGGCCGGCCAGCCCGCGTTGGGAATAACGGGTCTTCCAGCGGTCCACGGTCGGCAGCGACACCCCGAGCAACTCACAATATCCATGCGTCGCCGTCCCTCGCCCGACCACAGCACGATCCGGGCTCGCGTAGCCAAATCAGCAGCCACACCACGACTGTTCGCCAACTCCCGCTAATCGGCGGCCTGTTCCACGGAAAGCTCCATGCCAGCACCAACGAGACATGCAAGATCACGTAACGCCGACGGGATCACACGACACTAGCAAGGCAAAAGCACAAAACTGCAGGTCAGATGGCCGCTCCTACGGCCTTCTCAATTCAGTGCGCTGGGGATTATCACACGATGCCACCAAGACTTCTCACTCGATGTCACCACTTCTGCGCTCTGACCAGTAGAGATGCACGACATCAAGATGAGAACTACTAGTGACATCGAAATGAGAAGTCGCACTTCGGCTTACCTGTCGGGCAAGCCTGCAAGCCATAGAGGGCGAAGCAGATCGCGGCGAACAGGGTGCTTTTCCCGGCGCCGGTGTCGCCGTGCAGGAGGAAGATGCCGTCGGCGGACAGGGTGTCGAAGTCGACGGTGTGCTGGCCGGCGAAGGGGCCGAAGGCCTGCAGGTGCAGGGTGTGCAGGCGCATGTCAGACCGTTTCCTTGTCCTGGGCGCGGGCGTGCAGGTCGTCGACGGCTTCCTGCAGGAGGTTTGCTTCGTCCTCGGTGGGCGGGGTGCCGCGGACGGCGGTGATGAAGTCGTGGCTGATGTCGAGGTCGCCACGGCCGTGCAGCCGTTCGCGGTAGGTGGGGATGTCGGTGGCCTGACCGGGGATGGCTGTGGGGATGTGCTCCAGGTGCAGGGTGTGGGGGAAGCGCTGCCTGAGGCGGGCCATCGGCTCATACGGGCGGGCCGTGTCGGTGAGGGTGACGTGCAGCCACGCCTCGGCCAAAGCGTCGTGGGCCGGGTCGGTCAGCAGGTCCTCGAGGCGGCCCGTCAGGCGGGCCAGCGGCAGGCGCAGTTCATCGGGCAGGTCGGTGCGGGTGATCGTGGGTTCGGCATGGGCGGGCAGGTCGATGAGGGTCAGGGACTTGGTGTGGCCAGTCTCGGAGAAGGAGTAGGCCAGCGGGGAACCGCTGTAGTGGATACGGCTGTTGACCTGCTGGGCGCCGTGCAGGTGTCCGAGGGCGACGTAGTCGATGCCGTCGAAGACACCGGCACCGGCATGGGCGTCGCCGCCAACGCTGATGTTCACGTTCGCTGTCGCAGCCGGCCGCACCGGTGATGAAGGCGTGGGCGAGGACGACGGAGCGGGTTCCCGCCGGGCGACCGGCGAGGTCGGCGCGGATACGGTCCAGGGCGGAGGTCAGTACCGCCTGGTGGGAGGCTGCCTCTGCATCCAGCTGGATGCGGGCCAGGGCCGGTTCGAGGTAGGGCACGCCGTAGACGGCGACGGAGCCGTGCTCGTTCACGAGCAGCACCGGGCCGGCGGCCTGGGCGGGGTCGGTGCGCAGGTGGACTCCGGCCTTGGACAGCAGGCCTGCGCCGACGCCGAGGCGGTGTGCGGAGTCATGATTCCCGCTGATCATGACCGTGGGTATGCCGAGGTCGGCAAGCTGCTCCAGTGCGTGGCTGAACAGCCGTACCGCATCCAGGCTCGGAATGGCCCGGTCGTAGATGTCGCCCGCTACCAGCAGCGCGTCGACGTGTTGGGCGCGGGCTGTGGCGCAAATGTGGTCGAGAACCGTGCGCTGAATATCGGTCAGGTCTTCCCCGTGGAACCGGCGGCCCAGATGCCAGTCCGAGGTGTGCAGGAACCTCATGCGCACAGACCGTAACCACAGGGGTGGCAGGTGCGGGCGGTTTTCCCGATAAACGGTCTTGTTTGGGGTGACACCGGGACAGGTGGGAGGAAGGTTTCTTCGTCTGCGTGGCCGGGTGGCGGGCCGGGCGCCGCTCGCGGGGTGATTATCAGTAGCAGGAGGCCAGATAAGCAGTGAGGGAAGGAGGATGTGATGTCGTTAACGCGTCCTGCCAGGTCTGAGCGCGCCGTGGCGCCTGGCGGGTGCCGCTGGTGCGGAATCGAAGCTGTGTCATGCGGTGACTGGTGGTGAATTCCACCAGGCCGCACCAGTTCTCACGATGTCGCCGAACTCCCTTGACGCGCCGCCGAGTCGAGGGTCCACCCATTTGGTGGCCGTCGCGAGTGACACCCCCAACAGCTTCTGTTAGGGCCAGTTGGGGCTACTGGGGCGTCGAGAAGTCTGCATACGCCTTCCGACCACGTGCGTCAACGATGCGGGCACGGTCGTCCTCGCTCTCAGCCAGGATCAGGTGCAATCCCCTAATTGACAACGCGCTGCAGCGAGGTTTTCCCGAATCGTTTTGGTCATTGGGTGATGCTCGCCGAGGGACCGTTCGCTGTCCGCGGCCGCCTCTTTCAAAAGCGAGATGGCATTGCTCACATGGCCAGCGGCCAGGCATGAACATGCGAGGTTGTTTCGAGAGCTCACGCTATCGATGTGCTCTTTCCCTTGAACCCGCTCTTGAGCGGCAACGACTTGCTCGAAGAGGCGGATGGAGCGAGCCAGGTCCCCTGCAGAAGCGTAGGCATGAGCGAGGTTGTTGCGTACGCTCAAGGTTTTGGGGTGATCCTGGCCCAGATCCCGGGCAACAACGCTGAGGTTCCGACGCCACAAGAGGATCGCCAAGGGGAAGTCCCCGGCGTCCTGGCATGACTGTGCAAGGATTCCACGGCTGATCACAGTGTCGCGGTGCCCCTCGCCCAGAATCCGCTCCCGGTCTGAAAGCACTTCCTTCATCACGGCAACGGCCCGAACCAGATTTCCAGCCATCCGGTAGGCGGCGCCCAGGTTGTTGCGGGAGCTCAGGGTGTCGGGGTGGTCCTTACCGAGCACCCGCTCTCGGTCGGAGAGGGTCCGCCTGTACAGCTGGATGGCTCGACCCAGATTCCCTCCAACCCGGTAGGTGTAGGCGAGGTTGTTGCGAGAGATCAGGGTGTCGGGATGGTCCTCACCAAGCACCCGCTCTCGGTAGGCGAGTGTCTCCTCGTAGAGGAGGTGAGCCCGGGCCAGATCCCCTGCAGACTCGTAGAGCCCAGCAAGGTTGTTGCAGGAAGTCAGGGTGTCTGGGTGGTCTTTGCCCTGCACCCGAATGCGGTCGGTAAGTGCGCGTTCCCACAGGGGGATGGCCGCCTCGAGATCCCCTGCTGCCTGGTACACGCTGGCAAGGTTGTCTTGGGCAATGAGTGTCTGGAGGTGGTCCCTCCCAAGCACCCGGCCACATTCAGCAACTGCGCGCTTCGAAAGGGGGATGGCTTCCTCAAAATTCCCCGCTACCTGATGCATGGCCGCAAGGTCGCTGTGCGCGACTAGCGTCTGCAAGTGGTGGTCTCCAAGAGCTTGCACGCAATCTGCAAGATTCCGCTCCGCGAGGGAAATGGCGCGCTCCAGCTCTCCCGCTGCCCGGCACGCGTCAACTAGACTTTTACGGTAGGACAATGTGACGGGGTGATACTGTCCCTGCATCTGAATGTGGTTGGCGAGTGCGCGTTCCCACAGAGGAGTTGCGGCCTCAAGATTTCCTGTGGCCTGGTACGCGCCAGCAAGATTTGCTTGCACGATCAGTGTCTCAGGATGGACCTCGCCAAGCACCCGCACGTGGTCGTTGAGTGTGCGTTCCCATAGACGGATGGCATCCTCAAGCTTCCCAGCCGATTCGTACGCACTGGCGAGATTGTTTTGTCCGATCAGTGTGTGGACGTGGTCCTCACCAAAAATTTTGATGAGTTCGGTAGAATTCTCTTCTCCGAGTCGGATCGCTTGCTGTGGATCTCCTCCTACCGTATGGGCAGTTACGAGGTTGTTGCGCGATCCGACGGTGTCGGGGTGGTCCTCGCCCAAAATTTGGATACATTGGGAGAGCGTGAGTTCCAGCAGAAGGACGGCACGCCCAAAATATCCTGCTGCGTGATACGCCATAGCGAGGTTGTTGCGCGACCCCAGGGTGTCCATGTGTTCCTCGCCCAGCACTCGCTGCCGGCCAATGAGGGTGCGGTCGAATATTGAGATGGCCCGAGCAACGTCGCCGCCAGACTGATAGGCGCAAGCTAGGTTGTTCCACGCAGTGAGGGTCTTGGGGTGATCCTCCCCGAGGTCATGTCGCCTCTCAGCGAGGACTTGTTTGAATAGAGAGATGGCCTTGTCCGGATGTCCGGCCGCCTGATGAGCGCGGGCAAGGTTGGAGCAGACCGCTTGCGTGGTGGGGCTCGACGCACCCATGGCGTGCACACACGCGAGCGCGCGGTCGAGGTAACTGATTGAGCGGGTGACAGATCCTTGATCTTCGAGGAGAACCCCCGCCCGGTTCAGGACATGGGCCATCACCAGGTTGTCGCCCTCTGGAGGGGCGTGATGGATGAGAGCATCGAGATGTGGCAGTAGGGTCCGCAAGGCGGACACTGCGTCGGCAGGACTCCGACTTGAACGAAGGGCTGCGGCAAGCTGCCGAGTTGCTTGTACGCGGGCTACTTCGACAGCCTGCGGCTGGCGATGCCGGTCGTCAGCGTCGGGGGTGCGGGCCACGGCTTGCACTAGTCGGTGCATTGCCAGCGTGTCGGTATCCGCGTCAACGGTGAGCATGCTGTAGGCGGCCAAACGCCCTGCGGCACGCAGGACTATCGGGACCTCAGCAAGGTTGTCCAGGAGGCTGCGGGGGATGCCGCTGGGGGCGTACCAGGCCAGAATCAGTAGGAGCTGTCCGGCCACAGGATCATCGTTTAGCCGATCCAAAGTGACGTGCCAAACACGGGCGATTGTGCGTTCTGCGTCCTCGTTCTCTGTGGTCTCCTTGAACATGACCGCCGGATAGACGCTCAGTAGATTCAGGTATGTGCGCGGGCTAACACCGTTCTGGGCGCAATAGGCGGCAGCCTGCTCAATGGCCAGCGGCAGATACCCCAGTTCGGTGCACAGCTCGTCCGCGCCATCCAGATTTCGGGGGTGGCCGTTGTCGAGGATGCGAGTGAGGAGGTGCACCGCCTCGGCGTGCTTGAGGACGTCCAGAAGTACGGGTGTCGCGAGGCCATGCCAGCCGGTGGCACGCCTGGTAGTAATCAGATATCGCCCGGCTATTGCGCGGCCCAGGAGCGGCTTGACATCGGCGGGATCGTTGACGTTGTCCAGAACCAGAAGCCATCGGTCGTGGCTGGCGAGCCATTGCACGGCACGTTCCCGCAGCGCCTCAGGGGACAGAGCATCTGCTAGCGCCGGTTGAAGCGCAGCAGCCAGCGCCGCCAGGCCAGCGTCAACCGTAGCCGGCGTGTCGGCGGTGATCCACCACACAAGGTCGTAGTCGGCAGCATGAGAGGCTGCCCAGTGCGCGGTCAAGGCACTCTTGCCGACTCCTCCAAGGCCGCGTACAGCAGGGACTTCTGCCCCATTGTGTCCCGTCAAGGCCCTATCCAGCTGCCTCAACTCCTGGTCACGGCCTAGGAGCAACCTCCGCGCCGGGATGTTGTTCAGCCCTGGTGGGGCGGAGACTTCTGCTACCGGCCGGAACGCCTCGGGCGGCAATATCGTGGCCTGCTGCACATGATGCTGCATGATCGTTGCGAAGTCGCCTGTATTGGCGATGCCGGTGTTGTCTCCCGCTATGCGAATCGATCGCAAGACATGAGCTGGAACATCGGTCGGCGGCGCAACGGGCTTCGGAGGTTGCTCAGTGGCTTTGCCCCGTCGGGACCGTCGGCTCATGGGCGTTGAGTATTGGCTGAGCCATCACCGGTCGACGCGTTGCCGCTGATGTCACCTCCCGCAGTGATCGAACGATCGCCTGCGGCCTCCGGAACTGAGGTCGGGATTGCGGGGTGCTGCGGGGGCTTTCCCCTCTGCGGGCTATGCGGAGCCGCAGGGTTCTGGATGTTCGTGCTGTGGTCACCGGTGGAGGCATTCCCGCTGATGTTCCCGCCCACAGTGATCGACCGTGAGCTGGGTATGACCAATTGGTCCGGGGAGGCTGCCTCAGGCATATCTGCCTCCATTGCGCCGGACTCCGCGTCCTCCGTGGCCCATGATTTCCCCCAGAGTGCCGCAAAGGCAGCGAGGGCCACTCCGAGACCAACGGCCACGGCCCAGCGCTCGGCAGGGGACTCCATCAACGGCGGCAGCACGAACGCCCCAGAGACCCATGTCGGCAGGCTGAACGCAGCCGCCGTCACCAATCCGGCCACCCACCATTTGATAGCCCGATCCATGTCTGCCGCGCCTCCTCCAGCGAGCGTGCCTCGTCAGTACCACGATGGCAGGAAAATTCGGATCTGTACCCCTGTCGGGCAGGACTGTGGCACG
This sequence comes from Streptomyces sp. NPDC058246, assembly GCF_042881985.1. Classification (NCBI taxonomy): domain Bacteria; kingdom Bacillati; phylum Actinomycetota; class Actinomycetes; order Kitasatosporales; family Streptomycetaceae; genus Streptomyces; species Streptomyces sp. NPDC058246. Next base: position 20,631 of record NZ_JBHVWZ010000043.1, on the reverse strand, counting down.
GTCGCTGCGCAGCTTCGAATCTACGAAGTCGGGCCCCACCCGGCGCTGGGGACCTACACGGCTCTCGGGGCGGCCTCTTTGCTCAACTGATCGCCAACTACGTGGCAGATCTGCTCCGTAGGCCCCCGCGCAGCCGCACGTGCCCGTGGACCGCAGGATGCGCTGGCCCTCAAAGACGAACAGCTCCGTCGGCCACAGGAGTTCGCAGTTGCTCAGGTCCAGACTCACTGCCCCATCCATCAGCGTGCGTCGGCCAAACGCAACAGGCACCAGGCCGATCCACAACACACGCATCGAGCCAAGATCACCCTGCCAATATGAACAATGCCTGCTCATCACCCCCGACTTTTGCTCATCCTCATGAACCCGTGACAATCAACCTCAGCAACGGTCCGTGTCATCAGTGCACCGGAGTCGCCCAACGCCTCGGCTGATCACCACACGGGCGTATCCCGTTTCAGCCCGGACCCCAGGTGATGCCGCCTGCGACCTCGGGGGGTGGGCATGGCGTCAGTCGATGATGTCGACGCCGAAGTCGCGGGCCAAGGTGGCCAGTTGGTGGTCGTATCCCTGGCCGACCGCGCGTACGCGCCAGCCCGGGCCGCGCCGGTAGAGCTCGGAGAGCAACAGCGTGCGTTCAGTGGTCGCGGCGTCCAAGGTGGCCTGGGCCACGGCTCGCGCGCCCCTGCCCTGAGCGACAGTGATCTCGATGGCGCCGGCGTCGGCGAACGTCGCGGATCCGTCGATGGCGGCGGCGATGACGACTTTGCGGACGGCGTCGGACAGGGAGGTCAGGTCCGCCGTGATGGCCTGTTCGCTGGGGCCGTCGGTGGCCAGCCGTACGGTTCCGTCGGGTCTTTCGGGCGCTCCGTAGAACACGAAGTCCTCGTCGCAGGAGACCTGTTCGTCCTCGTCGAGAGCGAAGGCGACCATGTCGATCTCGCAGTCGGTCTGATGGCCCCAGGTTGCGGTCACCGTCCATGTTCCGGCGCGGCCGGGTGCGGCCGGCAGGTCGAGAACCCCGCCGCGGGGAAGAATCTGGACGTCGGCCGGGCCGTTCGTTTCCGCCGGTCCGGTGGTGTCCGGTGGCTGCCGCGCGATTGCGGAGAGCCAGTCGGCGTCGTGCACTGGCAGCCGGCGTGCGGTGATGCGGGGCATGCGGCGGTCCTCAGCCCCGCCGGCCAGGAGGACCACGTCCGTGACGCCAGCAGAAAGATTGACCGCGGCAGCTCCGCCCAGCTCCGCGATGCGGGCGCGCAGCGCCGACGCGTGGTCGTGAGGACCGCCCAGCACCAGAACCCGTCGCCCGGACAGCGGTGCGGTGGAAGCTGTGCTGCGGTCGGTGCACCGCTGCGCGGGCACGGACGCCGGCGGTGCGGGGATCGCGTGGGCGGTACCGGACTGCACGATGGTGAGCAGGCCGAGGAAGACCTCCTCGGTGATCACGGGCACGTCCGCACTCCGTGCCGTGCGGGACTTGGCGCTGTCGGGGTCGGTCTCGTTGGTGATCAGCACGCTGGTGTGACGGCTGACCGAGCTCATCACGTTCAGTCCCGCCGCGACGGACCGCGCAATGAGTTCCTCTCGTGCGGTGCGGGTGTCACCGGTGAATGCGATCTTCATGCCCTGCACCAGCGGTTCACCGGGGGCAAGCCGGCCGGGGTTGCGGTGTGCGCACGGGGTCTTCGGCACGCGGGGCGGATATCCCGAGCCTTGCTTGGGCGGGCATGCCACCAGCGGCAGTACGATGCCGAGTTCGCTGGCTGCGGCCAGAGAGCCGCGCAGAACGCCGGCCAGCACGCGCGCGTCGTCCAGGGCGTCGTGCGCGCGCAGTTGGGGCACGCCGTAGTGGGTGGCCAGCGAGGCCAGTTTGAGATCACCGGTAGGGGGTGAGACACGCCGGTTGAGGGCGAGCGTGCACATGCGCTGCGAGACCGGCAGCCAGGAGCGGGCCCGGGCGAACTCGTGCGCGAGGAAGTCATAGTCGAACTGGGCATTGTGCGCGACCATGACCCGGTCGGTGAGCAGCGCTGCGAGGTGCTCGGCGACTCGTTCGAACGTCGGTGCGCCGCGCAGCCGCTGCGGGGTGAGGCCGTGGATGTGCACCGGGCCCGGATCGCAGCCCGGATCCAGCAGTGTGGAGTACTCCTCCACCAGCTTTCCCGCCCAGTCCAGCGTCAGTACCGCCACCGACAGCACCCGGTGCTGGTATGGCCTCAAGCCCGACGTCTCCACGTCCACCACCGCCCACCCGGCGGCCCCCGGCACGGGCAGAAGAGGATTGTCGAAGGCGGGCACCGTACTCATGGCCGTCAGCATCTCCCGCAGTGCCACGCCGGCTCAACTCCCCGGCCGGGGCTGCGTCTGTGGAGAGCCGCGGACGAACTCCGGTCCTGCTTTTCCCGGCGCTCTGGGCACGGGGCCGGCGAAGAGCGCGGTGGATGGGGTGGGCGTGTTTCATGCCGCTCGGTGGAAGGCCGTCCTGCGGGCCGGACGGCTGGGCAGGTGCAGCAGGTCCTGCAAGGGCGTGCCGAGTTCGGCCCACCGGCGCAGCCGGTCCCGGTCGACCCAGTGCACCTGATGGCGTTCGCCCCAGGTCCTGGCGTCCCGGGTGAAGGAGCCGTTGGTCACCACGACGGCTGCATCGGCTCCGTGGACAGGGCCAGCGGTTCCCTTGACCTGGTACATCACCGACGAGCCGACCCTGCCTGCGACGGTGGTGTGCTTGGCTTGCAGGACGATCCTGCCGCGCTGGCGGTCCTCGCCGATGACGTCGGCGGCCTGGTCTCCTTGACGGCCGACCTGCTGTGCGCTCCAGCCGTCCCGGACGAGCAGGTCTCGCAGCGCGAACTCGAAGGCCCGGTCGTCCATGACGTCGAGCTGGGCGAGCGTGATCCGCAGCCGGGCCAGCGACTCATCTGACGGATGAAGCTCGACTTGCCCGCCCCCCACTCGCCCAGCAGCGCAACGGCCAGCGGCGGGGTGGTGATGGTGGCAACCGCCAGTTGCGCGAGCATCTCCACGTCCGCCTCGTTACTGAGGAGATCCTCGACGTGGGCGGGCAGAGGCCCGTACTGGCCGGAGTGCACAGTGACACGGCCAGCGGCGAGCGGACCGGTCTGCCCATCTCCGTGGGCATATCGGGTGCCAACCTCCACGACAGCCAGGCCCTTCAGCCGCTCGTACGGGGCATCCCGCCGATCCGCTCCCGTCGTGGCCCCCGCCGGCGCAAGCCCGCCAAGCTCCACGCCGACAAGGGCTACGACTACGACCACCTGCGCCGATACTTACGCAAGCGCCGCATCACCCACCGCATCGCACGCAAGGGCATCGAGACCTCGCAACGACTGGGCCGCACCGTTGGACCACCGAGCGCACCATGGCCTGGCTCGCCGGATGCCGTCGCCTCCATCGCCGCTACGAACGCAAAGCCGAACACTTCCTCGCCTTCACAGCCATCGCCTGCACCCTCATCTGCTACCGCCGACTCACCAAATGAGATGTCCTCTAAGAGCAACGGCTGACGTTAGAAAGGGTAGAGGCGGCGCAGGGCCTTAAGAAGAGTGTCGAGGGTGCGGCGCGCGGCGGTGCGCCGGTAGGCGTGGCGGGACCAGACCGTGGGCAGGACTACGCCAGCGAAGATCAAAAGGAAGGTCAAGAAGGCGAAGGTGCCCCAGGGACCGAGGGCGGCCAGGATGGCAGCAACGTAAAGGTCGGCGTTCATCGGTGAGTTCACTCCTTGGGTGATTGGGGTGGTTACCCCTGGTGAACCTCCAAAGTGATGGAGCGGGCAGCGGGCGAATGCTGTTGCTGGACGACCCCGGATTTGCTGATATCACTGCAGCTCAGGGCCTACACTGCGGCAGTCGGCACCGGATGGTTCCGGACGGGTGATAGCTGGGGCGGCGTGAGCCGGGAGGGATGCGGGAGCATGGCGGCCAAGCTGGAGCCGGGGGCTGTCCAGGTAGCGTTCGCCGCCCAGCTCAAGACGGTAGTGAGGCAGACCGGCCTGTCGTACCAGGACATCGCCGCAGCCTCATCTGCTCTGGCTGAACCGAAGGCCGGCCAACCGTGGCCAGGAGCCCGCCGGTTGTCCAAGAGCACGGTTGGGGACTTGCTGCAAGGCCACTTTTCCCGGCAGCTCGACTTCGATGTGGTGCGCACAGTGCTCAAGGTGTGCGAGGACCACGCCGTGCGTCGAGGCAAGCCACTGCCGCCGGACGTCGTAGGTGTTGACAGGTGGAAGATCCTGTACGACTTCGTGGTCCAGTGCCTTGATGCAGGCCAGGATGCGGGAGCGTCAACTATCGACCAGGGACGCTGGGATGGCGTCCTTGAGGATCTCCAACAAGCATTGCAGGAGTGGCAGCATCCCGTAGATTCGCCCGCCTGGCCGCTGCAGGTGGGACGAATTCCTGAGCTGCCCTTGCACTTCCAATACCGAGACGAGGCTCGTGCTCTGGCCGCAGCCTTGGACGATGGTGAACAGGCGGTACTGGGGCAGCAAGTTGTCTCTGGCACCGGAGGAGTCGGAAAGACCCAGTTGGCCGCCCATTACGCTCATGCGGTGCGGTACGCCTCCGGCATGCCTGGCTCCACGCCCGTGTCGAGTCAGCCCGAGCAGGAAGCCCATCCTCAGGTTGCAACGCTCACCACTCCACAGCCCGTGGATCTGCTGGTGTGGGTGTCAGCCAGCGGCAGTCAGGCGGTGGTGTCCGCGTATGCACAGGCTGAGGCTGCCATCAGCGGTCCTGGTACCGGGGGCGTTGACGCCGCCGGGACGCCGGGGACGTCTGACGCCATCGAGCAAGCCGCGCAGCGGTTCTTGAGCTGGCTCCAAGCCACCGACCGCAGCTGGTTGGTGGTGCTGGATGATGTCGCCTCCCCCGGCGACTTGAAGCGCTTGTGGCCACCACGGCGCCCGGACGGGCGCGGGCGGGTGATCGTGACCACGCGCAGCCGTGAGGCCGGCTTCAAAGCCCCGGGCCGGGCTTTCCTGCCTGTAGGGATGTTCACAGAGGCGGAAGCCGTGGCCTATCTGGGCAACGCCCTGGCTCAGGACGACCGGGCGCACCACAACAACATTGATGACGAGTTGGCCGGATTGGCGAGGGATCTGGGCTATCTGCCACTGGCGCTGTCTCAGGCTGCGGCGTATGTAGTGGATGCCGACATGCCAATCGACGCATACCGGCATCTGTTGGCGGACCGGGCGCGAACGTTGTCCGAGGTGCTACCGGATATCAGCGGCCTGCCGGACGATCAGGCTCACACAGTCGCCGCGGCATGGGACCTATCGATTCGGCGGGCTGACAGTCTCGCACCGGTGGGTTTGGCTCGGCCGCTGCTGCAACTTCTGTCCGTTCTGGATGGCAACGGAGTACCTGAGAGCGTGGTCGTCACCGGGCTCGCACTGTCCTACCTCGAGACTGGGCGTCGTGGTTCGCCCACGACGGGCGTGACCACAAAGACGCCCTTCACGGGGGCGGCCACGGACGAAGCCGGAGGTGGGCAGAGCGGGGATCTGTCCGGCTGGGAGGCGAGAGCAGTGGACGCGCATGACGCGCGTGGAGCACTACGCGTGCTGCACCGGCTCAATCTCGTCGACCATGCGACCGAACATGCGCTGGTGAGAGTGCATCAGCTGATTCAGCGTACGGCGTACGAGAATCGTGGCCGCTCTCTGATCACCAGTGTGTTGCCGGTTGCGGCCGATGCCTTGATGGAGGTCTGGCAAGAAGACGACGAGGTATCCGATCAGATTCTGCGAGCCAACGCCCACGCGCTGATCGGCCACAACGAAGCCTCGATGGGCGGCGGCATCGGCCCGTTGTGGCTGCGCAACCGCCCGCATCAGGTGTTGTTGAGCTACGCGGAGAGTCTGGGACAGTCGGGTGCGGCAGCTGCGGCCCGTGATCACTACGCCGCCCTGTACGAGACCGTTGTCCAGTTGGGCAGCGTTGATCAGCGTGCTTCCCTGGCTATCCGAAACAATCACGCGCACTGGCGGGGGGAGGCGGGGGACCCGGGTGGCGCAGCCGCAGCACTGGCTCAACTTGTACCTGACCAGACGCAAGTGTTCGGCCCCGATCATCCCGCGACACTCACCGTGCGGAACAACCTTGCCCGTTGGCAAGGCCTGGCCGGGGACGCTGCCAGCGCAGCAGAGGCATTCAAACAGCTGCTGGCCGACCAACTGCGCGTGCTGGGGGCCGACCACCGCGACACCCTCGTCACCCGAAACAACCTTGCCCGTTGGCAAGGCCAGACCGGGGACGCTGCCGGCGCGGCAGAGGCATTCAAACAGCTGCTGGCGGATCGGCTGCGCGTGCTGGGCCCCGACGATCCGGACACCCTCGTCACCCGGAACAACCTCGCTCACTGGCGCGGCCAGGCCGGAGACCCAAGCGGCGCGGCCGAGGAATTCACGCAAGTCCTGGCCGATCGGCTGCGCGTGCTGGGCCCCGACGATCCCGACACCCTCCGTACGCGGAACAACCTCGCTCACTGGCGCGGCCAGGCCGGAGACCCAAGCGGCGCGCTGCAGACGTACGAGCAACTGCTGCCCGACTTCATCCGGGTCTTCGGCTCGGACCACCCAGCCACTCTCACGATTCGCAACAACCTCGCAGACACGTTGAGCAGCGTGGGTGATCACGCCGGCGCGGACAGCGTCTTCCGGGAACTCCTGCCCGACCTGACCAGAGTTCTCGGCGCCGACCACCCCGTCACCTTGACTACCCGCGTCAATATTGCTACCCACCAGGAGAAGTCCGAAGGGCCCGCCGGCGCAGCCCGATCTCTCCAGGAACTTGTGCCTGACCTGGTCCGAGTCTTCGGCCCCGACCATCCCACCACGCTCACCGGCTGCGGCAACCTCGCCGAGATGCTGTCCAGGTTGGGAGACCACGCGGGCGCGGCCGAGGCCTTCCGCCAGCTCCTCTCCTCCGAGGTGCGGGTGTTCGGCACCGACCATCCCCGGACCCTCCTGACCCGTAGCAACCTCGCCGCCAACCAAGGCCAAGCCGGTGATGCAGCCAGCGCAACGGCTGTCTGCAAGGAACTCATCCCCGACCTGCTGAGGGTCTTCGGCTCTGGCCACCCCGCTACTCTCACGGTCCAGCAGCAGCTCGCCCACTGGCACGGCATGGCCGGTGACCCGGCCAGCGCGGTTGCCGCCTACCAGCAACTGCTGCGCGATCTGGCTTCTGTCATGGGACCTGGTCATCCCATGTTGGATGTCATGCGCGAGAACCTGGCGTATTGGCAGGAACAGGCTCAGAACTCGCCTTGATTCACCAGCAGACAGTGGGATGCGGCGGTCTGCTAGAGACGGGACGCTGTCGCGCTTGCGGTACAGCTCTCGAAGTCACGCCTTCGAACTTGCGGCGGACCTCTCGGTCCGGGTTCTTGAAGACCAAGCTCCAGTGCTCACACTGGAGTCGAGGCTTCAGCAGTACTTCGGCGGCGTCCAGAAAGGGGCAGGGCGGCATACTTTAGTTCGCACACGCTGGACTGTCGGTCGTCGCGGGGATGGTCGCCCACGCCGACGAGATAGCCGACGCCTTCCGCGAACCCTGCGGGTGCCGATAATTCATCCGCCCAGGTCACGGTCTTGATCGCCGTTCGTTGGCCGTCCTCGCCGCTCGCCCCAATGTGGTCACATGCGCAGGGCATCGGCGGCATCATGATCTGTCGTGCTACTGCGCTTGGCCTATCTCGCTGCGACCAACACCCTGGCGCTCCTGCGCCTGCTGCCAATGAGCGACCGCGACAAGGACACCGGGACATTGGCGCTGCGGCACCAACTTCTTGTCCTGCAGCGCCAAGCCCGGAAGCCGGTGTTCACCGAGACTCGACGTGGAGCGGGCGGGCCTGGTGGCCTCGGTTCAGTGGTCGGGAGAGGAGCAATTTGCCAGCCATGCGGTCCGACTCACGCTGCACCTCATGGACTACGGCCTGAACTGGCGCCGGGACTGCGTCGAGTGGATCGCCGTCAGCCGCGCCGCGCGCGCCGCCGCGCACCGAATCGGTGACCCGATCGCTGAAGCACGCATCCTCAACAGTCTCGGTTTCGCCCTGCGGGAGCTCGGTCAGCTGACAGAGGCGATGGACGCCCACACGCACGCAGGCGACTTGTACCAGACCACCGATGACCCGCACGGTGCGGCCAGCGCGTGGAACAACATCGGGATCACCCTGCAGGATCTCGGGCGGCCGACGGAGGCGATCGAGGCCCTCACCCACGCACGCGATCTGCACCATGCCACCGGGTTCATCAGTGGTGAAGCTGCGGCCCTCCTCAATCTCGGCAATGCCTTGGGGGAGGTGGGTCGTCTGACGGAGGCGATCAACGCCTACACCCGTGCGCGTGATCTGCACCATGCCGCCGACGATCTCGCCGGCGAAGCCATGGCATGGGCCAATCTCGGTTCCGCCCTTCAGGAGGCGATGCGGTGGGACGAGGCGATCGAGGCACTGACCACGGCCCTCCGCATGTATCTGGACTTCAGGGACTGGGACGGAGCGGGCCAGACCTCGCTGCATCTCGCTCGCATGTACAAAGACGCAAACAAGCCCACAGCGGCCCGCGTCCACTACGTCCAGGCCGCCGAAGCCTTCACGCGGGCCGACGCACCCACGGAAGCCGCCCAAGCCCAAGCCGCTGCAAGGTCATTGACCTGACATCCGCACACCTCTTAAAGGACGTTAAGTCCCTTTCTGGTAGCGGCCTCGTCCGGGTGGGGCGAGGAAGCCTTGGCGGGTGAGGCGTCCGAGGCGGCTGCGGGCGACGTTGATGGATGGTTCGTCGAGGAGTTCGTGCAGCTCCCGGACGCGGAACTCCTGGTTGGCGCCACGCCTTGCAGTCGTTGCGGTTGCCGGGCAGCGGTCGGCCGACAGCGACGACGAGCCGGGTGTCGGCGTCGATGACGACCTGGTGGTTGGTGGAGTACCGGTAGTTCTTGGACTGCGCGGCGATGGTGTGGTCGCGGGTCGGGACCAGGGTGCCGTCCACGATCAGCACGGTGTCCTTGCGGAACCGCTTGCGTTGCTGGAGCGCGAGCGCGGGCCCGAGCTGGTCGATGATGCGGTCGGCGGACGACTTGGAACCCCAAACAGCGGGGCCAGTTGGCGCAGGGTCAGGTTCGTTCGCCAGTACGCGGCGACCAGGATCACGCGGTCCTCCAGCGGCAGGCTCCAGGGCCGGCCCTTGCGCACCGGGTCCGCGCCCTCACGCCGCAGAGCGGTGATCAGCTTGCCGAACTGGCGCGGGCTCAACCCGGTGAACGGGGCTATCCAGGAGGGCTCCGACGCCGTGATCACACAAGACACGGCAAGATCATCTCATCCGTGACCAGCGGTTACGGGACAGCCCTTAAAGGGTGTTGCACAAGGCTCTGAGCTGGGCATCTCCCTTGTATGGCTGGGGTGTTAAGGGCTGAGCGGGTGTGGGTGGAGACGTTTACGTGGTGCGGGAGCGGGGCGGCAATGGCACATTGCGGGGTCGGCCGTGGTCGTTGCCGCTCGCCGAACGGGTGCTGATGGTCGCGGTGTACTACCGCACGAACCTCACGATCGACGGGGAGGTCGCGCAGCGCTTCGGTGATCTTGCTGGTGGGGGGTGCCTCCAGGATGTGCCGGAAGACGGTGGCTGCCTGGTCCGGGCTGCCCACAAGCAGGGCCAGCAGTATCTGGACGACCTGGTGCTCGCCCGGAATCGCTTCCGTTCCCACGAAGGCGGCCAGGTCGCCCGGATCGACCCCGATGCGTGCCAGGCGGTAGAGGTTGACCAGCTTCTTGGCCGCCCTGGGAGTACGGGTCAGGCCGCCCATCTGGGACATGAACGCAATCTCCGTCTCCTCGAGCTGCAGTTGGACGGGGGTGGGGTCGGTGTCGAAGCCTGGCGTCAGGTCGCCGGCCGGCTCCGGTGCGGGGACGGAGGCGGTCAGCGGTGTCGGTGCTTCGGGCTCCTGCGCATCCGGCAGGCCCCCGGGGTCCACAGGCTGTGCCGGGCCTTCGGGGCCGGGGATGTCGGCGGTGGTCAGCAGCGCGCGGATGAGGCGTGCGGCCTTCTCCCGGGTGGTCGGCGGGACCGCGAAGGGGATCTGGAAGATCTTGTCCAGGTAGTCGAGCGGGGTGGCGATGTCCTGTGCACTGGAGGCGGCCGTGCTCGCTGGCTTCGCGGCTGGTGGCGATCGCCGCCGCGGTTGAGTCTGCGGCGCTGGGCCTGTGATCGCGGTCGACCGCGGCGCTTGGGGCGTGGGCGCCGGGTCGGCAGCCGACGGAGGTCCGCCCACCCTGCGTACGCTTCGTAGCTGAACATCACGTGGCTTCCTCGGGATTGCTCGGGGCCAGAAGGCCGTCGCCCGGCCACAGAGAGCACCCCGCTTCTGCGCTTCTGCCCAGGCCAGTTGCTTGCCGATCTCGACGAGGACCTCTCTACGTTCGGCGGGCCCGTACGCCTGACACCGCCCGGCCGCCGGGTCCCAGGCCCGCACCTCGTTGTGCGGGCCGGAGCACACCAGGGCTCGGGCGATGTCCGGCAGGTCCAGGCTGAGGGCGTCGCAGTCACGGTCACGGATGAGCTGGAGCAGGTCGGCAGTGACCGCCTCCCAGTCGCCGATCTCCGGCCAGAGCGCACCGCCGCCCAGTTCGTGCGTGAGCGTGGACAGCGCACGATCTCGCGCTGCCGGCGGCCACGGGTGACGCGGTCGTAGATGCGCGCGCCGTCAGGCTGCCGTACCCGCGGGTGCAGCAGGGAGGCTGCGGCCACGAGCGAGGTGTTGATTTCCTGGGCGGCGGCCGGGTGGTACGCCTCGTGAGCGAACAGCAGGTACACCTCGCTCGTGCGCTGCGCGGGACCGTCCTGCGGGTGGGGCATGTGCGTTTCCTCCGTCGTCGACGACATGCGAGTCGTTGCTTGGACTGAGGCATCGAGCTGTCGGCGAGGCCCGGGCGGATAGGGACCCAGCGGTGCGTCGCCCCGCGTGCTTGCGACGATCTGGCTGGCGAGTTGCAGCATCAGGTGCTCCCGGGCGATGAGCTCGCTGGAGGCCAACCACGTGTCGTGGCGTTGGAGCAGGTCTGCTGTGTCGAACAGCTGGTGGTGGCCGATCTCGACGGCGCGCCGCAGCTGGTGAGCGTCTCTGCCGGCGGCGGCGTGGACGAGGCCGGTGCGGAGGGCGGCGAGACGCTGCAGGTAGCGGCAGGCGGCTTCGTCCTCGACGATCCGGATGTTCTCAAAGGCGCGGGCATCGAGCGGGCCGGGGGGTGCCCTCTGACCTCCTGCAGCTCGACGGCACCGTACGTGCCCGTACCCCCGACGAGACCTGGGCCGTACTGGAACCGCTGCTGTCCCACTACGGCATCACCCGCGTCGCCGACCTCACCGGCCTCGACCACCTTGGCCTGCCGGTGTGGACGGCGATCCGGCCCGCTGCCCGCACGCTGAGCGCCACCCAGGGCAAGGGCGCCACCGGCCGGCTCGCCGCGATCTCCGCAGCCATGGAGGCCATCGAAACTCTGGTACGCCGAGCAGCCGCCCGTCGACCAACGCTGCCCGGCCACCAGCGTGTACAGCGACTACCCGCTCGAGGCGCTGCCCCTGCGGGTCCCGCCCGGGGGCCTGAAGGACGTGAGAGCACTCAACCTGCCCCCGCAGGACTGGACACGAGGTACCGGTCTCACGACCGGCCGCTCCCTCCGGGGTCATCTCCCGCGCGCCGCGCCCGACGTGGGCTCCGAACCTGTGGCGTACCACCAGCACCGGCCTGGCATGCGGGAACACCTCCGATGAGGCGCTGACACATGCCCTGCTCGAAGTAATCGAGCGGCATGCCCTGGCCGTCGACGACACCGTGGGCGGCATCCTGCGCACGCCTATGTCGGTGCCGGCGGCAAAAGCGGTGTCGCCGGCGCCGCGGAGCACACCCGTACCTGCGTATCCGTGTGCGCGGGCTCCCACGCCCCGACGAGGTCCTCTACGCCGGTGCCTGCGGGGCGGGGTCGTGCATGTACCCAAGCCGGGCCGAGAGGGTTTTCGCCGCCTCACTCACCAGGGCGCCGAAGAAGGATTGTGATTCGTCGGTCAGGCGGCTCATCGGAACGTTGACGCTGAGGCTCGCGACGGGTTCCTCGATGCCGCCCATGACGGCTGCCGCGACGGAGCCGACGTCGGAGCGCCACTCTCCGTGGTTGGTCGCGTATCCCTGTGCCCGTGCGTTATCCAGTTCGGCGAGCAACCGGGCCGGATCGGTGACCGTCGTGTCGGTGTAGCGCGGCAGCCCCTCGGCAAGCAGCCGCTCGATCACCTCGGCAGAGCTGTTCGCCAGGACCGCCTTGCCGTTGGCGGAGGCATGAAGCGGAAGGGCATGGCCGAGAGCCATGCTGGTCCGTACCGGCTTGGCTGTCTCCAGCCGCTCGATCAGCACCATCTTGTTCCCCTCGGGAACCGTCAGGTGAATCGTCTCCTCGGTGCGCCGGCGCAGGTCCTCCATGACCGGTACGGCTGCGTCGCGCAGGCCGAGATCCCCACTGGCATGCCGGCCCACGTCAAGCGCCTTGGTGGTCACCACCCACCGAGTGATCTCACCCCTCGCCGGGCGGATCCACCCTGCCTCATTGAGAGTCTGCAGCGCGCGCTGCACGGAACTCTTGGGCATCTCAAGCACTCGTGCCAGTTCGCCGACGCCGATCGGCTGTCGCGTGGCGACCTCCTCCAGCACGCACAGGGTGTTCAGAACATTGCGCATCCATTGACTCCTCGGTTTGCCGCTCCTAGCATCACCGTACCTTTTTACGGCACGGCGTGCCGTATAACGGCACGATTGATGGGATGGGTATCAGTGACCACTCGCAGTGGACGGCATTTCCTTCAGATCCCGGGACCGACCAGCGTCCCCGACCGGGTGTTGCGGGCCATCGCACAACCCACCATCGACCACCGCGGGCCGGACTTCGCGGAGCTGGGACTGGACGTACTGGAACGAGTCAAGCCGGTGTTCGGCACGAGCGGTCCTGTCATCATTTTTCCCTCTTCCGGGACCGGCGCATGGGAAGCGGCGCTGGTCAACACTCTGAGCCCCGGCGACCGAGTGCTGGCATTCGAGACCGGCCATTTTGCCACCCTGTGGCGCGGCATGGCCGAGGACCTCGGGCTGGAGGTCGACTTCGTTTCCGGAGACTGGCGACGTGGCGTGGACCCGGACGTTGTCGCCGAACGGCTGGCCGAGGACAAGAACCACTCCATCGCGGCGGTGATGGTTGTCCACAACGAGACCTCCACCGGCGTCACCAGTCGCGTGCCGGAGATCCGGGCAGCCATCGACGAGGCGGGCCATCCCGCCCTGCTCATGGTCGACACCATCTCCTCGCTGGGGTCGATCGACTACCGGCACGAGGAGTGGGGCGTCGACGTCACCATCAGCTGCTCGCAGAAAGGTCTGATGCTGCCCCCGGGCCTCGGCTTCAACGCTGTCAGTGAGAAGGCGCTGGCCGCCGCCGAGCAGGCGCGGCTACCGCGGTCCTACTGGGACTGGACACCCATTCTCGAGGCGAACCAGCGCGGCTACTGGCCGTATACCCCGGCCACCAACATGCTCTACGGGCTGCGAGAGGCCCTGCTCATGCTCGAAGAGGAGGGTCTGCCAGCCGTGTTCGCACGGCATGACCGCCATGCCGGGGCCACCCGGGCCGCCGTCCGGGGCTGGGGCCTCGATGTGCTGTGCGCCGACGAGCGGGAGTACTCCAGTGTCCTGACCGCCGTGCTGCTGGGCGCGGAGCACGACGCGGACAAGGTCCGTCAGATCATCCTGGACCGCTTCGACATGTCGCTCGGTACCGGCCTGAGCAAGCTCGCGGGACGGGTCTTCCGGATCGGCCACCTCGGTCACTTCAACGACCTGACCCTGGCCGGAACCCTCGCCGGTGTGCAGATGGGGCTCGAACTGGCCGGAGTGGCGATCGACCCGGGCGGCCTGAGTGCGGCACTGGAACTGCTGCGCACCGAATGAATCGCCCGAAGCGATGACAGGAAGGAGGAGACCAACAGTGACCACGGACAGCAACTCCGTGCCCGCCACCGAAGACGCTGCCCGACAGGGCCTGGCCAGCAAGCTCCGGCAGGTCCTCGAAGGCGAGGTCGCCTTCGACGACTACACCCGGCACTTGTTCGCGCGGGACGCGAGCATGTACTCGATAACGCCGGTGGGCGTGGCGTTTCCGCGCCATGCCGGGGACGTGGCAGCTGCGGTGGCGGCGGCCGCCGAGTTCGGCGTGCCGCTGGTGCCCCGGGGCGCCGGCACCAGCCTCGCCGGCCAGACCATCGGGCCGGGCCTGGTGTTGGACCTGTCCCGGCACATGAACCGCATCCTGGACATCGACGCCGAGAACCGCACCGCCCGGGTCGAGGTGGGTGTGGTGCAGGACCAGCTCAATCAGGCGGCCGCACCGCAGGGGCTGATGTTCGGCCCGGACACCTCGACCAGCAACCGCGCCACGATCGGCGGGATGATCGGAAACAACTCGGCCGGCAGCGGATCGGTCCGCTACGGCATGACCATCGATCACGTCCGTGAGCTCGACGTGGTGCTCTCCGACGCCGGACACGCCCACCTGGCCCCGGTGGACGAGACCGAGCGGGCACGCCGGGCACAGGCGGCCACGCTCGAGGGCAACATCTACCGGCAGCTGCCGGAGATCGTGCGCGCGAACTCCTCCGCCATCGCTGAGGGATTCCCCACGTTCTGGCGCCGGGCCGGCGGCTACCGGCTTGACCGGCTCCTCGGGGACGGCCCGTTCGACCTGGCGAAGTTCGTCGTCGGCTCCGAGGGCACGCTCGTGGTCGCCACCGAGGCCGTCGTCGACCTCGTGCCCAAGCCGCGCCGGACGGTGATCGCCGTCGGGCACTTCACCTCGACGCCCGCCGCCATCGCGGCCACCGAGGACGCGCTGTCCTGCGATCCGGCCGCCGTCGAGCTGATGGACCGTACGATCCTGGATCTTTCCCGGCAGAAAATCGAGTACGCCTCGCTGGGCACCATCCTCGAAGGCGACCCCGAGGCACTGCTCTTCGTGACCTTCACCGGGGACGACGAGCAGCAACTCCTCGGTCAACTGCAGCAGTTGACGGCGCTGTGGCAACGCCACGGCCACGGTTACCACACGCTGCGGGCCGTCACGGCCGACCAGCAGTCGGCCCTGCTCAAAGTCCGCAAGTCGAGCCTGGGCCTGTTGATGGCCGCCAGCGTCGGCGCACGCCGTCCGCTGGCGTTCGTGGAGGACACCGCGGTCGACCCCGCGCACCTCGCCGACTACACCCAGCGCTTCAAGGCGGTGCTGGACCGGCACGACATGGCGGCCGGCTTCTACGGGCACTGCTCGGTCGGCTGCCTGCATATCCGCCCCTTCGTCGACCTCACCGACCCGGCGGAGGTCCAGAAGATGCGCGCCGTCGCGGAGGAGATCAAGGACCTGGTCAGGGAGTACGGCGGCGTCAACTCCAGCGAGCACGGCGACGGGCTGGCCAGAAGCGAGTTCAACCGGGAGCTCTTCGGCGACAAGCTCTACGAGGCCATGCGCCAGGTCAAGCATGTCTTCGACCCGGACGACCGGATGAACCCGGGCAAGATCGTGGACGCCCCGTCGATGACGGACAACCTGCGTGACCCGGCGCTGCCACCGGCAACGCCGTTCCGGACGCGACTGGCCTTCGAGGTAGTCGGCGGCATGCGCGGCGCCGCGGACCGCTGCATGAACATCGGCCTGTGCCGCAAAAGCGCCACCGGCGCCATGTGCCCGTCCTACATGGCCACCCGCCAGGAAGAGCACTCCACCCGCGGACGCGCCAACGCCCTGGTCAAAGCGCTGTCGCAGCCCGACCCCCGGGAGGCCCTCGGTGATGAGCGGCTGCACGAGATCCTGGATCTGTGCCTCGGGTGCAAGGCATGCAAGAGCGAATGCCCGCTCGGCGTGGACATGGCAACGCTCAAGAGCGAGACGCTGTCGCACCATCACGACCTGCACGGGACTCCGCTGCGGTCCCGGATCTTCGGCGCGATCCGGTCACTGAACCGGCTGGGCTCGGCGACAGCACCGCTGTCCAACCTGCCCGGACGGAGTCGGCGGCTGCGCCTGCTGGCGGACCGCCTGGTCGGCATCACGCCGGCGAGACCGCTGCCGAAGTTCGCACGGCTCAACCTGCTGCGCTGGTTCCGCCAACGAACGAGTCCGGCGCACCACGTCACTCAGGGAACGGTCACCTTCCTCGCCGACTCCTTCACCACGTTCACCGAGCCCGACATCGGCCGGGCAGCCATCGAACTGCTCGAACGGGCCGGGTGGCAGGTCCACCTGGAGGGCGGCGGCTGTTGCGGCAGGTCCAGCCTGTCCAAGGGGCTGGTCGACGACGCCAAGGACAAGGCACGCAAGCTCGCCCATTCACTGAGCGCGACCGGGGAACCAGGCTCACCGATCGTGGGATGCGAACCGTCCTGCCTGATGACCCTGCGGGACGAGCACCTGGCACTGCTGCCCGACGACGCGGCGGTCAAAGACGTCGCGGGCCGCGTACGGCAGGTGGAGGAGCTGCTGGGCGAAGCCATCGACGACGGCCGGCTGCGGCTGCGAGCGGATTCCTGGCTCGCCGGGCGCAGGCTGCTTTATCACGGCCACTGCCACCAGAAGGCGGAAGTCGGCACCGCCGCGACCATTGCACTGCTCAAGCGGATTCCCGGAGTCCAGGTCGAGGAACTCGACGCCGGATGTTGCGGCATGGCCGGATCTTTCGGATTCGAATCCGAACACTACGACATGTCGATGACGGTAGGAAATGACCGCCTCTTTCCAGCCGTCAAAGCGGCCTCAGAAGATACCGTCCTTGTGGCCACCGGCGTGTCCTGCCGGCAGCAAATTGCCCACGGCGGTGGGCGTCGTTCCAGCCACCCCGTAGAACTCATTCGCTCTGCGCTCGAGTCGCCTGATTATTAGCCCGTCCGTCCCGGCTGAATTCCTCCACGTCAGCGAAGTTGCGCATGATGATTTGCGCCCTCGTCGAACCGGCATTCCCGCTTCTCATTTCATTTTCCGCCCGGCTGCGGCGGCACGGTGAAGATATCCCGACCACTCGTGGCGAGGATATTTACTTCACCCTACAGGCTACCTATCTGCCGAATGCGGTATGCGATCCCATCGAAAGACCGCCGAGCAAATCTCCTGAAAGAATGATTGCTCGCTACATTAGGAGTCCTATTCCATCGGAGACATCTTCACTCGGCGCTCGGCACCGAGTCGAGTGCCGAATATGCAAAACAACCTACAAGGAGGTAGGTCGTTGGCTACGCAGACGTCCAATGTCCGGAGCTGGTCCGAAATGAAGCGATGGACCAGGATTCTTCCGGTCATCGTCATCATTTACGTGATCTGCTATATCGACCGCTCGAACATCAGTTTCGCCCTGCCCCACCTCCAGCAGGACATGCACCTCAGCGGGGCTCAAGCGGGCTTCGCGACGGGCATCTTCTTCTGGGGCTATCTGCTGCTTCAGGTCCCCGGCGGCTACCTGGCCGAGCGGTGGAGCGCAAAGCGGTGGATCACGATTCTGTTGGTGTTGTGGAGTACGGCCGCGGTCGCGTCAGGGTTTACGCACAACCTCACCGAACTCGTGCTCGCCCGTTTCCTGCTCGGGGTGGCCGAGGGTGGCGTGCAGCCCGCGCTGATGGCCACCATCCGGGCCTGGTTCCCGTTCGCCGAACGCAGCCAGGCATATGCGATCTTCAAGCTGTACACACCGATCTCCGCAATCATCGCCGCGCCGGCCGCAGGAATGATCCTGACGTATGCGGACTGGCGCTGGATGTTCATCATCATGGGCGGCGCCCCACTCATCTTCGGGCTCGCCGCCTGGCTCTTCCTCATCCGCGACACGCCGGCGAAAGCGGAGTGGCTGTCGGACAACGAACGTAACTACATCGAGAAATCTCGTACTGCGGAAGGCGAGCCGCTCAAACAGAGTGGAACTGTCAAGGCTGCGTTCCGCAGTCCGATCGTGTGGCTGTTCGCTCTCATCTACACGTTGACCCAACTGGGCCTGCTCGGACTCTCGATGTGGTTGCCGAGCATGCTCAAGACGGCCTTCCACACCGATTTGAAGGTCGGTATTTTCGCAATACTGCCGCAGATTGCCGCGGGCGTCGCGATCGTTCTGATCGGTCGGTCGGCGGACCGTCGCGGCGGCCACATCACCCATATGGCCTCCGTCCTCGGCGTCGGAGCCGTGGTTCTCGCCGGTGCGAGTCTGATCTCGGCTCAACAGAAATGGCTCGTTCTAGGGGCGATGATTCTGGGCACCGCGGCGTCGATTGCCTGGTACGGACCGTTCTGGGCGACAGTCACCAAGCTCACGCCGGTGGCCGCCGCAGGCGCCGGCATCGGCATCATCAACGGGGTCGGCAACCTCGGTGGCTTTATCGGGCCATACGTCGGCGGATGGCTCAGCGATATCAGCGGCGGTGGATACGCACTCACTCAGGTCTTCTTCGGTCTGGTCTTCGGTGTGGCCGCGCTGCTCGTCCTCCCGCTGCGAAAGAAGTTGCGCGAGGCCACGAGCACCCCGCCAGTCGGTGCTGGAACGGACGGCTCGGAGGAAGCACGAGTGGCCAGCTCCGCCTGACGGTTCAGATCCTGCGGTACCGGGCCGTCGGTTCCTGACGGCCCGGTACGGCGGCGTCCACGGATTCAAGGGGCCCGCTGGGTCCGCAGAGGAGAGATGATCGGTGCGGTTGGTCAGGTATCGCAAGGGAGAGCACACCGGTGTCGGTGCGCTGGTGGGCGAGTACGTCCACGACGTGGGAGACGGCCCGCTCGGCCGTACGAGGCCCGGCCCCAGGGTTGCGGCCGTGGACGAGGTCGAGCTGCTCGCGCCGTGCAACCCACGAGTGATCGTGTGCGCGGGGAGCAACTACGCAGGCCAAATAGCTGAGAAGCAGCGGCCGTGGCCGACCCAGCCGCCGCTGTTCCTCAAGGCCCCCAACGCCGTGGTCGGGCCGGGCGCAGCGGTGATCCACCCCGCGGGGCTGCAGCGGCTGGAGTACGAGGGGGAACTGGCCGTGGTGATCGGCCGCACCGCCCACGAGGTCCCCGCGGCGTCGTTCGCCGACTACGTGCTCGGCTACACCTGCGCCAACGACATCACCGCCGACGACTGGCGCGCGGACGGGCAGTGGACCAGGGCCAAGAGCGCGGACACCTTCTGCCCGCTCGGGCCGTGGATCGAGACCGAGATCGCCGACCCGGCATCACTGCGGCTGAGCACCCTGGTCAACGGCCGGACGGTGCAGGACGGCTCCACCGCGGAAATGGTCTTCGGCGTGGCGGAACTGCTGGCCTTCGTCACCCGCTGGATCACCCTGCAACCAGGTGACGTGCTGCTCACCGGCAGCCCCGCAGGCGTCGGACCACTGGTCCCCGGGGACCGGGTGGAGGTCCGGATCGAGGGCGTGGGCACGCTCTCCAACCCGGTGCTGGGACCGCAGCCGCCCGACGGGTGAGGAGCGGCAGACGCCCCGGGAGCCGCAGGGCGCAGCCGACGGCGTCCTCGGCGCTCGGGCTGCCGCCCTGGCAAAAGGCCGCAGGTGGTTTCTGGACCCGCATCGCTGCAGTTGACCGCAGCGCGCGCGGCGGCTGCCGGGTCTTCGCTTCGGGCTCGGCTCCGCTGACGCTCCGCCAAATTTCCGCGTGAGCACGGGAGTTGAATTCCGCAAGCATTCTGAAAGCATGTTAATTCGCGCAAGCACGAATTAAGAGCACCCGCGCAAGCGCGGGTGCTGAGGCTGCAGCAGGGGGCGGGTGCATTGTGTGCGGGCCTGTGCAGCACTTGGAAATCCTCGCCGTCGCCCCCACAACGGGAGGCGAACAGGTAGCGGACCCCGTGCGGCCGGGTGACTCCGCCCGGGACCGGGCGGAGTCAGGTGCGGCGAGTCGTCACTTCGCCGCCGCGGTGGTGTTGCTGGCCCACAGGGCCCCGCCGATGCCGGGACCCCCGGTGCTCTTGTAGACGACGAAGTTGCCGTCGTTCTGCAATATCGCCCAGGCGCCGGGGCTGACGGTGTTGCTGTTCCACAGGAAACGGTTGGCCGCGTCGTAGACGACGAAGTTGCCGTCCGTCTGCATCACGGCGTACGCGCCCGGGTGGCCGGAGGTGTGGGTGGACCAGATGGCGGCGCCGTCACGCAGGCGGTACATCACCAGGTTGCCGTCGCTCTGCATGACCAGGCGAGTGAGGTTTGCCTGCGTCGACCAGCCCGACTTGAGGGTGGTGCCGCCGGCGATGCTCTGTGGCGGGAAGTCCCAGCCGCAATTGCTGATGAGCTCGTCGCGGGTCATGGGACGCTCTTGCCACTTGATGTTGCTGGTCCAGCCGTCTTCTCCTTCGTTGGCGGGGGAAGTGACGGTGTCATAGGGGGTGGCCCAGTAGTAGTGGCCCCACTTGGGGTCGTCGTAATGGGTCCGCCACTTTCCTGTGTAGGAATTCATCACCTGGGCGCGCTCAATCCAGCCTATATAGCCGGGCCGTACGTCGTCATTCCAGGTGTCCGTATAGGAAACCGACTTGAGCCACTGGTGTTCGTACTTCGT
>NZ_JBHVWZ010000042.1:0-78231 GCF_042881985.1 Streptomyces sp. NPDC058246 | reverse complement strand
GGGGCGGCCCCCGCCCCGGCTCCCCCCCCCCCCGGGCCCGCGCATCCGGCCGGCTGTGCCGGCGGTGTCCTGCTGTCTACAGACGGCCGCCGGTGAGCCGGGAGAGCGGTCCGCGCTGCCGCAGACCGGCACGGCGGCCCAGGGTGTAGGAGCACAGGACCACGGTGGCGGTCCCCGCGCCGGCCGCGGCCGCCACGGCCTTCCGGGCCTTCAGGAGGGTCCAGACCACGCCGGCCTTGACGGCCGTCTGCCCGGCGGCCGAGGTGACGGTGCCCTGCACCGTCCTGGCCGCGTCGCGGGCCTTTTGCGACGCGGCTCCGCCGAGGCCGGCCAGGGCTTCCCTGCTGCCGCGGCCGACGGCGCCGGCCGCGTCCCCGGCGCTCTTCGCCGCCTCGGTGGCGGCCTGCTGTGCTTCCTTCGCCGGTGCGGCGGCTCCTTGGGTCACCGTGTTCTTCGCCGCGCGCGCGTTCGCGGTCGGCGACTGTCCGTTTGTCGTCTTGTTGTTGCTTGTCCCAGCCATACCGCCCGGGTATCCGGCCCTGCGCCCGGCAAACAGCCAACCACCCCACACACAACCCCTGCGCGCCGGGACCGGGCAGCGACTCGACACCACACCCTCGCCCGCAAGAACGCGGCCGTGCCCTGCGCAACTCCCGCCAGCAAGGGCTTGGTTCACTGTCAGCAGCGTGTGCCGGCGGGGTATCGCGTCTGCCAGAGCCTGCCCGCCGCATCCTGGCCGGCCTTCCGCGCTGGCCCCCGCACCCCGCAACCCGCCCCCGCCCCCGTCCCGCACCCCGCCCCCCCCCGCCCCGCACCCCGCATCGCGCCCCCGCATCCCGCGTCCGCGCAGGTCCTTGACGGTCTCTTGACGAGGGAGCGGGACATGGAGGGCGGCCGGCGGGTAACGCGGCGGGGGTGACACGTATCGGATCGGTCGTTTTTGTCCTGGCCGCGGCATGCGCGGCGGGCGCCGCCGCGGGCTGGGTCTCGCCCTGGTGGTGGCTGGCCGCCGTCCCGCCAGCCCTGCTGGGCGGGCTGGGTGTGTGGGATCTGCTGCAGCGCCGGCACTCGGTGCTGCGCAACTATCCCGTCCTGGGGCACGCCCGTTTCCTGCTGGAGCGGATCCGGCCCGAACTCCAGCAGTACTTCGTGGAGCGGAACTTCGACGGCCGTCCCTTCGACCGGGATGTGCGCAGCATCGTCTACGAGCGGGCGAAGGGCACCGACGCCGAGCAGCCGTACGGCACCGAGCAGGATGTCTACCAGCCGGGCTATGAGTTCCTGATTCCCTCCATGGCGCCGTGCCCGGTGCCCAGCACGCCGCCGCGGGTGCGGGTCGGCGGGCCCGACTGCAGCCGCCCGTACGAGATGGCGCTGCTGAACGTGTCGGCGATGAGTTTCGGGTCCCTGTCGTCGAACGCGGTCCTGGCGCTCAACGGGGGCGCCGCGGCCGGGGGTTTCGCCCATGACACCGGTGAGGGCGGCCTGTCGGAGTACCACCTGCGGCCGGGCGGCGACCTGGTCTGGGAGATCGGCACCGGCTATTTCGGCTGCCGCACCGCCGATGGCGGCTTCGACCCGGGGGAGTTCAAGGACAAGGCGGCGCACGAGCACGTCAAGTGCGTGTCCCTCAAACTCTCCCAGGGCGCCAAGCCCGGTATCGGCGGGGTGCTGCCCGGCGCGAAGGTCAACGCCGAGATCGCCCGCGTACGGGAGGTGCCCCAGGGGCGGACGGTGATCTCGCCCCCGTACCACCGGGTGTTCTCCACCCCCCGCGAACTCGTCCGCTTCATCGCCCGGATGCGGGAGCTGTCCGGCGGCAAGCCGGCCGGGTTCAAGCTCTGCCCGGGCTCGCGCCGGCAGTTCCTGGCGGTGTGCAAGGCGATGCTGGCCGAGGGCACGGCCCCGGACTTCATCATCGTGGACGGTGCCGAGGGCGGCACCGGCGCGGCGCCGCTGGAGTTCGCCGACCATGTCGGCACCCCGCTCACCGAGGGGCTGCTGACCGTGCACAATGCCCTGGTCGGCACGGGGTTGC
The DNA here is from genome assembly GCF_042881985.1 of Streptomyces sp. NPDC058246. Classification (NCBI taxonomy): domain Bacteria; kingdom Bacillati; phylum Actinomycetota; class Actinomycetes; order Kitasatosporales; family Streptomycetaceae; genus Streptomyces; species Streptomyces sp. NPDC058246. The sequence continues at coordinate 76,193 of NZ_JBHVWZ010000042.1, read as the reverse complement.
GGGAGAGGGTCAGGATCGGCGCGAGCGGCAAGATCGCCACCGGTGCCGATCTGGTCAAACGGCTGGTGCAGGGCGCCGACTACGGCAACGCGGCGCGGGCGATGATGTTCGCTCTCGGCTGCATCCAGGCACAGCGCTGCCACACCAACACCTGCCCCACCGGTGTCACCACCCAGGACCCCCGCCGGGCCCGCGCCCTGGACGTCGGCGACAAGACCCTGCGCGTCGAGCGTCTGCAGGCGGCGACGGTGGCCAGCGCCCTGCAGATCATGGCGTCGATGGGAGTCACCCATCCCGCGCAGCTGCGCCCGCACATGCTCCACCGGCGCATCGACCCCTACACCGAACGCTCCTTTGCCGAGCTCTACCAGTGGCTGGAGCCCGGGCAGTTGCTGGCCGAGCCGCCCGCCGCCTGGGCGGCCGACTGGCAGGCCGCCGACCCCGACCGTTTCACCGTGTGATGCGGAGGATCTTCCTGCGGCCCCGACCGTTGCCCGCCTGATCACGGACGCTGCAGGTCCCGGGAGCGTGCAGGACGGCGGTGATCCCGTCCGCCGTTCCGCCGCGAGCCTGCTGGGCCGTCTGGAGCGGCGCTGCCGTAATGGGCGCGCGGTCGTGCGCGGCGGCCGGACAACCGGGTACGGACCGGGGCTGTGCATCCGGTCAGCGGCAAGCGTCGACCGGGACGCCCCTGGCGCTGCACCGCCTGCCCGGCCACGCACCCCCGCCGCTGCCCAGGCCACGAGGACAACGCGCCCCTCAGGAACGGCCCCTTGGTGTGCCCGGCGGCGTCCCCGTCCCGTTGCGCTGCGCGCCGGCCGGCCGGCCCCGGCACGCTGACGTGGCGGCCGGGGTGTCAGCCTGCCGCGGTCCGGCCGGGGGTGCGAGGGCACGCGTGCGCGGATGTTCAGCCGGCCGCTGCCTCCTGCTGCGGGCCGGCCGCCGCAGGCTCCGCGACGGCGGCCGACGCGGTGTAGAAGACGGACGAGCCCTGCTTGGTGCGGTGTGCGTGGCTTTTGGCGACCAGGTTTTCCAGCGTGGTGCGCACGACGGTCGTCTTGATGCCGCGGTCGGGATGGGCTTGCGTGAGCGCGGTGGTGACTTCGGCGGCCGACCGCGGCTCGCTCTGCTGCTCCAGGTGTCCGCGGATCAGGTCGACGAGACTCGGCTTGGCGGCCGTCTTGGATGCCTTCGCCGATGAGGACTTGGCCGATGAGGACTTGGCGGCGGGCTTGGGGGGCGCCGTCTTCTTCGCGCCGGCGGCTGCCTTCTTCGGCTTGCCCGGCCGGGGTGCGGGGGAGGCCTGGTGGGGTACGGCCGGCACGGCTGCGGTGTCCGCCTCGGCCGCGGTGTCCGCCTCGGCGGCGGGGCGTGCGCCGCCCAGTGCCTCCTGCATGGTCACCAGCACGGCGTGGTCGTGCTGCAGGGCACGCAACTGCTCCTGCAGGGCCTCGATGTCCGCGGCGATACGGTCCTGCTCCTTGGTGTTGCGTTCAAGGTCGCCCGTCACCTGGGCGATGTACTGCGAGGTCAGCTCTGTGGTGCGGGTCTGGCTTTCCGTCATGACAGGGGCCTTTCTTCCGTCCGCGGGCCCCGTGATGAACGGGGGGATATGTGTCTGTGAAGGGAGGCAGGGCAGATCCCATGTACGGACGGGCCCCTCCGCAGGACACGACTGCCGCGGCTATGGGTGGTCCAGTGATAGTACGCACGAGTGGAACCCGATGCTCCAGCCCAGTGATGTCTCACCCTGCCCTTCCGGGAGAGCAGCCGGCCGTTGTGTGGGGGCGGGGCAGGGCGGGACCGGCACTGGTGCTGCTGAACGGTCGTGCAACAGGGCTGCGACGGCGCCGAGTTGACGAGTGCTGACGTGTGCTGACGTGCGCTCGCTCTGGCTGCCGGTGCCGGAACCCTCAGGACGGGGATCAACATGACGGCAGTAGAACGCCACCCTCAGGCGGCTACGGCACAATCACACGTTGTGGCCACGCACCCTGATCCAGTCGTTCTGTATCCCGACGCCGCGATCCGGGGCAGCCTCGCCGCGGCGCTCCAGGCGGTGGCGGAAGAGGCCGGTCTCGCTGTCCAAGTGACGGCATCGGCCTTCAGCCCGCCGGGCCATGCCACCGTCGAGAGCACGCGGCGCACCGCAAGGCCCCGCTCGTCAGACTGCCCGGGAGCTGCACATGGGCGGCAACACCGTCTGCCGCACCGCCCGCGCCGCGGTTCCCGATGAGTTGCTGAGCGGACGGCGCCAGCCCCGGCCCAGCCGGCGCGACCCTTACAAGCCCCACCTGGACTGAGACTGGGCCGACGCAGTCACCAACGCGATCCGCGTGCACGCCGAGTTCCAGGACCTGGGCTACCGCGGCAGCTACCACACGTATCAGCGACTGCCTCCGGCCAGGACGTCGCCGTCGCATCCGCGTCGTCGCCCCTGCACCACCGGGCGTCCGGCAGGTCACCGGCTGGACCATGCGGCGCCCTGAGCAGCTGGGCGGCGAAGAACTCCAGCAGTTCACTGCCGTTCTCGCCCAGTGCCCAGAACTGGCCTGCACAAGGACTGCGACGCTGTCGTCCAGGGCCTGACCATTTGCTGGACTTCCGGCCCGGCAGAGGGGCCGCGTCAACCACATCAAGATGGTCGAACGCCAGATGTTCGGACGGGCGAAGCTCCCTGGCGAGACGGCTTCAAGCCGCATGCCACCCAGGAAGATGTCGGCAAGGCCGATGTCCAGCTTCGTGAAGCCGACGGGCAGCTGCGGGTCTTTCCTCGAGTGCAGCCCCTGTCCGGCCTGCCGCCCCGGCCAAGGCGACCTCCGGCCGTGCGACGTGCCCCCGGCCAGTGGGTGCGCCGGCAACTCAACTGTCGCTTCAGCAGCGCGGCGGGGATGCGGGACTGGTCGTACTGGCTCGACACGTTCAACATCGCCTACGGCCCGGTGAACGCCGATGGGTTCCTGTCCGCACCCACCGTGTTCGTCGACGGGCACGGACCGCTCCGATAACCCCGTTCGTGAACGCCGGCCACGATCCCAGACGACGCTACGTCACCGAGGCGCACGGGAAGCGGGGCCGGCCGGAGTGTCTCCGGGCGGCCCCGCTTCTGGGGTGGTGCGGTGAGGGTCAGGCGCGGTGGTTCTGGTAGTAGCCGCCGACCTGCTCGTGATAGCCGGCGTCGCCGACGTGCTTGTCCTTGTCGAACTCGGGGGAGTCCTTGATCTGGTCCCTGGTGAGGTCGACGTAGATCTTCCGCTCGGTCTGGTCGACCGTCTTCACGGTGCCGGCGGGCAGCAGGACATGCTTGCCGAAGATCCACACACCGGTGTCGACCACAAGATACGAGGAGTTGACGTCGTCCGAGTGCTTGTCGACCTTCCCGATGCTGCCATCGGTGGCCTCGACCTTGTAACCGGTCAGGTCGGTGCCCGCGGTGTGGCCGGTGGCCGGCTGGTAGCCCCAGATGTTGTCACTCATAAAACGGCTCCCTCATCGGAATTTTTCGCGGCTCCACAGCCGAACCATGGAGGCGTCATGGGCGCCATCGAATTCGGTGACGTTTCCTCAGAACGCCGGGTGCCCTGCCTCCCGCACTCCACACATTCGCGCTGAGAAAATATGGATGGCCGGAGAAGCCGTGCTGCAGGCCGTGGTTCCCGGCGGCACAGTCGTCCTGCGGCCATGAAGCCCCGCCGTGCCGCAGCGGCGGAATCACCACCTCCATCCCCGGCGTGGAGAGACGGAACGCGGGTGGGCAGAGGCCGAACGCGGGTGGGTCCCGACGCCATGGCGCCGGGACCCACCCAGGTCAGTGCGTTGCTCAGGCCTGCTTACCAGCGATACCAGCGGCCCCGCTTGCCGCCGCTGCCCGCAGGGCGGATCACGAAGCCGAGGACCCACACGACCAGCACGATGACAGCGATCCACCACAGTGCCTTGAGTGCGATCCGGCACCGAAGAGGATCAGGGCGAGCAGAAGAACGAGAAGAACCGGAAGCACAGTTATCAGCCTCCGGGCGCTCGTGTGACCCTCATGGTGCGATGAACGTCAACCTTTCCCCCAGGGGCAACGTCAAGCTGTATCAGGCGGAACCTGCAGACACCCCCCGCACTTCGCTGAAGGAGGTGTCAGCAGGCAGGCAGGTGCTGTGCTGGACTGCGCTTGCCCGCGCATGCGGGTGGGGCCCCGCCTGCGTCGGCGGGGCCCCACCCGTGGTGCGGTGTGCTGTGGTGCCTAGTGGCGGAAGGCGTCCTTGGCCTTCTCGCGGGCTTCGCGTGCGTCGCCCTGGACCTGTTCGGCGCGGCCCTTGGCGGTCATGCGCTCATTGCCCACGGCGCGGCCGAGGCTCTCCTCGGCCTTGCCCTTCGCCTGCTCGGTCTTGGCCTTGGCCTTCTTGTCGGCAGCCACCGTCTGTCACATCCCAACGTGTTGGCGTCGTGTCGTGCACCCGTCGTGTAGCCGCCACAGCCCGCTCGAAACATGATCGGGGAAACCTCCTGGCACCCCTGTGACGTGGGTAAACACGTCAGAGTGCCCCCAACACCGGGACAAAAACCAGGCGTTCACCCAGCCTGCCGGGGCACTCGCAGCCTTGGAGGTTGATAACTATGGTTCCCCTGCTTCTCGTTCTTCTGCTGGCTCTGGTCCTCTTCGGCGCGGGCTTCGCGCTGAAGGCCCTGTGGATCGTGGCCGTGATCGTGCTGGCGGTATGGCTGCTGGGCTTCGTCATGCGGTCCGCCGGAGCGGGCGGCCGCCGTGGCCGCTGGTACCGCTGGTGAGCCGCCGGTAGCGCCGGTACCGCGGGTAGCGCGGGTAAAGAGTGGTAAACGCTGTATGACTGTGGGGCCCCGCCGGCACCGGCGGGGCCCCACAGTCGTGCGCAGCCGCATACGCCCCACACAAAGACGCTTGGTTTTAAGGGCCTATTGGGCACTGGAGGGGCATGCCGGGCCCCGGCTCCGGCAGGGCGAGTCCTGCGCCTCCATCGCCTGGGGCCCGGCGTACGGGCTGCCGTTCCCCTTGACGGCGGCACCCCTTCCGGCCCGGGCGCCGCCCGGTCCGCCCGGTCCGCCCGGTCCGGGCGGCCCGGGCGGACCGGCCACGGCAGGCGACCGCGGGCCGCCCCTTCCAACCCGGGCACGTCGCACCGGCCCCGCCGTGTGCCCGTGCGCCCGTACGGCCGCCCGGCCGGCCGGCGAGGTGACGCCGCCGCGCGGAGGGCCTGCGCCGCCCCCGGGGCCGGGCAGGCGGCCTGTGTGAGCAGGCTGCGGCGGGGTCCGGATGTGTCTGCGAGGATCGGCCGTATGGATGTGCGCAGCAGGAACCATGTGACGGTGACCGGCCGGCCCGGCGGTCCGGTGGTGATGCTGGCGCACGGCTTCGGATGCGACCAGAACATGTGGCGGCTGGTGACGCCGCTGCTGGAGCGCGATTTCACGGTGGTGGCCTTCGACCACGTGGGGGCGGGACGTTCCGATCTGTCGGCCTGGAGCAGGCAGCGCTACTCCACGCTGGAGGGCTATACCGAGGACGTACTGGAGATCTGCCGCGAGCTGGCGCTCGGGCCCGTGACGTTCGTGGGCCACTCGGTGAGCGCGATGATGGGCGTGCTGGCCGCGGCGCGTGAGCCCCGGGCCTTCGCCGGCCTGGTGCTGCTCGCCCCCTCCCCGTGTTTCATCGACGATCCCGCCTCCGGCTATCGGGGCGGGTTCAGCGCCGAGGACATCGATGAGCTGCTGGAGTCGCTGGACGCGAACTACCTGGGCTGGTCCAGTGCCATGGCCCCGGTGATCATGGGCAATCCCGAGCGTCCGGAACTGGGAGAGGAGCTGACCAACAGTTTCTGCCGCACCGACCCGGAGATCGCCCGGGTCTTCGCCCGCGTGACGTTCCTGTCCGACAACCGCGACGACCTCGCCCGGGTGCGGGTTCCTGTCCTGGTCGCCCAGTGTTCCAGCGACGCGATCGCCCCGCCGGAAGTGGGCGCCTTCGTACAGGCGCAGATTCCCGGCAGCCGGCTGATCACCCTGAACGCGACCGGGCACTGCCCCCAGCTCGCCGCCCCGCAGGAGACCGCTGCCGCGATCGCCGCCTTCGCCGGAGCAGCCCGATGACGTGCAAGCCCCACGGCAACGGCGACGACAGGGACAGCAGCAACGACAGTGACAGCAGCGGCAGCGGCAGCGGCAGCGGAAACGGCAACGGCAGGGGCAGCGCGGAGGACCCGGCCCGTGCGGGCCGCCCCAGTGACGACCAGGCGGCGTTCTCGGCTCTGCTGGAGGACAGCGCGGAGGACCTGTACGAGCATGCGCCGTGCGGCTACCTCTCCACGCAGCTGGACGGCCGGATCGCAAAGATCAACACCACCCTGCTGGACTGGCTCGGCTACCGGCGCGGCGACCTGGTGGGCCGAAGAACCTTCGCCGACCTGCTCACCGTCGGCGGCCGGCTCTACCACGAAACCCATTTCGCGCCGCTGCTGCGCATGCAGGGCGAGGTCAGCGGCATCGCCCTGGAGCTCAGGACCGCCGACGGCAGCCGGCTGCCGGTCCTGGTGACCTCCACGGTGAAGACGGGCCGCGACGGGGAGCCCCTGCTGATCCGCACCACCGTCTTCGACGCCCGCGACCGCCGCGCCTACGAGACCGAGCTGCTGCGCGCCCGCCGGGCAGCCGAACGCGAACGCGCCCGCCTGCAGCGCCTGAACGCCACCCTGCAGAAGACCCTGCTGCCCCCCACGCTGGCGAACGTGCCCGGCCTGGACGTCGCCGCGCACTACCACGTCGCCTCCACCGACGAGGTCGGCGGCGACTTCTACGACCTGTTCCCGCTCGCCGCCGGCACCTGGGGATTCTTCCTCGGCGACGTGTGCGGCAAAGGCGCGGCCGCCGCGGCCGTCACCTCCCTGACCCGCTACACACTGCGCGCCGCCGCCGTCTACGACCCCGATCCGGCGGCCGTGCTCGCCAACCTCAACACCGTCCTGAACCACGAGTACAGCGGCCCCGACCCCCGCTTCTGCACGGTCATCTTCGGCCTGCTCACCCCCGGCGGCGAGGAGGGCGGCTGCCGCGTCACCCTGGCCGGCGGCGGCCACCCGCCGGCCCTGCTGCTGCGCGCCGAGGGCGGTGCCGACTACCTGCCCACCCCCGGCGGCCAGCTCATCGGCGTCCTGCCCGACGCCCACATCGCCACCACCACCCTGCGCCTGGCTCCCGGCGACACCCTGCTCCTGTACACCGACGGCCTCACCGAAGCCCACGCCGCCGGCGCCGACGGCCGCTACGGGGACGAGGCCCTCCTGGAATTCGCCCAGGCCCTGGCGCCCGTCACCGCCCTCGGCGCGGTGACCGCGATCCGTGCCCTGCTCGACACCTTCGGCGCCGGCGTGGACGACGACACCGCCGTCCTCGCCCTCCATGTGCCCGGGCCCGCCCGTGCAGAGCACAGGTGACCGGCCACCCGGCCGCCCGCACCCGCGCCACCCCGGCCTGGACACGCCCCGTCCCCTGAGCGAACGGGCCGGCGGCTGCCCGGGAGGCGAGCCGCCCGGCGCCCCGCCTCCAGGGCGGTCAGCCGGTGAGGTTGGGAGGCTGGGCGAACGAATGCGCGCATGGGTGGGGTCGCATTCTGAAAGCGCGGCCCCGTGACCATGGGGTGACCCAGGGGCGTGGGGTGAAACGAGGGTTTCCGGGCACACGTCCCCTGTGATCGATGGAGGGATGGGCACTCGATATGGATCTGGTGTCGCCGGACGCAGACCATGGCCCGCCCGGCCCCGAAACCGTGGAGACCGCCGTCGCGCTGGAGGGGGATCCGGCGTCCATCGCGCGGGCGCGGCACACCGCGGCGGACTTCCTCGCCCGGGTGCGGGACGGGGCGGGAGCGCCGGTGTCGGCGCGGGCGCGGGAGCTGACACAGCTGGTGGTCAGCGAGCTGGTGACGAACGTCGTCAAATACGCGCCCGGGCCGGTGCTGCTGGGGGTGCGGATCGCCGGGGACACGGTGGAGATCACCGTCTGGGACAGCGACCCGCAGCTGCCGGTGGCCCGTCCCCTGGATCCGGGGCGGATCGGCCAGCACGGTCTGGAGATCGTCCTGGCGGTGGCGCAGGACGTCGAGGTGCGGCGTGAGCGGGTCGGCAAGCGCGTCATCGTACGTCTCGCCCTGCTGGACGAGGACGAGGACGACACGGCACTGTCCGGGCGGCCGCCGCAGCGGCGGTGACCGTACGACGGACAACGGACAGCCGGTGCTGCGCACCCTTGAGACACCGCCCGCCGAACCGGCCCCGCCGCCCCCGGACAAGCCCCGCCGCGTCCGCATCGCCGGTTCCGGCGCCGCCGGCACGCAGGGCCGGCCGGCACTCCGGTCCGCACGGGAGCACGGTGTGCCGGTACCGGACCTGACAGGACCTGGTGGGGGAGTTCAGGTGCGGGGCTGCATGTACTCGAAGACGGAGCCGTCCGGGTGTCGGGCCACCAGCCGTGTGCCGTTGGGGACTTCGGCCGGTGCTTCCAGCACCTCGCCGCCCGCCGTGCTCAGGGCCTTGAGTACGGGGTCCAGGGAGTCGACGATGACGGTCGCCGTCTGGGACACGTACTTTTCCAGCGGGCCGGAGTACAGCAGGAACGGCCCCACCAGTGCCAGCTCCAGGTCGCGGTAGGGGAATCGCCTGACGTCGGCGTCCCCGGCCAGTTCACGGTAGAAGGGGATGGCGGCGTCGAGGTTCTCGACCTCGACGTCGGCGATCAGCGCCCGGATATTGCTGCTCACGCTGTTTTTCCTTTCATGGTGCCGCGAGGCCGCAGGCTCACCGCGGGACGGGACGGGACGGGGCGGGACGGGACGGGACGGGACGGGGCGGGGCGGGCTTCTTCGCGGTGGTGCAGATCTTCGCGGTGGGTCAGACCTGGAGCTGTCCGCCGTCGACGAAGTGCTCGGCACCGGTGATGAACGAGCTCTCCGGTCCGGCGAGGAAGGCGGCCAGCGCCGCGACTTCCTCGCCACGGCCCATGCGCTGCAGCGGCAGGTGCGAGGCCAGCGCGTCGTGGAAGTCTTCATGGCTCTGCCCGCGCAGGTCGGCCAGGCGGTCGATCGCGGGGGTGGTGATGGGGCCGGGGGTGATGACGTTGACGCGCACACCGCGCGGGGCCAGCTCCGCGGCCCAGGTCCGGCCCAGGCTGCGTACGGCTGCCTTGGAGGCGGCGTAGACGCCCATGCCTGGGGTGCCCTGGTGGAGGGCGGTGGAGGCCAGCAGGATCACCGATGCGGGCCGGGCGAGCAGGGGCAGCGATTTCTGCACGGTCAGCAGGCTGCCCTTGGTGTTCACGCCGAAGACGAAGTCGATCTGCTCCTCGGTGACGTCCGCGAGGAGCGCCCCGTCGCCCAGGCCGGCATTGGCCACGACGGTGTCCAGCTGCCGTCCGTCGCCGCGGATGACGTCCATGACGTGGTCGAGGTCGGCGGCCCGGGAGACATCGCACGGCACGGCGACCGCGTCGGGGCCGAGGTCCTTCGCCGCGGCGTCGAGTTCCTCCTTGCGCCGGCCGGTCAGGTAGACGCGGGCGCCGTCCTCGGTGAACCGCTGGGCGATCGCCCGTCCGATTCCGCTGGAGGCGCCGGTGACCAGGGCCGTCTTTCCGTTCATGGAGCGCATGGCAGCCGTCCTTTCGGGACGCCGGTGTCGTGTGCACCGCTCGCGGGGAGGGCACTGCGCGACGGGGACGGACGGCCGCTTTCTTGACCGTCTCGTCCAGAACGTAGTTCATTCTGGACCAGGTAGTCAAGAATTGGTATCGTAGGACCATGGCACGATCCCGCAGCTTTGACGAAGGCGAGGTCCTGCGCGCCGCCCGGGACCAGTTCTGGTCGACCGGTTACGCGGCGGCGAGGGTGGACGACATCGCCGCCGCCACCGGTCTGGGCAAGGGCAGCCTCTACGGCGCTTTCGGCGACAAGCACCAGCTGTTCCTGCGCACCTTCGGCGACCACTGCGCCGCACTCGTCGAGGCCGTGCGCCAGGCGCTCGAAGGCCCCGATGCCGGCGCCTGCGAACGGCTGCGCGCGCATGTGATGGCGGTGGCGGACGCCACCGCCGCGGACGTCTGCCGGCGCGGCTGCCTGCTCGCCAAGGGCACCGCCGAGCTGGCGGAGCAGGATCCGGCCGTCGCGGAGACGTCCCGCAAGACGTTCGCGGCCATCGGGGAACTGCTGGCTGCCTGCATCGCGGCGGCGCAGCGGGCGGGCGACATCCAGCAGGACGCGGACCCCGCACGACTGGCCGGACTCGTCCTGGCCGTGCTGCGCGGGATCGAAGCACTGGGCAAGGGCGGAAGCAGCCCCGACTCCCTGCGCGCGACCGCCGAAACGGCCCTGGCCCTGCTGCCCCGGCCGCAGGACGCCCACGCTCCGGACCGGCACACCGCCCCGCCGGACGCGTGAACAGCCCTCCCCGGCTGCCCCCTTGCCCGCCGCCGGCTCCGCACGCGACCGGTCCCGGACCGGCGCCGGACCGGTGCCGAGAGGAGCAGACCGGTGCGGCAGCCGGGCTCACGGGGGCGGCCCCGGGACGGGCGGTGCGCGCACGGCCCCGACGCCCTCACCGTCCGCCGCCTCGGCCTCGACCTCGGCTTTGGCCTCGACCTCGGCTTTGGCCTCGACCGCTCGGCCTCGACCTCGGCTTTGGCCTCGACCGCTCGGCCTGGCTCTCGGCGCCGGCCACGGCCCGCCCCCGGCGTGTCACCGCCCCGCCGCACCGAGCGCCTGCCCCTCGTTGGCGACCGCACGGCCGTCCGCCGGGCCGGGGCGCCGGTGGTGCCGCCACGGCACGAGCTGGAGGACCGCGAACGCCACCTCGGCACCGAGGAACAGCCACAGCAGCCGGGTCGCACCGTGAGCGAGCGCGTACGCCTGCCAGGCCGCGAACAGGATGCGTGCCACGGCGTCGAGCAGCCCGTGCACCGGCAGCGGCCTGACGATGCGCAACAGGGCCCAGACGACCACGACCGACCCCATCAGATTCGCGTACAGGGTCTGCACCGGGTCGAGTTCGGGCAGGGCGCCCAGCCCCCACGCGCGGCCCCACGACGACAGCGCGCCGTGCACCAGCGCGTACGTCCACGGCGTCGCGAAACCCGCCGTGACGAGAAGGTCGTACCAGGCACTCGCCCGTACGACGCGAAGACGGGCAGGACGGGCGGGGGAGAGGAGAGAGGTCACTGGCGGGCTCCGGCTGGTCTCGGTGGCAGCGGCACCCGACGCTAAACAGTGGAGTACGCTCCAAGGTCAAGCCCACCATCCGGCGGAGGCCCATGCGTATGGGGGAGTTGGCCGCACGAGCGGGCATCAGCAGGGACACCATCCGCTTCTACGAGAAGGTCGGCCTCGTCACGGGCCGGCGGCTGGCCAACGGCTACCGTGACTTCCCGCCCGAGACGCTGCCCTGGCTGCACTACGTCCGCACCGCCCAGGCCCTGGGATTCTCCCTGGCGCAGATCGCGCGGCACGGCGAGGAACTGCGCGACCAACCGGACACCGCCCAGGCGCTGTCCGCGCTGTTCGAGGAGAAGATCCAGGTCATCGACGCCCGTATGGCCGAACTCGCCGCCCTGCGGGCCGAACTCGCCGCGCGCGCCGGCACCGGATGCCCCCTGCGGCCGGCCCGCCCGCCCGCCCGTCCGCGAGGCTGAGGCCGCCCCCGCGGACCTGCCGGCGGCGCACCCCGGGCCCCCGGCACGCTGAGCGGCGGGCCGGGCCCAACCGGGCAGCTGTGCCGCACCCCTTGAGCACAGGCGACGATGCCCACGGCTGGGTGGTGGCTGTGCCGGCGGCCTCGCGACGGAACCGGCGTATGCGGGCAGCCGCCGGGCCTGTTGCGGAGGCCGGACGCGCACCCGCGCCGAGGCCGGCAGAGCCGGGCGCGGCCCCCGAGGCGTCAGGGCCGAGCTCCCGGACGGCGGCGTCCCCCGTTGCGGGCGGCCGGTGACGGCGGCGCGGGCGCCTTCGGCGGCACGGCGATGTGCGGCCGCCGGCCCATGCCGCTGGTGCCGGCAGGGAGGAGAACGCTCTTGCCGGTGAGGCGGTTGAGGCCCGTGCTCCCGTCAGTGCGTGCCTGATGTGAAAGAAGGGAAGCATCGGTCATGACAGGCAAGTATCTGACTCATTCCGCATAGCGCAGGATAGAGTTGACCGCATGGGGATGACGCTGGGCGAGCGGGTGAGGGCCACCGTGGCCGCCCTGATGCAGATCACCGGAGAGACGCAGGCCGACCTCGCCGCGGTCCTCGGCGTGAGCCAGACGCAGCTGAGCCGCCGTCAGTCCGGCACCGCCGCCTGGAGCCTGGACGACTGCGACGCCCTGGCCGCGCACTACGGCCTCGACGTCCTCGACCTGCTGGCCGGCCCCACCCGGGCGTGCGAGTCGCTGCCCGCCGCCCGGCGGCGACGCCCCACGACCACCCGCAGGGCGGCCGGCGTGGTGGCGGAAGGGGCGCCGCGGTGACGGACTTCGAAGCGATCGACGCACTGCTGGCCGCCGCCCGCCAGGAGGCTCAGCTGCCTCCGGCCGGCCGGCGGCGCTTGCTGCGCGAGGCACTCAGCCTGTCGCGCACCCAGGTGGCGCAGGCCCTCGGCGTGAGCCCCTCCACCGTCGGCGGCTGGGAATCGGGCCGGGACCCGAGCGGCGAAGTGCGCGAGAAATACGCGTACTTCCTCCAGGGAGCCCAGACGAAACTGGAAGCCCAGTCGAAACTGGAAGCCCAGACCCAGGCCGTCACCGCTGCGGCACCGCCCGGCCAGGACACGACGGACCCCCAGACCGCCCCCGGCGCGGACGCTGAGGCCGCCCCTGCCCCCGGCGCGGATGCCACCCCTGCCCCCGACGCGGACGCCGAGACCACCCCCGCCCCTGCTGTCCCTGCCCCCGGCCCCGCCTCTGATCCTGACGAGGTCCACGTCTTGCCGGCCCCCCAGCCATGCGTGCTGTGCGGTCAGCCGGCCCGCCGGCACGTCGCCGGATTCCCGCAGCACCTCGATCCCGCCGAATGCACCACCCTGCCCCCCGCACCCCTCACGCTCACGCCCCCCGCGCCCTCCACCGCACCGGTCTCCACCACCCCACCCCCGCCTCCGGCTTCGCTTCCGGCCGCCCCCGCCCCCGCCGCCCCGCAGCTCCCCGCCGGCCGCACGATGAAGGTCGTCCCCGTGGGCCGCCGCATGCAGCCCGCGTCCGAGACGCGCGATGCGATCGCGGAAGCGGTCGCTGCCGCGCTCGCCGAGCACGCGGGCGACATGGAGGCGGCAACGGCCGCGTTGGTGAAGCGGGCGATCCCGGACGTGATGGCGCTGCTGGACACCTGCCGCAAGGGCGGCCGGTACGACATGGATGCCCGACATCCTGCGCAAGCAGACCGCCCGCGGCCCCGACCAGATCTGGGAAGCCCGCCCCAAATGGGCCCGCCCGCACCTGCCCGCGGGACGGCACGACGTCACCGTCCTCGACGTCAACGCCTACTACCTGTCCGCGTTCAAGACCCATCTGCCGATCGGACAGCTCGAACACACCACCGGCCCCGGACACGACCGCCGCCGCGCAGGCGTCCACCTGATCACGCCGCCCGCCTGGGACCACGACGCCGTCCTGCCCAACCCCATCGGCAACCGGGACGAAGCAGGCCCCCTGTGGGTCACCGAACCCACCCTCCGCCTCCTGCTGCGCCTGTCGGGACCGAAGTACGGCCTGTGCGATCCCCCCGAGATCCACGAGTCGTTCACCTCCGGCGCGACGGAAGGCCTCCTGGAAAAATTCCGCATCACCCTCCGCGACGCCCGCGACAGGGCGATCGCCGCACACGACGACGTCACGCTGGAATACCTCAAGGCGATGTACTCCAAGTTCGTCTCGACGATGGGGGAGTCGCACTACAACCGCCAGCTGTACCGGCCCGACTGGATGCACATCATCCGCTCCCAGGCGTTCTCCAACCTCTGGATGAAGGCGTACAGGGCCTACGACGAGGGCCTCACCGTCGTCCGTGTGATGGGCACCGACGAACTGCACGTCATCGGCGACTGGCGCAGTGTCTTCCCCGAAGGCCGCGGCGTCACCGAGATGAAACCCAAAGACGCCTACAGCATCGCCACCGACTCCGCCACCGACTCCGCCCCCGACCCTGCCGGCGAATGACTGACTGATCCCACCGGCCCGCGAGCATCAGCAGAATCCGCCGCGCCACGCCAACGCCCCGCCACCTGCGGTCACGGGCGCCGAACTCACCGTAAAAGCGCGGGAATTACGGTATTCTGAAGCTGAAGTCCACGGAAAATCGACGGGAAACCAATAGCCGCGGCCGCAGGAGGAAAGACCGAATGCCGGAGAGGAATATCGACTTCGGTGCATACGGCGCTCGCGGTATCAAGGGCCACGAGGCGGTCGCCCGCCGCCTGGACGCCCTCGCCGGCTATGTCGCCACCCCGGTCACCGCCCGCCGCGGCCTGCTGGCCCGCCTGCACTACCTCACCCGCACCGGCCACGCCGTCAGGGCGGCCCGCGAGGCGGGCCTGACCGTCACCGACCGCACCCTCACGGCCTGGCTGGAGGGCAAGCGCTCCCCGTCGCGGAAGAACCTCGAGCGCATCGAGAGCGCCTATCGGACGGTACGCCGCCACAATGTGGCCCGTTACCTCCTGGGCCGCCTCAACGCGGACGGCCGTGGCACCCGCGTCGAGATCCACCCGCTGAACCAGTCCCAGGTGCCGCGCCCCCGCCAACGCGTCGTGGAATACCGCACGTTGAACGTCCGTCACTGGGACGCGCTCGTGCAGGCCTGGGCGGCCGATGATGCCCGGGCGCTGGACGAGGCATGGGTCGAGCAGATCGTGGACCTGGGCAGCCAGTGGGGCCAGTACGAGTACGTGACCAACGTGGGCTTCGCCGCCTGACCTCCCTGGTAGGGTCTCAAAATTTCGTGTCGGAATCTCACGGCTGGTGTCGGACGGAAGCCGGATCCGACGTGGCGCTGGGACATGCAGGTCGCGCCTGTACCTCATTCGCGTTGAAAGCCGGCGCCTGGAAGGCCGAGCGGCCGCGCCGGGAACAGCCGGTCCGGCCGGCACGGTTGCACCGGCCGAGGGACCGGCGCCGCACGGTCGGGGAACACGGAGAGCACAAGGCCGTCCGCCCCACCAGGATCCGGGCCCCAGGACCGCGGTACGCCCGCGGCACACTCGTACCAGGACGTATTTCTGCAGGAGGACTGTTTCATGACTGACCGGCCCTTGACGCTCATGGCAGTACACGCCCACCCCGACGACGAGGCCACCGGAACCGGAGGGGTCCTCGCGCAGTACGCGGCGGAAGGCATCCGCACGGTTCTCGTGACGTGTACCGACGGCGGTTGCGGTGACGGACCGGGGGGTGTCAAGCCGGGCGATCCCGGGCACGATCCGGCGGCGGTCGCCTTGATGCGCCGTCAAGAACTTGAGGCGAGCTGTGACGTCCTGAAGGTCAGCGATCTGGAGATGCTGGACTATGCCGACTCCGGGATGACGGGCTGGCCGAGCAACGACGCCCCCGGCTCCTTCTGGCAGACCCCCGTGCAGGAAGGCGCGGCCCGACTCGCGGAACTCATGCGGCACTACCGGCCTGATGTGGTCGTCACCTACGACGAGAACGGCTTCTACGGTCACCCCGACCACATCCAGGCCCACCGCATCACGATGGCGGCGCTGGAGATGACCGCGCTGACACCGAAGGTGTACTGGACCACGATGCCCCGCTCGATGATGCAGCGGTTCGGCGAGATCATGCGCGAGTTTCATGAGGACATGCCGGAGCCGGATCCTGCCGAGGCCGCCGCGATGGCCGAGATCGGCCTCCCCGACGATGAGATCACCACGTGGGTGGACACCACGGCGTTCAGCGGTCAGAAGTTCGACGCGCTGGCCGCGCACGCCAGTCAGGGCGAGAACATCTTCTTCCTCAAGATGGGCAAGGAGAGGTTCGGCGAGTTGATGGGCATGGAGACCTTCGTACGTGTCCAGGACGCCACCGGCGCGGCCCTACCCGAGAACGATCTCTTCGCCGGACTGCGCTGATCCGCCCGTCCGACCGGCCGGGAAAGCTCATCGACCGCACGGCGCGGTCGAGCAGGTCACACACCCGGAGGCTGGTCCACGTGAGTTCCGCTCCGGCAGCCCGCGTCCAGGCCCTCGCCGGCGGCGTCGACGCGTGCCCGCACTTTCGACCCGACACCGCGCTCGTCCCCACACCACCTGGCAACCGCACAGGTGGGAGACCGGCGGGCTGCTGACTCGGAAGGTGCGCGACAGCCCAGGTCACAAGCCTGGCGGTCTGCTCCGATCAAGGCAGACCGCCGAGGAAGCGACACGAAGCTGAGGCTCCGATGTCCGACACGCCGTGAGGCAACGGAAGAAGCAGCAGGTCACGAGGGCGGTCTCCGACACCAACCGCGAGAGGCCCGATCCCGCCAGAACCTCGCGCTGCTCGTACGGCATCAACGCGGTCCTGGTCAACCACCACCTGACGCTGCACGACCTGTAGGCCCCGGAGTCCTGGCCCAGACACCGGCCGCAAGGCAGCGGTCAGGGCTTGGTCGCCGCGGCGGTCCGGTCGGCGAGCGCGCGGTCAGAACCAGTGCAGGCAGTGCGGCGAGCGTTCGGCGCGGAAGAGGGCGTCAGCGAGGGCGGCCGCGCCCGGGCGGTGGGCCCGGATGTGTCCGGCACGTACGAGCGTGCTCGGGGCGGTGCCGCCGAGGTAGACCGAGCCCAGGTCCCTCACGTCCAGGGACAGGTCGGGCTCCCGGTCCGTCGGGACGCAGTCGGCTTTGCCGTCCCGGACGGTCAGCAGGTAGCGGCCGTGTTCGCCGAGGAACGGGTCGTCGACGTCGAGGACGAGCTCGCCGTCGGTGAACCAGCCGCGCGCGGTCAGCGCCCGCGGGACGTCCAGCAGCCGCACCCAGAGCCAGTCGGTGTCGCCGCTCACCTGGCCGGCGTTGAAGTCCGCAAGCTGCCAGCGCAGCGGGTGGCCGGGCGGGAAGTGCTTGAACACGACCTGAGTGACCAGGTCGTGTCCGAGCACGAACCGGGCCAGGGCCGTGTAGACGGCGTCGTCGGTGGCGATGGTCTCATCGACCGTCAGCGTGTCGGGCTCGCCGAGCGAGTAGCTGGCGTATCCGTCCGGGACGCCGTCGGCGTCGCGGTGGACGGCGACGTAGCGCGGTGCCAAAGAGACCGGGGGCTGCCCTGCGCCCGAGGCCCACCAGCGGTGCGGCCGGGACAGCGCGCCGGGCTGTGCGCGGCGGTACCGGTCGTAGACCTTTTCGAGGATCTCGCCGCACTCGGCACGCCGCAGCACCTCGACCGAGCCGGCAGCCGGGGCATCGGCCACTGCACGGATCGTTGCGCGGGCCCGGGGGAGGGTGAGGGCGGCCCGGTGGCGCGGCACCGTCAGCCGCCGCGTGTAGGTCGCCGGGCCGTAGCCGAACCTGCCGTAGATCAGGGCCTCGGAGGCCAGCAGTACGGAGAGGCACTCCCCTCGTGCCCGCAGCTCGGTGAGCTGATGCCGCATCATCGCGCTGAGTATGCCCTGACGTCGGTGCGATGGCAGCACACCGACGGCGGTCACCCCGGTGACCGGGACGAGGATCTCACCGGGCAGGGTGAGCTCGAAGGAGTACGCGCCGGCGGTGCCGACGGGCCGCCCGTCCGCCGTCATGGCGAGCAGGTTGCGGTCCATTTCGTACGCCGACCACAAGAACCCGTTGCCCTCGGCCGGGGATTCCCGGAAGTGCCCGAACGCGGCAAGGATGGTGTCGACGAAGACCTCGAGGTCCTGGTCGGTCGTGGGACGGATCTCCATTGCCGCTGCTGCCTTTCCGGGATGCCGGCGCCACGACTCGTGGTGTCCCGCCACAGTGCAGCGTTGACCCGTGGCCGGGGCAAGCGAATTACGGCCGGTCCCTCGGCCGGTCACGGCCCGGCCCCGGGGGGGAGTTGCGGTGGTCGGGCCGGGCGGCGGTGATCCCACCCCTCGCCGCCCTGCTGCGGGGACCCCTGAGCCGATGGCCTGCCAGTTGTCTGCCGGTTGTCTGTGCGGCTGAAGGGTGTTGTGGCCGGGCGGGGACTCGGGACGGCCGGCTATGCGTGGTCCGGACGTGGCCGGGCGGTGTCGTGCGGGGTGGTTCCGGGTGTGGTGTGGAGGACTTCGCGGGCCTGTTCGGCGGCGCGGGTGATGCTCTCGCTGATGAAGTCGAGGAAGCGGGCGATGTTCTCCAGGCGGGTGGCGGCGGGGGTGTGGGGGCCGAGGACGGCGACGCCCTGGCGTGCGGTTTCGACGAGCTGGTCGTTGGCGCGGGCGCTGGCGATCGTCGCCTGGTAGAAGAGTTCGTCGTCGACGACGTAGCGGTCGCGGCGGCGTTCGTCGCGTTCTCGGCGGACGAGGCTCTGGCTCTCCAGGAAGGCGATCGCTTTGGAGATGGACGCCGGGCTGACCTGGAGGCGCTGGGCGAGCTGGGACGCGGTGAGGCTGCCCGCGTCGGTGGTGAACAGGCAGGTCAGCACCCGGGCGGTCATCTTGGTCAGGCCCGAAGCCATGAGGACGGTGGTGAACGTCTCCTCGTACTCGGCCACGGCCCCGGCGTCGCGTCCGTGCGGCTGGGGGACTGCCTGCGGTCCTTGGGAGGGGGCGGGTCTGCGCCGGTGGGCGCGGCGTTCGGTGGCGCGGTGGGCCAGGTCGGCGCGGTAGGCGGCGGGGCCGCCGTTGCGCATCACCTCACGTGTGACCGTCGAGGTCGGGCGGTCGAGGCGTCGGGCGATCTCGGCGTAGGGGAGGCTGTCAGCCAGCCCCAGCGCGATCTGCCGGCGTTCGTTCTGGGTGAGCCTGCCTCCCGGCATCGCGATCTCCCTGGTGGTCCTTCGTGGCGGTCCCTGAGTCGGCCCACTATAGCGTTCACCCTTCACTCATTGCAACGACCAGAGCGCTTGTCGTTGCGTTATCCGCAACCCTGTTGCAACAGTTCATGTATCTCTACCTGCATAGATGCTGATTCTGTGCAACGAGCATGTTGTCGGCTTCTGGAAAGCAACGTAGCGTTTCCGGAGTCAGAAACACCGAGTGAGTACGGGAGAGCACGATGCAGAAGTTCGACACCCCCGCCCCGATCTCCGCCGTCCTGGACATCCCCGCCGGACGCATCCAGTTCATCGCCGCCGACCGCACCGCCACCACTGTCGAGGTCCTGCCCGCCGACCCCTCCAAGAGCCGCGATACCAAGACCGCGGAGCGGACGGAAGTCGCCTACGCCGACGGCGTCCTGCGGATCACGGCCCCGGCCCCTGGCAACCAGCTCTTCGGCCCCTCCGGATCCCTGGAGGTCACCGTCCAGCTGCCCGCCGGCTCCCGCATCGAGGCCAAGACCGCCGGCGCCGAGCTCCGCGGCGTCGGACGCCTCGGCGACGTCGCCTTCGACGGCGCGTACCGCCAGATCAAGATCGACGAGGCCGCGAGCGTCCGCCTCACCGCGACCGACGGCGACGTCGAGGTCGGCCGGCTGGGCGGCCCCGCGGAGATCAGCACCGCAAGGGGCGACATCCGGATCGCCGAGGCCGTGCGCGGCACAGTCGTGCTCCGCACCCAGTCCGGCGACATCTCGGTCGGCGCCGCCGCCGGCGTCTCGGCCGCCCTGGACGCCGGCACCGGCTACGGCCGCGTCAGCAACGCCCTCAAGAACGACGGCACCGCCGGCCTCGACATCCGCGCCACCACCTCCCACGGCGACATCACCGCCCGCAGCCTCTGAAAGGGAGCAGAACCAGGACCAGCCGGCCGGGCCCGCCGCGACCGGGATCCTCCCCGGCCGCCGCCGAGGACCCGGCCGTCCGTCCCCAGCGGCCCCGCCGTCCGTCCCGAGCGGCCCGCGATCCACGTGCAGGGCCCGGAGAAGCCGTACAGCGCGCTCTCACCCGACCAGGGGGAAACACATGACACGCCGGGCAGTTCGCCAAGGTCCTCCACCTCCAGGAGCACCACGGCTGGGCCCGGTTCGTCACCCTGCAGGACCACTACAACCTGCTCGCCCGCGAGGAGGAACGCGAGATGCTCCCGCTCTGCGCCGGTGAGGGCATCGCCACCATGATCTGGAGCCCCCTGGCCCGCGGTCGCCTCGCCCGCCCCTTCGACCAGGCGAACGCCGGTGAGCGCTCCGTGGCCGACGGCGCCTCGCCGACACGCTCTATACCAACACCGACAGCGACCGGGAGATCGTCGACGAGGTCGGCGCCGTCGCCGATGCCCGCCGCGTCACCCGCGCCCAGGTCACCCTCGCCTGGCTACGCCGCAACCCCGTCGTCGCAGCCCCGGTCGTCGGTGCACGCACGATTCAGCAGATCGACGACGCCGTCGCCTGTATGAGGTCGATTATCTCGCTGTCGAGTACGCGAAAATCTATGTTGGTCAGAGTAGACATTGGGTGGGGGCCTGGTTATGGTTTCTCTCGTAGCCCAGAGAGACAGCAGGGCCTGGCAGGCACGAACTGCCGGCCAGCAGTACGTAGTTGCAGTTGCAGGACGGTGCGGTGGTGGAGTTCCGAAGCCAGGTTTGTTGCAGGACGGCGACGGGGCTGACGACCGGACCGGGTGGCCCGCAGTGATCAGGGGCCGCCGTGAGCAGTACCGCAGTGGCAGTACCCGTAAGTGCAGTTCGCAGTACCCAGCAGTGAGGTCAGTGAGCGGTACCTCGGTGAAGGCGTCGGCTGCGGACGCGCGCACCGGGAGGTTCGGCAGTGGGGTTCCAAGCCAGAGCAGACGCAGGACGGGCGACGGGGCTGGCTGCCGAAGAGTGGCGCTGTCGTAGGCCACTGAGCAGTTCGCATCACCAGCAGTGCGCAGTAGAGCAGTACCAGCAGTACGCAGTACCAGCAGTACCAGCAGTACGCAGTCCCCGCTTAGTAAGTGATTGATCCCAGAGGGAAGAACGGAGGAGCCGAGCGCCATCAGGATCGCCCGGGCGGAAGCCTTGAACCCGGGTACCGCAGGACATCGATAGTGAGGTGGTCTCCGGTCGAGCAACCGCGATCCCAGCAGCCCCGACAGCATCTCGGCCGGGTCTGCGGACATAGAAGGCCGGCGCAGTATCAGGGCCGGCAGATGGTGTAGCAGTTCCTTCGGGGCCTTGGTGCCGTACGGCACCAAGGCCCCTCCAGGCGTTCCCCAGAGAGGTGCAAGTGACAGCAGACGACTCGTTCGGCCGGATCGACGACGACGATTACCCCGCCTACACCATGGGCCGGGCCGCCGAGATGCTCGGCACCACCCAGGGCTTCCTGCGCGCCATCGGCGAAGCCCGCCTCATCACCCCGCTCCGCTCGGCGGGCGGACACCGCCGCTACTCCCGCTACCAGCTGCGCATCGCCGCCCGCGCGCGGGAACTCGTCGACCACGGGACCCCCATCGAGGCCGCCTGCCGCATCATCATCCTCGAAGACCAGCTCGAAGAAGCCCAGCGCATCAACGCCGAATACCGCCGCGCCGCCGGATCCCCCAGGTAGACGGGGTGAACCTGGGCGACGGGCTGCGCCTCCAGGAGTTGTTTGGCCGCTGCCTGACGACCACGGCCAGGTCTGCGAACTGCTGGACCTGACCGCCGCCTGGCGCGGCGAGATCATCCTCGATGACCCGCTCCTCGAGCCGTGGTGGAGGCCGCACAAGATGACGATCGTGCGGAACGGCGCCGTCGTCCACGGCTCTCGCTAGCGACGGAGCCAGGCCGACACGCCGGGTCCCGATGCCACGATGACGAGTGGCGGCTCGGTGTCCGCGAAGTCTCCGGTCAAGGTCAGTGAAATGTCTGGAGTCGTCCTTGCTCCGGGTGTCGTTCATCTGACGTACCTCCGCTGACAACCAGGGCCGTCGGGCATGGCGGAGCTCTTTGTGGCGGCTGTCGCAGACGGGTTGGCGGATGTACGTCCACCAGGGCACTTTGACCGCGTGCGGGCGCCAGGAGGCAGCAGGCAGGAAGCCGCAAGGCGGTCTCGGCGGCGCGCGGCTGCTGGTCCGCCTACCTGCCGCGGAAGGAAGCTGATCCGGGCTCCCGTGGTGTCGGTGTCGCACCCGGAGATCGGGACCCCCGCCCGGAGTCTAGGCGCCGTTGTTACCGGCGACGAGGTGCAGCGGTGCTACGGCAGCAGCGGCGGCCTCGGCTGCACTGAGGTAGCCGGTGGCAACCAACCGGTTCAGCACATGACTTCGGCGCGAGGCCGCGAGCGAGGGGTGGTTGACCGGGTCGTAGGCCGACGGAGCTTGCACGAGTCCGGCCAGTAGTGCTGCCTGGCCCCAGGTCAAGTGGTCCGGCGACACCCCGAAGTAGCCGTGGCTCGCCGCGTCCAGGCCGTAGAAGCCGTCCCCGAAGTACACCACTGCGGCGTACATCTGCAGAACCTGCCGTTTGCTGTAGCCGGCGTCGAGCTTGACCGCCAGCGTCGCCTGTCCGGCCTTTGCCGTCACGCCGCCGTCCTGGCCGCCGTAGTAGAGCTGTTTGGCCAGCTGCTGCTCAAGCGTGGCCCCGCCCTGGTCGACGCTGCCTATGAGCGCCGCCACCGCGGTACGCCCCGCGCTGAGGACGTCGATACCGGGATGGGAGTAGAAGCGGGAATCCTCGGTGGCGATGAGTGCGGTGGCGAATCGCGTGGGCACGGCGGTGGCGGGGCCGACGACGTGATGGGTGCGGTCGATAGCGGCCGCTCGTTGCTCGGCGCCACCCACGCCTGGTGTCAGTGCCGCCAGGGCGACGCATGCGGCCAGTGCCATGACTCCGACCGCCAGCAGGCTCTTCGCAATCCGACGCAGCCAACGGTGCCGGGCAGGCCGCCGACGCGCGGCGGCACTGGATGTCGCGGTGACGGGCGCCTTGGAGGGTTCCCCGTTGGGCGGGGCCGACGCAGACGGCCTCAACGTATGCCGACCCTCGGCCGGCGGGGGCCACGCATCCTGTCTCTCATCATCACGACATGTAGGACGTAGACCGGTTCGTCGGAGTTCCACCAGCTTTCGTCATTCGACGCACCACCCGAACACGGTGAGGCGCATACCGTCGGCGTCGGTGAAACGCAGCTGAGCGCCGGGGTGCGGGCGTTCCTTGCGGACGATCAGCCGCATGCCGGAAGGCCGGCCCTTGAGGACGTCGCCATCGAGTCCGGCGACCCAGGCGCCGTCGCGGATCTCGCCTCCGGACTCGACGGCCGCCGTCCAGGCCGAGGCGGGGACGGTGAGAACGGCCTGGTGGATGGCGTCGGTGATGGTCATGCCGACCGAGTAGGACAGCCACCGGCCGCGCTGGGCCAGCCAGGCCACGAACTCGTGGGTGCCGCCGCCGGAGTCGGTACGGATGAGCATCTGCCGGCCACGTCGATGGTGTTGGGGGAGCTGGGCTGGCGCGAGCTCCTCTCCGGCCGCGCAGGCAGGGGTGCGGGAGCACTCCGCAGGGACCGAGAGGCAACTTCACGTCACCACAGGGGGTTGTATGAGCACGGACAGCCCCGATAGGACTGTCCGCGTGACTGATCAACGCAGCTTCGCCCGTACTGTCATCGCGCTCTCCCTGGCCGTGACCGCCTGTTGTGCGCTCACTTTCACCATCATGCTGCTGGCCGGGAGTCCCGCCGTGCAGCCGCAGCGCGTCCTGGATCAGGACGCGCTGGCGCGGGCGGTGCTCAACAACGTCAAATCCGCCGACTTCGCCAAGCCCCCGACCATCGACGATGTCAGCTGCCCCGCTTCCATCCCCGTCGAGGCGGGCCGGGAGTTCGAGTGCAACGTCGACGGCGTCGGCGACGGCAACAGCAGCGGCCATGCCTGGGTCAAGGTGAAGATCAAGGACGATCAGGGCGACCTGTCACTGAGCTGAGGAACGGCAGAGCGAGCGGAACCGCAGCCGTGACATCGGGGCCGTCCCGGCCCCTGCCGGCGACAGTAGTGGACCACCGATAGCCCCAGGCCAGGGGCAAGAGGCGTCAAACGCCCCGAGACTCTCAAGGCCATCGGCAAACCCGGAAGATCTTGGTAGATAAAAAACAAGCTGAGGCGGAAACGACACCCGGAGCGAGCCCTCCGTGTCGTTCAGTGGAAGCCGAGCATGCCGGGGGTGTCGATGCCGATGGCGAGGATGCCGGGCGGGTAGTGGTCCTCGTCGCCGGTCAGGAGGATCGGCATGCCGCCGGTGCCGGTGCGGCGCAGTGCGGTGTAGAGGGCGTGGCAGGTGTCCATGCCGCCGTAGCCGTCGCGGAACATGGTGCCCACGGCTGGTGCGTCGATCTGCCCGAGCACCTCGACGTCGGTGCACGGGTATCCCAGGACGGCCCGTGCGGCCCCGGCTTGGCCCGCCTCGGCCTGAGCCAGGCACAAAGCTGGAACGAGGAGGCGGTCACCGCTCGCGGTGACGTTGACCGCGAGCGCGTTGAGCGCTTTGTGGCCCGTCGCCAGGGCGGTGACGGCGCTGGTGTCGAGAATGATCACGCGGCGTCCCTGCCGGGCATCGCCAAGACCTTCTCCGCCGCGATCCGCCGCAGGTTGCCCAGCACGTCGAGAGTGGCGAACTCCTCGTCGCTGACGTCGACGCCGATCACTTTACGGGCATGCGTCCGCGCGGCCGCCACCTGCTCGGCCCGCTGGGCTGCGGTGGGCTCCGCGGCGGCGAGTGCGTCGACGAGCTGGCCGATACTCAGCCCGCGCTCTTCGGCAAGCTCGGCGAGGTGGTCGCGGGTCTGCTTCGTCACCTGAATCGTCGTATTCGCCATAGCGCAACCATAGCATCTCTATAGTTGGGGGCTGGGCCTTGCCCGTCCCGGCCTGAAGGCTCTGGATGTGCGCGTGCTGCCCGCGCCGGGCGAGTGCCCACTGATCGCGGGTGGCCTTCGTGATCGACCCGGCCCAGCGGGAGGAGGACTGCTGCGTGAGGGTGCGCTTGCGCTCGGCCCACCGCTCGGTGTCGTGGTCCGGCCCGGCCGCGCACCGCGCCTTCAGATCACGGGAGGCGAGCGAACAGCGATGCGCACGCCGATCCGCCTGCCGCGCAGCCATTTCCGCAGGTCGGGCCGGTCGTAGGCTTTGTCGGCGGGAAGGCGCTGGGGCTTGAAGTACCGGCCGCGGTGGGGGTCGTGTCTCGTTTGGTGACCGGCCACCATGGGCTTCAGCCCTTCGCTGTCGTGGGTGTTGCCGGCCGAGATGCCGACGAGAAGGGGCAGGCCGTTCGCGTCCGACAAGACGTGCATCGTGGAACCCGGCCTGCCCCGGTCCACGGGGTTCGGACCTGTGTGTTCACCCCCCTTTTTTTAGCCCTGACGTGGGCGGTGTCGAGGACCATGCGGGTGACGTCGACGAGGCCGGCGTCGTCGAGGCGGTGCAGCACGGCTTCGTGCAGGCGGCCCCAGACACCGGCACGGGACCAGATCAGGAACCGGCGGTGAGCGGTCGACTTCGATATGCCGAAGCAGGGCGGCAGTTGGCGCCAGGCGCATCCGCTGACCAGGACATAGATAATGGCCGCGAACAGCGTCTCATCGGACGTGTCCTGCGTTCCGCCGCCCTGTGGTCGCACTCTCGACGGCGGGATCAGCGGCTTCGCGATCTCCCCCAGGCCGTCCGGAACAATCCAACTCCACGTACCCCGCCCCATGTACGGCTCAACGACCGCCTCACCACGTAGGACACCGTCTTGAAACGGCTGACAATTGGTTCTGACCCCGGAGGCATGCTCAACATGAGTAGTACCGAGCCTGTGGGACTACTGCGAGTGGTGATCATGTACGAGCGACCCTCGGCGCACCAGGTGGTCTGCCACGCCCGCTGCATCAGTCCGGGGCGGAGCGTCTTTCCCGGCGATTCGGTGCTCCCGGCGGACGACTCACCGGATGACGGGGCTTTTCCGGCCCGGGTGCTGCGGATATACCGGGAGCCGTACGGGGAGTTCACCGAACTGACCCCCGGCTGGAGCGCCGTCGTCGAACTCGAGGGCACGGACCTGTCCTGGGTGCAGCCCATGGCGAAGCTCCGAGTGGTCCCGCCGACGGCCGGCACGGATCAGGAACCGGCGGCCTGAGCACAGGATTCCCCCCTGCTGCCGGCGCCGGGGGCAAGCAGTTCTGGTGAGCACGGCGAGGGCCTCCGGGGACAGCTTGCAGCAGCGCGCACGTTCCCCGGCTTTTTGTGCCGGTTCTTGTGCCGGGACTTCGCCCTCAGCATCAGCAGCGAGGCGCCCTGCTCGCCGAAGCGGCCCAGGGAGGAATGGGCTTGTGTCCGCAGCGGCCGTGTGCGGGTGACCCCGTGCAGCGATGTGGGCAGGCGCGTCGGTGCGGGCGGTTTCGCGACGCAGTCCGCGGAGTGTGTCGCATCCAAGAGCAATGACGCGTCGCAGATCACGCCTTCGTCCACCCTGCGCCGACCCGCGACGCGTCTTTTGCGGGTCGTTCCTCTCGCCGGCGTTCGACTCGGCGTGCGACGGCGCGATGCACAGATCGCGGACAAGGAATGATCAGCTGAACCGTCCGGGGAGGGCCTTGATGAACGTCACCTTGCGGGTGGACGCCACACCGTCAACCTCTGCGCTCTTCCTGCGCCCTTGGAACGATAACGACATGAGACCGCTGGTTGAGGCGTATCGCGATCCCGCGTTGCGCCGTTGGACGAGGCTTCCCGTCGAGAGTGCCGAGGATGCGGTGCAGTGGTTGGACGTTCAAAGACGCGGCTGGGAGACCGGAGAACGACTGAGCTTCGCGGTATACGCAGATCAATTCGGCACCGACGAGGGTCAGTTGGTTGCCAACGTCGTTCTCAAACGGACCGGCCCCGACCGGCGGTCCGCAGAGGTCGGCTACTGGACGGCAGCGCATGCCCGAGGCCGGGGGGTGGCCCCTCGTGCCCTCGACTCTCTCACCAACTGGGCCTTCGACGCCTTCGCGGCCGAAGGCCTGGAACGCCTTGAGCTGCTCCACCAGGTCGACAATCTCGCCTCGTGTCGCGTTACGGAGAAGACGCGATACCAGTTCCACCAGGTCCTTCCTGCCCGGCCGCCTTTCCCCAGGGACGGCCACTTGCATATACGGCGAGCCGATACTCAGGCCCGATGACGGGAAACAGTTGCCTGTCCGGGGTGTCAGCTGCATGATCCGATCAGGGATCAGGGATCAGGGATCAGGGATCAGGGCGGTGCGGGTCGTTGTACGCCCCCGGCGGCTACCCGGTGACGCCGCCACCGGGTCAGTCCACCGGGTGCCCGGGCTCGATCGTGAGGACGTCCGCGAGCCGCAGCAGCGGCCCCCCGCCGGCCTTCTCCTGTTCGCCGCACTGCATCGGATCAAGGACGAAACCGACGTGATCGCCCGCGTCGATCCGCTGCTCGATCCTGCCGACGAACCACGCCGGCGAGTCCTCCAGGACCACGGATCCGCCGTGCCCCTGCGTCCAGCGGATGTGCGCGAACTTGTCGACGTGGTCGCCGCTCTCGCCCCCGAACAGGGCGGCTACCTCGTACTGTTGCGGCGTCAGCAGATGCACGGCGAGGAAACCGGCACAACGGGCCACCTCAAAGGTCCGGTTGACCTTCGACAGCCACACCACGAACCGCACCGGCCGCAGGGAACACTGCGAAGCGAACCCGACGAGACAGCCCGCCCGCTCACCGCCCGCCGCAGCCGTCACCACGCACATGTCGGGGTTCAACCGGTCGGTGAAGACATCCATGTCCACCATGTCCACCATGCTCGCGCTCCTCCCGCCCTGGCCGTCCATTCCCGGGACCGGGCAACCGAGACACCGCCGTCACCCCCGACACTCTGCCCCGAAAGCCACGGCGAAGACGGCTTCCTGTGCGGTGAGTCCCACAAGCCGCCCGCGACAGCAGAGCGCTGCGGCGAGGCCGACAGCCCGCCCGCCCCCGTACGCTCCCGTATCCCACGGGTGTCTCCTCCACGTGGTGACGACGGGACCGAGCCCGCGCACGCACGGTGTCGGCTCACCCGGGAGACCCGCCGCGGCCGGACCCCTGCCGACCGGACCGGGTGACACGAACCGCGGTACGACCGACTTCCCCGATCCAGCCGCAGCGACCGGGCCCGCAAGCCGCAGCGCCCGGGCCCGCCGCAGCCGGCCCCTTACCTCCCGGGTAATCGACCAGGACCGCACGGCCCGGCAATGCTGTCGTCCTGCAGCGCGGTCGACGCACCACAAGACCGCAAGAAGCCCGGCGCGGGGCCCCTTTCCCTCCGCGCCCCGTGACGCACAGGAGAGCCCGCATGCCTGCCTACGCCATCGGCAACCTCCGGCCGCGCGCCGATCTGCCCGAGGACGTCCTTGTCTACATCGAACGCATCCAGGCGACCCTGGACCCGTTCGGCGGACGGTTCCTCGTCCACGGCGCCCCGGAACGCGAAGTGCGCGAGGGCACCTGGCCGGACGCCCTCGTCATCATCGCCTTCCCTTCCCTCACCGACGCCCGCGCCTGGTACGACTCCTCCGCCTACCAGGAGCTGCTTCCCCTGCGCACCCGGCACATCGACGGCGACATCCTGCTGATCGACGGCGTTGCCTCCGGCTACGACCCGACCGCCACGGCGGCCGCACTGCGCACCGCACAGGCCGCCACGTGAACACCAGCAGGGGCCGGCCACCGGCCTTGCCCCACGTCATCCCCCACCGAGCGGGCAGCGCGGCGCCCCGCGGCCGATGCCGGTGACGTCCCCGCACACCGCCTCGCACAGCGGGCAGACGGCAGAAGTCCGGGCCGACCGTCCCGGACCGCAGCGACGTGCAGCAGCGCGCGCCGGACAGCCCGCCCGGACCCCGCCCCGCCAGGGCCACTCCCGCCCACCGGACCGGACCGGACGGGACCGGACCGGACCTCAACTCACACTGCTCCGGCCGCCGGTCAGCGCGCGGCTGTCGCCTCGGCCAGCTTCTGGAACTCGCCGAGGTCGTAGTTCGCGAGCGTGGAGTCCAAGTTGGTGAGCGCTCCGAGGTGCTCGACGAAGCCCTTCGGGTCGTACTCGATCTGCAGGGTCACCCGGCTCGAGGTGTCGCTGAGGCGGTGGAAGGTGACGACGCCCGCGTGGTGAACGCCCTGCGTGGTGTGCCAGGCGATGCGGTCCTCGGGGATCACCTCGGTCAGCTCGGCGACGAAGTTCTTGTCGGCCCCCGGCAGCGACAGCTGCCAGGCAAAGCGCCGCTCGTCCAGCGGCTCCACCAGCCGTACGTGACTCAGGAAGGACGGCCACCGGCTCACGTCGCTCCACAGCGCCCACGTGACGGCGACGGGGGCTTCGATGTCGACGGTCTCCACCAGTGATGCGGACATACGGCACCTCTTTCACGGCCGGCTCGACGCCGGGTCTGACGAGTTGGTGGAGCCCGCCTACCCGCAGGCACAGGGCTCACACGAACGGGAGCTCCGGCCCAGGACTTCGCCGAGACCGCCGCTCTGGCGGGTGCCTGTGTCCCTCTCCACCCTCGTCGATGTGCAGACGGGCACCCCGCGAGGACGGCGACCAGGGTCCGCGGTGGTCGGCACTTCAAGGGATGCGGTCACCCCACCCGCTCTCCCGTCTTGTGCCCAGGTCACAGGGCGAGTGAGTCCGCTGAACAGATAGTCGCCCCCATGTTCCGTTCCATCATCTGCAGTGCCGCCTCCGCCAGGTTTTCGTGTATGTGCGCGACGGCGTCGT
Organism: Streptomyces sp. NPDC058246; assembly: GCF_042881985.1. Lineage (NCBI taxonomy): Bacteria > Bacillati > Actinomycetota > Actinomycetes > Kitasatosporales > Streptomycetaceae > Streptomyces > Streptomyces sp. NPDC058246. Next base: position 46,469 of record NZ_JBHVWZ010000042.1, on the reverse strand, counting down.
GTGGCACCGTCACCTTCAGGTGACGGATGTGGGCATCCAGAGCCGAGTACAGAACACACTGCTCGGTGACCTGCCCGCACAGGACGACGTGCCGGATGTCCAGCTGGCTCAGCAGGTAGGCGAGTGGGGTCTCGTAGAAGATCGAGTGGCGGGCCTTGACGACGAAGAGTGACTCGTCGTCCGGGCGAAGAGGTTCGACGAGGTTCGCGTGAGGGCCCGCGAGGGCGGTGTCCAGGATCTCTCCGTGGTGCGAACGCCACTCACCGAAGTTGTCGTTGACATAGATGACGGGGACGCTCCGCTCCCGAGCCCTTTGGATCAGCCGGACGATCAGGGGGACGGCCTTCGCGGCAGACGGCAACAGGAGATCGGCGTCCGCATGGTCGTAGGTGTTGATCATGTCGATCACGACGACTGCGCAGTCCATGTGACCCATGCTTCCACTCCCGTGATGACGCCGCTGGCCGCGCAGCGGTCGCTGCCCGCGCGTCTGTCGCGCTTCTTATGGGCGTCGGTGCGCCGGCCACCGCCTTTCGGAGCGGATGGCTCGCCCGCCGCCGACGGCGCTTGCACGCGGCGTGGGGGAGAGAAGACTCGACTCCGTTGCGAGGCGCCCGAACCTGCGGTGTCGGTACGAGAGCACGCGGCCCGTTTTTCCGCTTTTCCCGCCGGGTGGGGCGGCTCTCCGGCACACTCCGGCCGAGGTGCGGAGGCTTCAGCGACAGGAGCACGCCGTCAGTCCGCCCTCGGGCGCACCTGCTTCGTAGCGGAGCAGGCGCAGCAGTTGCTGTCCCAAGGGTGCTCAGTGCGCCGGCCGTCACCACTGTTTCCGGGTCCCGGTCGGCCAGCCCTGACTCGAGACCTGCCCGGCGTCGACTCCACTGAGGTCGAGCGCCTCGCCCACATCGGCGCTCTCTTCCCGACTCCCGCGCACCCGCCCGGTCTGTCTACCGCCCACACCCGGCCGCCCCCCGAAAGGGGGTGACGACCGCCCTCATTTCGGGTTGTCGTATTGGTCGAGGTGACCGACTCCAGGGCTTGTCCACCGGCTGAACACCCTGAACCTGTTGCTCGCGTGCACCCGTTGCCCCGGCTCTGCGACTCAGCGGATGCCTGTGGACAGGCCGTGTGCGGTTGGAGGGTGCTGCCCTCGGCACGGCGGCTACGCGGACCGGCCGGCAGTCCGTCGCGGGGGTGGGGCATGCGACAGTCTGCCGGCCGGCCTTGTGCGGGGGCGTCAGATCGTGGGGTCGATGCCCTCAGAGGGGCCGCCCTGCTGCTCGCTCTGCTCGCGCAGCTTGCGGGCCTTGTCCTGCAGCCGCTGGCGCTCCTGGGGGTCGGAGGCGCGCTGGGCGGCCTCCTCCATCTCCTGGACCTTCTGACGCATTTGCTGGGCAGAGCCGCGGGAAGGGTTTGTTGCGCTCATGATCACTCCTTCGTGAACGGGGAGAGCGGGCCACCAGCGAAGCAGTTCCTCCAGGTCCGCGCATCCTGGAAGGTCACTGACTGTGATCCTTGCTGCTACTCGCTTTGGGGTGCCGGACGCGCGGGCAGCGCGCGTGGGCGGGGGTGCCCGGGGGGGACCGGCGGGAACACGCCTTGGCCGCCTCGGGGAACTCCTCGGGGCTCGTCAACGTGTGGCGAGGATCCCTGGAATTCGCCCTCAGCGGCCGTGGCTTCGTCGCGCGTGCGTCGGCTGATCACTCGGCTGATTGCGCGCGTGGCGACCGGAGCGTCGTGGGCCTGGGCGACCTCGTCGAGGGCGGCGAGGACCTTCTGACCGCGCTCCGTCTCGAGGTGCTTCGCGGGCTCGGCATTGCGCTGCTGCCGTCGGTGTTCTTTCGACCGCTGGTCGCCGACGACCCCGAACCCCGAACTGGCGCTGGTCCCGGTGGTCGACGGACCGCATCGAGTATCTGGCGTGGAGCTGATTCAACCCCAGCCCCGCCACCCGAGCGATGCTCGACGTAGCGTCCTCGCAGCAGGTGGCGCGCCGCATCTTGTCCTGCCGGACTCGCGGCTCCGGCTGAGGCCTCCAGGCCTTCCCTCCACGGTCGTGGTGAGGGGGCGCCCGGCCTGACGCTGTCAAGGGATTGCCCTGGAGGCGACAGCCAGGTGGCCGGGCCGGCCGCCCCGTCGGCGTGTCCGAAGCCGCTCACGCCTCACCCGATGCGCGCACGGGTTCTGCAGCGATGTTCTGGCCGGCCATCGGGCCTGCGCTGTCCAGAGCGTCGGCCCCATCGCAAGCCCCTGGGCACCGCTCGCGGCACAACCGCAGCCTGCAAAAGCAACGAAAAGGGCCCCGGTCGCGGGGAGGCAAACCGGGGCCTGGCACAGGAGGGCGGGGTCAGTCGGTGGACAGGGCGTCGAGGAGGCTGCCGACCTGCGGGTCCGACAGGGCGCGGGCGACGTCGGCCTGGGCGACCATGCCGACGAGGTCGTGTCCGTCGATGACCGGCAGACGGCGCACCTTGTGCTGGGACATCGTCCGCAGGATCTCTTCTGCGTCGTCGTCGGCGCCGATCGTGACCGCCTCGCCCTGAGCCAGCTCGCCGGCCGTGACCGAGGAAGGGTCCTTGCCGGCGCCGAGGACCTTAACCACGATGTCGCGGTCGGTGAGCATGCCTTTGAGCTTGTTGTCGGTGCCGCAGATGGGCAGCGCGCCGACACCGAGCTGCTTCATCTTTTTCGCCGCTTCCAGAACGCTCTCGTCCGCTCCGACGCATTCGGCGCCGCCGGTCATGATCTCTCGCGCCGTAGTCATGCTGGTCGTCCTGTCTTTCTGGATCGCGCCCTCTTCCGGAACCTGCTCTGCCGGAGAGTGCTGGCTGACGTGACGAGGCAACGTGTTCCCCTCGCGCAGAACAGCTAACGCCTCCTACCTGAAGTGACCCGAATGGCTGTCCCGGCGCTTCGGGTGGTCAGTGCGCGCGTTCTTCGTGTCCTGAAACTGGGGGCGTGAGTATCAGAGCATCCGGTTCGATGAGCCCACGGCGGGTGCCCGAAAGCGGTGATCCACACGCGGCGGTCCTCTTACGTCCTTGACCTGCACGTTTCCGTCGGCCGTGAGGGGGGACCCGGCGCCTATGGTGGCGTACGAAGCGGAGCAGCGGGTGCGCGTGCCCGCGTTGCGGGCCAGCTGGCTGAGGCAGACGTTCGTCCACTGGCCCTTCCGGCCGGAGGGGGTTCAAGCTCTGGTGCCCAAGAGACTGGTCGTGGACGAATACGACGGGGTTGCCTGGGTGGGTCTCATTCCGTTCGTCATGGCGGACGTTCGCCCTCCCGGCATATCCGCCGCGGTGCCCGGGCTCCCGAGCTTCGCGGAGACCAACCTGCGGACGTACGTCCGGCGCAGGGACGGGCGGGACGGGCTCTGGTTCCTGTCCATCGAGGTCGCCTGTTCCTTGATGGTCGCGGCTCGTGCGGTCGGCGCTCCGTACAACCAGGGGACCCTGCGCGTTTCGGCGAGCGGAGACACCGTCACGTACACCGGATCGAGGCGGACCGGTGGGGCCTCCTACCGCCTGGTCGTCCGCCCCGGCGACCCGATCGAGCCGACGGCGCGGGACGTGTGGCTGACCTCGCGCTGGCGGGCGTACACCCGCCGGATGGGTCTTGTCTGGGAGACGCCGGTGGAGCACGAGCCATGGCCGCTGGCCGACGCCACCGTCGAGGTGCTGGAGGAGAGCCTGACCACCGCGGCGGGGCTCCCGGCCCCGCTCGGCGAGCCCGTCGTGCATTACTCGGAAGGGGTCAGGCACGTACGGCTGGGGGTCTCCCGGCCCTGCGTCCCAGGGCCGGCCCCTTCCGACCGCGCCTGAACGCGACAGGGCCTTGCTCTGTCGGACCTACTCGGGACCTTCGAGCGGAAGCGAGCGGATGAGCCGGATTCTCAGCGAGGCCACGCGGCGCCCGCGGCTGCGCTTCGACGGCTGGATCGCCGGCCTGGGCACCACTGCCGGGACGCGCATCGTGCTGGGGCACTGGCCACGGTCGCCGTTCGGGCCGTTCAGCGATGTGATGCTGGAGCGGGCCGACGGAGAACGGCTGCTGCTCGCCCCCACTCCCGAGACGGCAGATTTCATCAGCGGCACCTACATCTTCGACGCCGTGCACGTCGTCCCGGTCGATGTGGGCGTCGCGGACGACATCTGGACCGTCATGGCCGGGCCACTCGGCCTGCGCTTCACCGTCGGCCGCCGACGGCTCCTGGGATGGTTGCTGCGTGTCGTGCCCGGTGTGCTCGCCCGGCTGCCGGCATGGAGCACCCTGGCGGACTTCCCCGCCCGCGTGTTGCTGGTCGGCGTGCGCACCCGTGGCAGTGCCGGTGCGGACCGCCGCGAATGGTACGGCGCCCAGGACCTCTGGCCGATCCGCGCGGTGTCGGCGATCTTCGAGGGTGACGACCTCGGCGCGATGGCGCCTGTGGTACCCCCCGTGCGCTTCGGGTTCGGTTCGGTTCCCCGGAAACCCGCACTCACCCGGGTCACGACGACGGTGGCCCTGACCCCGGTATCGCGGCGGAGCCGGTGACACCGCCGCGCCGAGGGCATGTGGCCTGCGGGAGCCATGCTGCGCACGTATGGATCACTCTCTCCTGGGCACCCAGTCTCAGCAGAGGCGGCCCATATCCGCGGCGTTCAGGGCACCCGCTCTCTCTGCTACGTCGCGTCTGATGACCCATCGAACCCGGCGCCAGTGGCCCCAGTGCCCTGCGCGTCGCTGATCCATGACCCAGGAGGGCAGTACCCGTGCCCGAGAACCCGACTGACAAGCACCCCCGCCCCGACTTCCCCCAGCAGGACCAGGAGCACCCCGGCTGGACCGGCCCCATGGACCCTCCGCCCGACCACGGCGAGGACTCCTACGAAGGCAGCGGACTCCTCCTCGACCGCACGGCGGTGGTGACCGGCGGCGACTCCGGTATCGGCCGGGCGGTGGCCCTCGCCTACGCCCGCGAGGGCGCCGATGTGCTGTTCACCTACCTGCCGGAGGAAGGGCAGGACGCCGGAGAGACCGCCCGCCTCGTCGAGGACGCGGGCCGCAAGGCCGTCGCCGTGCCCTGCGACATCCGCGAGGAGGAGCAGTGCCGCCGACTGGTGGAGCGCGCCGTCGACGAGTTCGGACGCATCGACATCCTCGTCAACAACGCCGCCTATCAGATGTCCCAGCCTGATGGGATCGAAGCGATCTCGACGGAGCAGTTCGACCGCGTCGTCCACACGAACCTGTACGGCATGTTCTGGCTGTGCAAGATGGCCCTGCCTCACATCCCCTCCGGCGGTTGCATCATCAACACCACGTCCGTGCAGGCGTACAAGCCCAGTCCGCATCTCCTCGACTACGCGATGACCAAAGGCGCGATCGTGACGTTCACGCAGGGGCTCGCGCAGATGGTGGCCTCCGACGGCGTCCGCGTCAACGCCGTTGCTCCCGGCCCTGTATGGACTCCGCTGATTCCGGCGACACTCCCGGACACCGTGGAGTTCGGCAAGCAGGCGCCGCTGGGGCGGCCTGCCCAGCCCGCCGAAATGGCGCCCGCCTTCGTGTTTCTCGCGTCGCCACGATCGAGTTTCATCACCGCGGAGATCGTGAACGCCACCGGAGGAGTCCCGCTGCCGTGAGGAGGAAGGACAGCGTCATCGCCTGGCCATCGCTCGCCTGGGAGGCCGCAGGCGTCTGGCGCTCGGTCCGCCCGGCTTTCACCGAGGCCGGCCCCGAGCGCGACACTGCGGTGCAGTCCCTCAAGGCGGCGGGCGCCGCGCTGCTGGCCTGGGCGGTGGCGGGCTGGTGGTGGAACGCGCCGATGGCTCTGCTGGCGCCATGGACCGCACTGTTTTTGGTGCAGAGCACCGTCTACCGGTCACTGCTGTCCGCGCTGCAGCAGTTCGTCGTGGTCGTGGCGGGCACACTCCTCGCCGCCGGAGCGGGCGTGCTGACCCACAACACCATGACGGCGATGGCGCTGGCTCTGCCTCTCACCGTGCTGCTCGGCAACTACGCGCGCTTCGGTGACCAGGGTCTGTACGCGGCCACGGCCGCGCTGTTCGTACTCGTCTACGGCTCGTACACGGGCTTCGACATTTTGCATCGGCTCCTGGAGACCTTGCTGGGCGCGGCCATCGGCGTCTGCGTGAACGCCCTGGTGCGGCCGCCGGTCCACACCCGCCGCGTCCGCCGTCTAGGCGACCGACTGCCGAAAGACTGCGCCGAGTTGCTGCACACCGTCGCCGACGGCATCCAGGAGCCGTACGACGAGGAGCAGGCGCGCGGCTGGTACGACCGGGCAGTACGGCTGACGGGCCAGGTGACGGACCTACGGGTGGCGCGACGGCGGTCGGACGAGAGCTACCGTCTCAACCCGGCCCACAGGCTGCGCAGCTCGGTCCCCGCCCCCCCGGCGGCCGAGTGGGACGTCGAGTGGGACCGGATTACCGAGGACATCAGGGCGACCATGCGCACGCTCACCGAAACCGCCGCGCTACCGGACTGCGTACCGGACCCTTTGGCAGCGCTGCTGAGGGCGGCCGGTGACGTGGCCGAACTCCCGGAAGGTGCGGACGACGAGCGTCCCCGTGCCCTGGGCGTGGCAGCCGCGGCTCACCGGCAACTGACCGCCGTCCTCGCGGACGGCCGCTTCGAGACGATGTCCGCGCTGGGCGGGCTGACCGCCGACACGCAGCGGCTACTGGACGATCTCACCTCGGTCGTCAGTCAGCGGAGCGGGAAGCCCCGACGAACAGCCGGGCGAGTGCCCTGAACGACAACGACACAACGGTGGCGAAGGCGTTGCCGATGGCGCGAAGCAGCGAGCGCACATACAGCCACTGGGCCACCGGCGCCGCCGTCTCGCCTGCCAGCGGGTGTCCGGCGGCGCCCGCGCGGCCCCCTCTCCCTTGAGGTGCGCGCGGCGAGCACTGCCGTGCCGTACGAACGAATCGCTCGTGCTCCGCGCGGGGGTCGGCTCTGGTCCGGGGGAGCGGATTCGTGGCATGCAGCGGTGGCCCGCTGGTCTGTTGGGGTACCTGGAGTGTGTCTGGTGTGCCCGGTCGGGCACCCGCACGAGAGGAGCGCGTTATGCCTGCAGGATCGAGCAAGAAACGCGAGCGGCAGTACGAGCACATCAAGGAGAGCGCGGAAGACCGCGGGGAGTCCAGCAGCCGGGCCAAGGAGATCGCGGCGCGCACGGTGAACAAGGAGCGTGCGAGGGCGGGTGAGTCGAAGTCCGCCAGCAAGACGTCCACACGCGATGCGAAGTCCGCCTCACAGCGGGGCGGTCAGCGCTCGCACTCCGGTGCTCAGGGGCCTACCAAGGACCAGCTCTACGAAGACGCCAAGAAGCGCGACATCCATGGAAGGTCGTCGATGAGCAAGCAGCAACTGAAGAACGCGCTGGGCCGCTGAGCCCGGTAGCCGGAATCTGCTGATGAGGCCTGTCAAAGGCCGCCGCGCACTGCGGTCGGCCCGCGGCCATGCGCCATCGGCCGGGCAGCCCCCGCCGGTGCGAGCGCCGGCGCGCCATCCAGCAGGCTCTTGCCCGCACCGTGTACGGGCCATCCCCCCGTTTGTCGGTGACACCCGTGGACGGCTATGGCGTTGCGGGCCCGCTGCCATGGCGTGGAGCGGGCCCGCAGAAGGAATGGCCGTGGCCGGAGGAGGGTGACACGCCCTCACGGCCGCCAGGACGCGAGGCCGCAAAGGCGATCAGCGCGGTGACAGCTTCGACGGGCTCAAACCTCGCCTGCGGCTTGCCCCCCTGTGGCTGATTCCCCATCAGTCCCACCACCCGCCCTGCCCCGGCTGTCGGGTAGTCCTCCAATTCCCTCTGCCACCGATCCGCGGGCTGCTCCTGTGGTGCGCGGCGCGAGGCCGCGGGTGAGGCTGTGTGCATGACCGAGCGTTCCGTGACCATTTCCCCGCCCACGAGAGACGAAGGCCGCCAGGTGTGGGTGGACGGTGCACTCCTGGGCGCGGTGCACAGCCTGAGCGGGCTGACACACCTGCTGCAGGGTGCGGGCTGGGAAGGCCTTGACGAGGTCGATGTGGCCGACTTGCCGATCATCGAGTGGTACGGCGGCGGGCCTGAGGTGTGGGCACGGAGCGACTGAATGCGTGGGATGGGGCGGTCGGGCAGGGGACTTGGCAGGCAGGCCGGGTTCAGCGATGTTCCCATGGGGCCGGCTCGGCTCAGGCTTCTCTGGTTCAGCCGGCGAGCCGGGGAAGCGCCGCTCACGAGTACTCGGCGTCGTACTGGATGGATCGAGGCGCCCCCCGGGAACCCCTTTCCCAGCCTTTGGCAGGGCAACTCATGGCACGAGGTGCATGCGGAGGACCTCAACGCCTGCCTGCGGGAGAACTCGAGTACGGACGTCACCGCCAAGGGCTTCCGCACCGGCACGCCACCGTACTCTCCGCCGTCGCCGTCACGTTGTCGGTGCGGCTCTCCTGCGAGTCCAGGACGACCCGCAAGCGCGCGGTGACTCGATCAGCCCCCGCCTCGTCGAGCTCTTGGAGGGCGCAGGTGCGCACGAGGGTCACCGGCCTGGCGCCCACCGACGGGGGGAAGCGCAGTGAGGGGCGGATCGCCGGAGCGGGGTACTCGCCAAAAATGAACACGACACACTATGAAATGGCCGCTTCGACCGCGGCGCTGGGCACCATCGGCGCTTTCGTCGGCGGCCTCGTCATCGCCGGCGCCCTTGTGTGGGCGGTCCGGCTGGGCATCAGAGTGCGGCGGCGCGAGCCCGGACCGCCCCGCACGCGCGAGCCCGGGCCGCCCCGCACGCCCGAGCATCCCGAGCTGCCCGAGTCCGGGCCGGTACACGAGACCCGGCAGATGCGGGAGCCGGACGAGGTGCCCCGAGCCTCGGACGAGAGCCAGCCGCTCACCCCGTACGAACTCCACGCTTCCGGCAGCAGACGCGCCGACAACCAGCAGCGGCGACGCTGGAGCCGCGGATCGAGCGGTTCGTTCGGCGGTGGCGGGTCCGGCAGGACGTGAGCCTCCCGACAGCACCTGCGCCGTACGACGTGAGCTTCGAGGCACCCTTACGGCACTCGACCCCACTGCGATCGGCCCCCTTGGTGACGCGAGGGGGACGCTCAGGAGTGTTCGGCACGGATGACCACCAGCTCTTCCGTGTTCTCGTCGGTCAGCGGTCCCTGTCGGCGCAGCCAGGTCCGGCGCTCGCGCAGCACCGGCCCGAACGGGACGAAGGCGCGGTCGACGGCCGAGGCGGGCAGCCCCGCCGCGGCGAGGCGGCTCAGTGTGGACTCTGTCCCGCACAGGGCGGAGTGCACGATCAGCAGGACGCCGCGGGGGCGCAGAACCCAGGGTGCCGTGTCGCAGATCCGGTCTACGAACGCGCGGCCGTCGTGTCCTGCGTCCCAGGACCGCTCCGGTCCCCGGCGCGGGAGGCGATCGGCCGGGGACGGCACGTACGGCGGGTTGCTGACCACGAGGTCGTACGAGTATCCGGGGACCGCCGCGGTCAGGTCCCCGTGGCGTACCGTGACCCGCCGACGGGACAGCAGCGCGTTCAGGCGGGCGGTGAACACGGCCCGCCAGGCGATGTCGACGGCGCTCACCCTGGCTCCAGGCTCCGCCGCCCGCCCCGCGAGCGCTCCGCTGCCCGTCCCGAGGTCGAGGACCTCGGTCGCGGGACCGACCTCCTCGCGGCGCGGCGCGCGGGACAGGAGGTCGGTGTCGTACTGGGGTGTGTAGACACCCGGGGGTGCCAGCAGGGGAAGCGTCGGCATTCCCATGAGACACCTCCGATTCCTCCATCTTCGGACCGGTATATGGCGGCCGGTCCCTGTGCCTTGAGCGCCCCAGGAAACCGTGCTCGGCACGCGGTCTCAGCCGCCTGGTTCATCGACGACCCGCACCGTGGCGAGGCCGGGGTCCGCGGCGTCCGGGAGGTTCATGCCGGCGGCCACCCCGGTGCGCAGATAGCGCAGGACCGGCTCGGTGAGGCGCTGGCCGGGAAGGACCGCCGGAATGCCCGGCGGGTACGGGGTGAGCATCTCCGCCGCGATGCGTCCTTCGGCCTCCGCGACCGGGACATCCGCCGTGGGCCCGAAGTACGCGTCGCGGGGCAGGTCGATCTGCGCCAGCCGCAGCGCGGTGGGGGAGGGGAGGTCCACCCGTGGCGCCGGCCGCAGTTGCGGCGCGGCGCGCGCCAGATCCTGCAACGCGAACAGGAGCCGGCTGGTCGTCTCCCGTTCGTCGGCGTGGGTGAGCTGGGTGCTGATCCGGCGGTGGTCGGCCAGGTGCACGTCCACGGCCTTGTGCTCGCGCAGCCAGTCCGCCGCCCGGTAGCCCGTGGTGCCGAGGCCGCTGACATCGATGACGACGGGCAGCGGATCGAAGTCGTCGGCCGCCTGCGGACCGCAGAAGTCGGTGGCGTCGTTCACATGGAGTCCGTCGATCTCCTCGATCGCGGCCCGTACGTCGGCCGCCAGCTCCAGAGCGGCCCCCAGGAGGGCCCGGCCGTGCAGGGCCATCTGCCGTCGCCAGCCGTCGAGACCGGCGTAGAGGAGCACGGACGGGCTGGTGGTGCCGAGCAGGTCCGACCGGGATTTCAGCACCGCCGGGTCGATCAGGTCGCCCTGGAGGTGGAAGACGGATCCCTGCTCCAGACCGCTGCCCATCTTGTGGATGCTCGTCACACAGATGTCGGCGCCCGCGTCCATCGCCCAGGACGGCAGATTGGGATGGAACGGCAGATGCGCACCCCACGCCTCGTCCACGATCAGCGGCCGGGAGCGGCGGTGACAGACGTCAGCGATGCCCCGCAGATCGGCGCAGCCTCCATACGGGGTCGGACTGGTGACCAGGGCGCCCCTGGCGTCGGGGTGGGCGGCGAAGGCCTTCTCGTAGTCCTCGGCCGACGGAGGGTGCGCCAGATGACGTTCGGCGTCCCAGCGGGGCTCCACCCACACCGGGCGGATCCCGGACAGGATCAGGCCCGAGACGACGGACTTGTGGGCGTCCCGGCCGACGAGCAGTTCCTCGTGCGGGCCCGCCGTGGCCAGCATGGCCGACTTGACCGACAGGGAACTGCCGCACGTGGTGAAGAACGTGTGCTCGGCGTGCACCGCGTCGGCCATCAGCTCTTCGGCCCGCTCCAGCACCTGTCCCTTCATCCGACGATCGTCGAGGCCCCCGGAGGCCAACAGGTCGCCGTGGAAGACGGCGTCACCCAGCACCTCCCGCACCTCCGGGTCGGCGCCCCGGGCCTGTTTGTGGCCGGGCGGGGTGAAGGAGAGACGGCCCAGCTTTCGGTGCTCCGCCAGGGCTTCCAGTACGGGTGCTCGCGTGTGATCGACAGACATGGCACACGAGTTCCCGCGCCCCCCGGGGGCCAATCAGGCAAGCCCGCCGACCGGCCCCGGCCGCCCACGGTTCGGTTGGTTGCGTCGGACGCCGAGGGCGGCGTACCGCTGCCGGACCCGGGAGTTCTTCGACGGCCAGGACCGCCGCCCGAGCAGCGAAGGCGCTGCGCCGCAGGGTCCGCCATCAGCTGCGGGACGGGGCCGCGCGGATCCGCCGGGAAGGGCCGCGTACGGCGGTGGCGACCTCGCGGACCTTTCCGCAACGGGCCCCGCTGTGCGGTGCGGCCCCCGGGCGCGCAGGGCCGTTCGTGCCGCGTGAGGTGGCACGTGGGAACCTGCGCGCCTGCCTGGAGAGGCTCGCCGCGCGTCCGGCGGCCGAGCGCGCCCTGTTGCCGGGCGCGTGCTCCTGCGGCACTTCGAGGACGGTGGGGCGTGGTGGACGGAGGCCGCCGGGCAGAGGGACGAGGCCGCGCCCGTGGGCGCGGTGGCGCTGCGCATCGCGACGCAGCCGAGCTGATCCGAGGCGGAACGCGTCCGGGCCGGCCGCGCCGGCGGGCCGGACGCGATCGGCGACGCGATCGGCGACGCGAGCGGCGGCGGGGGACGTCACGGACGCATGAGGATCTTCACCGCGTCGTCCTCCTTGCGCTGGAAGATCTCGTACGCGTGCGGGGCGTCCTCCAGCGGCAGATGGTGGGTGGCGAAGTCGTCCACGCCGAGCGGGTCGTCGTCCGTGAGCAGTGGCAGCAGGTCGTCCACCCAGCGGCGTACGTTGGCCTGCCCCATCCTGAGCTGGATCTGTTTGTCGAACATGGTCAGCAAAGGCAGCGGATCGGCCGCGCCGCCGTAGACGCCGCTGACTGAGATCGTCCCGCCCCGCCGGACCAGGTCGATGGCCGTGCGCAGCGCCGCCAGCCGGTCCGTCCCGGCCTTCTCGGCGAGCCGGGCCGCCACACCGCGGGGCAGGAAGCCGGTCGCCTGCTGCGCCATCCGCCCCAGCGGACTGCCATGCGCCTCCGCGCCCACTGCGTCGATCACGCTGTCGGGCCCGCGCCCGTCCGTGCGGTCCCGGACGGCCCGTACGAGCTCCTTGCCGCCGTCGAAATCCGACAGGTCGAACACCTCGACGCCACGGTCCCGCGCCCGGCTCAACCGTGTGGCGACGAGATCGACGCCGAAGACGGCGCGGGCGCCCCGCTGCAGGGCGATACGGCAGGCCATGTCCCCGATGGGGCCGAGACCGAGGACGGCGACCGTACCGCCGGGCGGGACGTCGGCGTACTGCACGGCCTGCCACGCGGTGGGCAGCACGTCGGACAGGTAGACGAAGCGGTCGTCCGCCGGTCCCTCGGGCACCTTGATGGGTCCGTACTGGGCCTGGGGCACTCTCAGGTACTCGGCCTGCGCGCCCGGCACCGCTCCGTACAGCTTGGTGTAGCCGAAGAGCGCCGCGCCCATACCCTGGTCGGTGACCTGGGTGGTCTCGCACTGGGTCGGCAGACCCGAGTCGCACATCCAGCAGTGCCCGCAGGCGATCTGGAAGGGCACCACCACGCGGTCCCCGGGCCGCAGGTCCGCCACGTCCGCTCCTGTCTCCTCCACCACGCCCATGGGCTCGTGCCCGAGGATGTCGCCGGGGGTCATGAAAGGCGTGAACACCTCGTACAGGTGCAGGTCGGATCCGCACAGGCCGGTCGAGGTGATGCGAACGACCGCGTCCGTCGGTTCCTTGATCGTCGGGTCCGGAACGGAGTCCACGCTCACGTGCCGCCGTCCCTGCCAGGTCACCGCCCTCATAGCGGACGCTCCCTTCCTCTGGGTGGGTGCCGAGCGCGCGACGCACCGGCGAGGTCATGGGCCCCGAGTACCCAGCACCTACGGCTAAAAGACGGACGGGCGACGCCGTTGCCGTCAACGGCCGACGGGGCCGACCGGCGGCACGCCCGGGTTTGCCGAGGTGCCCGAGGGGGACTCGCCCGGGAACCGACAGACGGCAACGGCGGGCCTTGCAGAGAGCGTGCCGGCGCCGAGTGAAACCGTACGCAGAAGGAAGATGAAGCGCCGTGACCGCGGACGTCAGGAAGCAGGGCACCATCCGCCGACCCGAGACGGGCTGGGCGAAGGCGCGCCGTCGGCGCGGGAACGTGCGCACGTGTGTGGCGAGCGTCATCGACGGCGACACCGCGCAGGCGGCGGGTAGGGCCGCCGAGTGGAACATCGTCAGGGGTGAGGACTGACCGGCGTGAGGCCAAAGGGTGACCCGCGAGGGAAACCCGAAGGGGAACAAGGGGAACAGGGAACGCGGGGCCGAAGAGAACCGAGGGTCTCTTCGGCCCCACGTATGTCCGACTCGGTCCGCCCCCGTCGGGCCGGCGGGCACGGGGCGGGTGCTCCTGGGCGGCATGAAGGCATGGCGCGGCTTTCCGGAGATCCTGCGCCGCGTCTTTGGCGGCAACCTGGATCGCTGCCGGAGAACGGCTTCGACGTGGCGGACGCCGGTGGGCAGCGAGGGCACGCTGGTGACCGTACTCAGGGCCGAACTCGACCTGGTGCCGGTGCCTTTGTGCCAGTCGCTCCTGATGCCTGGCCGCGACGGCATCTGCGAGGCGGCGGACGAGGCGGGTGACGCCTGCCAGGTGCTGGTGGACCTCAGCCCTCAACTCCGGTGGAGGTGTGGGCGGCGCCGACGGGCTTGGATTCGGGGGATCCACGTTGGCGCAGGTAGACCGAGAGGATGGCCATCGAGGCGACGGCCAGGAGCTCGGACTGCCAGTTCTGCAGGGTGCGGTTCCAGAAGTCGGCGGAGCCCAGGTACTGCGGCCAGGAGACGGGTGCCTGGAGTTGGCGCAGGTGTTCCTCGTTGTAGGCGGCTGCGCCGGTGATGGACTGGGCCAGCCACGACCACACGAAGATGGTGGCCATGACGAGGCCCAGGGAGCGCGAGTACAGCGTCTGCCGCCATCCCTTGTCGGCTGCCCAGCGGGGTGAGGAGGGGCCGGCGTGGTCGCCGACCTTCTGTTCACGGTCGCTTTCCACACCGGCCTTGTGGAGTTGCTTGGACTCGGGCGAACCGTGTTGGAGCAGCCAGACGGTGCCGAAGATGTAGAGGAAGAACTGCAGGTATTCCGACTGCCAGTTCTCGGTGACGTCCACGGCGAAGTCGGAGGTCGTGAGGTATTGGAGGAAGCCGATCGGGTGCAGCCCGTCGATGACGAGCTGGTTGTTGAAGTTGGCGTGTCCGGACACGGCCTGGCCGGCGAGGGTGAGCAGGAAGCCGGTGCCGAAGGCCAGGGTGAGGCCGTTGTGTTTCAGGAACTGTGCCAGGCGGCTCATCGCTGCATCAGTCCAATGGCGGTGAAGTAGCTGAGACCGGCGCCAACCGTCAGGAGCAGCAGCGTGAACAGGGTGCGCATCCTCTGGTCACCCCCCTTTGACCTGGCACTGATACGGCTGGTGGGGGCGTGGCACACAGCCTGCCGCGGTGATCTTCCAACCGGCCGGGAAGGCTGACAGGAACAGGGTGTCGGTGTTGAGGACCACCCGTGCCTGCTGCCCGTAGACCTGGACCCCACGCACTGCCGCCGCGTGGGACAGCTGCTCTTCGAAGAGGGCTTTGGCGCAGGGCATCTTCGCGGACTCCTCGAGCTCCTGCCGGGTTTCGGGGGCCAGCGCCGCGCAGGCGCGTGTGCCGTCAGCCTGCCGGACGCTCTCCTCGAAGCGCAGGGCCGCCCGGGACGCAGCCGCTTCCCGTTCGCCGAGCGTGCTGCAGCCGGTCAGGCAGCCAGCGCAGACGACTGCCATCAGGGCCGTACTCCTCCAGTGCGACAAGGAACCTCCACTTGTGGGTCAGGGCTGACGGACCATGCTGATGCGGTGGCCATGGTCACCGACGGCAGCCGCGCCGTGTGCCGGGCGAGCGCAGAGCGTTCGGGCTATATGACGTCGGGTCACGGGCCCGTCGCGTTCGCCGCGAGCTGCTGACCGTGCGCGATCGACCGGTACACCGTCGTCCACCCGCATGACCGCCACCCAGGGCGCCCCGAATGCCAGCGGAGCCGCAGGCCACCAGCCCGCCCACCGCCACGCGGCGCGGGCCACCAGCCCGCCACCTGCCACGCGGCGCGGGCCACCAGCCCGCCACCGCCACGCGGCGCGGGCCGCCTTGCCCGCCCGTGCCACCGGGTCCCGCTCGCGGCCCGGCTCCGCCCGTGCCCGCCGCGCCGCCTGCACGGCTGCCACACCGCCCCGCCGAGCCGCCCGTATCGCCCCACGAGTCCACTCCCTGGCACATCAAGTGCCACACCAGCGTCGAGACACCCACCGAGCGAGTCGAAGCCGGTGGGAGCGGCCGCGGCGCCACCGGCGCGGAAGGCTGAGAGGAGAAAGAAAGTCCGTATGCCGCAAATTCGCGTATGGGTGGCGCTGGACCGGATACCCGTGCGGAATGGGTCGGACAGGGAAATGGCACGGGCGGCGCGGCGGGCATGCCGGGGCCGCCCGAGAGGCCGAGACCGTGCAGGCCCCGCACGCCGGGCCGGATGAGCAGGTGGAGGGGCGTGCGCCGGACAGTCCGACGGACCTGCCCAGGCGCTCCTGGGGGATGGTGCTCAAAGGCACCCTGAAAGAGTTCAAGAAGGACGAGCTGGGCGACCGGGCCGCGGCGCTGACGTACTACGGGATCCTGGCGCTGTTCCCCGCGCTGCTGGCACTCGTATCCCTGCTGGGAATCGTCGGCCAGTCGGCGACGAAGGCGGTGCTGGACAACATCCAGAAGCTCGCCCCGGGCGCGGCGCAGGACGTCCTGCGCAACGCGGTGCAGCAGATGCAGGGCAACGCCGGGCTCGGCTCCCTCATGGCCATTGCCGGTCTGGTGCTGGCGGTGTGGTCGGCGTCCGGCTATGTCGCCGCGTTCATCCGCAGCGCCAACGCGGTCTACGACATCCCCGAGGGCCGTCCGGTGTGGAAGGTGCTGCCGGTGCGGGTCGGCGTGACCGTGGTTCTGATGGTCATGGCCGTGATCAGTTCGCTGATCGTCGTGTTCGCCGGCGGCCTTGCGCGGGAAGTGGGCACGGCGCTCGGGCTGGGCGACACCGCGTTGACGGTGTGGTCGATCGGGAAGTGGCCGGTGCTGGTGGTCCTGGTCACGGTCATGATCGCGGTCCTGTACTGGGCGACCCCGAACGCGAAGGTCCGCGGTTTCCGCTGGATCACCCCGGGCAGCTTCCTGGCACTGCTGATCTGGATGATCGCCTCCGCCGGGTTCGCGCTGTACGTGGCGAACTTCGCCTCGTACAACAAGACCTACGGAACGCTCGCGGGCGTGATCGTCTTCCTGGTGTGGCTGTGGATCACCAACCTGGCGATCCTGCTCGGCCTGGAGTTCGATGCGGAGCTGGCCCGCCAGCGCGCCGTCGCCGGGGGCCATCCGGCCGGGGACGAGCCGTACGTGCAGCCGCGCGACACCCGGAAGTGGGATGAGGAGGACCATCGCCGCCTCGAATCCTGAGGTGGTGGATCACCGCCGGCCGCGGTATCGGTGTGAGGGGGATCGACGGGAAGCCGGCTGGTCATGGGAGTGACGGCGGGCCTGCGGGACCGGGATCGGCGGCTGGCGAGGCGGGCGATCGCGCCGGGGCGGCGCTGGGTGCGGCAGATCGCGCCGGCGGTGCAGGAGAGGGCCGAGCACACCACCCTGTGGCGGGCGGCGGCAGGGCGCGTGCGGATGCTGAGCCGGTGTGCTCGGGTGCCGGTGTGCCGGGCGGGGTGCACTGCGCGATCCGCCGTTCCAGCTCTGAGCGGATGCCGGCGCACAGGTCTCCCGTCCGCGCCCATTCGACGATCAGTTCCGCTACGTGCCGCAGCTTGATGTTCGTGTGCTGGGAGACCGCTCTCAGGACCTCCCAGCCCTGATCCGGCGTCAGCCGTCCTAGGGCAAGGACGACGCCGATCGCCTGGTCCACCACGGCGTGCGAGCGGATCGCTTCGTGAAGCTGAGCGTTCTCATCCTGCAGCTCCTCCACACGCTCCTGCGCCGAATCCTCAGACGATGGCTCTGATCCGCCGGCACTGCGAGTCACCCCTGCCTCCTTGTCTCAACGATTCCTTCCCGCCTCCGGCTCTCTGCCCGGAGTTCGTCGAATTGAGTTCTCCCCAGTACGACGCGAGACGTAGATCACCAGGCCGGGCCGAAGCGTGCGGCAGCCCCGGCAGCCGCCCGTACGAGCACGTGGACCCCGGGGAGCAGTCTGCCCGCCGCACTCCGCACTCTGATGGTCCTGAACAAGGCGGCCGACACGGCATAGCCCCCGCGTGATACGTGGGACGGACGCGGAACCCGGGACTCCGGAAGGAGTCCCGGGGCCGCTGCCCTCGAAAGCCTCCACCGGGCCGGCGCGCCCCTGCGCCAGAGGGGTTCGACCGCGGCGGCCCGCGCCCGGCTTCCCCTTCCGTCCGCGGATCCGGGCTGTCTCCGCCCGGGTCCGTGCCGCCTCCGTGGAACCAACCGATTCTCAGATTTCCTATGGGATTGTTAGGGCTTCTGATCCGGAGGCGGACGCTGCGGCGCTCACGCCGGGACGGCGGACCGCAGGGCGAGCGAGCGCAGGACGTGGCGTAACAGGGACGATCCGTCGCTTCCGGCTCCTGTTTTTGTCAGATGTCTTGACGCAGGACGGCGCCTCGCGCAGCATCTCCCCGCAAATATCCTATTGAATTCAGGGGAGTTGTGGTGCCGTACCTCCGGATCAGGCCCCTCTTGTCCAGTGCTGTCGCCGTGGTGGTGCTCACCGGCGGTCTGACTGCGTGCACCTTGAAGAACTCGGGGGAGCCGGCCGGCGGGAACGCGGCTCCCGGGCAGGGCACGGGGAACGGGACGGCCGAGCCGGCCGACGGTTCCGGCGTCAAGGTGGCGCTCGTCCCGGGCGGCGCCCACCCGTACTTCCAGCAGTGGAAGGTGACGGGAGCCGCAGCGCGGAGCGAGTACGGCCTCGGGGGAGTGACGTTCGACGAGACCGCCGAGTGGGATCAGCAGAAGCAGAACAACCTGCTCTCCACACTCGCGGCGCGCGGCTACAACGCCTTCGGTGTCTTCGGCGTCTCGCCGACCGACATCAACAGCACCTTCTTCGACCTCAAGTCGCAGGGGTTCGCGGTGGCCTCCCTGGGCTCGTGCCCGGCCGGCAAGGTGAACAAGGCCGACTTCTGTCTGTCCACGAACGTCGAACTCGCGGCCTACCGCGCCACCCGCGCCGCCATCGACGCCATGGGCGGCAAGGGCACGCTGGTCCACCTGACCGGCAACAACGTGGACGCCAACACCCAGTTGCGGATCAAGGGCGTGGCCAAGGCGGTGAAGGAGACCAAGGGCAAGGTGAAACTCCTGCAGACGGTCACCGACATCGACAAGGACCTGCAGACCGCGCAGAAAGCGGTGTCCGACCTGCTGGCCGCCAAGGGCAAGGAGATCCAGGGCATCGTCACCACGGCCTACAACCCCGCGGTCGCCGCCGCGGACGGGGTGAGACGTTCTCGATCGTCGGCGAAGGTCGTGGCCATCGACGACGACGCCAAGATCATCGGCTCCATCAAGGACGGCTCCGTCAGCGCCACGGTCGTACAGAACCCGGTGGGCCAGGCGGACGTGGGCACGTGGGCGCTCGCTCTGCTGCAGAGCAAGCAGTGCGTGATGCGCGACCCCGGGGTGATCGTGGACTCCGGCTCCTTCGTGGTCACCAAGGCGAATGTCGCCGACTACGACAAGGAGAGGCGGCGCAAGAGCGCCGACCTCAAGAAGCAGTTCGCCGACAAGCTCCTCAACTGCGGCTGACCGGGCCCACACCACCGGCTCTGCCGGTCTGCCGCCCACGCCCTTGACCAGGGCCCTTGACCACGGAGAAGCGGACACCGTCATGACCATCATCACGACCGCCACGGCCCGGCTGGCCGATGTCGCGGTGGAGCAGAACCGCACCGACGCGGTCCAGACATTCATCAAGCAGGAGACGATATTCGTCGACCTCGCCACCGACGACGGCCTGGCCGGCATGGGGTACAGCTACACGATCGGCACCGGCGGCTCCTCCGTGCTGGCGCTCCTGCGCGACCATCTGCTTCCCTCCCTGACCGGTCAGGACGCCCGGAACGTCGAGGCCCTGTGGCAGCGGCTGTTCGCCCTGACGCGGGCGACCGCCGTCGGAGCCGTCACCTCGCTCGCCCTCGCCGCCGTCGACACCGCCCTGTGGGACCTGAGATGCAAGCGCGCGGACGAGCCGTTGTGGCGGCTGGCGGGCGGCCATCGCCAGGAGATTCCGCTGTACGACACCGAAGGCGGCTGGCTGCATCTGAGCACCGACGAGCTGGTGAAGTCGGCCCTCGCGGCCCGCGACTCCGGGTGGGCCGGCGTCAAGATCAAGGTGGGCAAGCCGCACCCGGCCGAGGACGTGGAGCGGCTGCGCGCGGTGCGCGAGGCGGTCGGCCCCACGCTGCGCATCATGACGGACGCCAACCAGTCCCAGACGCTGTCGTCGGCGGTGCGACTGGCCTCGGCGCTCGAACCCCATGGGCCGTTCTGGTTCGAGGAGCCGATGCCGGCGGACGACGTGAGCGGTCACGCACGGCTGGCCCGCGCGACCAACATACCGATCGCCGTGGGGGAGACCCTCTACTCGCTGGGCCAGTTCCGCCAGTATCTGGAGGCCGGCGCCGCCTCCGTGGTGCAGGTCGACGCGGCCCGCGTCGGCGGCATCACCCCCTGGCTGAAGGTCGCCCACCTGGCGGAGGCGTACAACGTCATGGTCTGCCCGCACTTCCTGATGGAACTGCACGTCAGCCTGGCGGCCGCGGTGCCCAACGGCAGCTACGTCGAGCACATCCCGCAGCTGAGGGCCGTCACCCGCACCGAACTGACGGTGCGCGACGGGCACGCCGTGGCCCCGGACGAGCCGGGGATCGGCATCGACTGGGACCATGACGCGATCGAAGACCGGAGGGTGGCGTGACCACGGCATCATCGCCCCCGGCGGAGACCGGGCAGCCACCCGCGGCACAGCGCCCTGCTCCGCGCCGGCGTCTTTTGGCCCCCCAGCAACTGGGCCTGTTCGGCCTCGTCGTCGCGCTCGTCATCGTCTTCGGCCTGCTGCGCCCGGCCTTCTTCGACGCGAGACTCGTCCTCTTCCCGCTGCTGCGTGACATCTCGACACTGACCGTGGTGGCCCTGGCCCAGATGGTCGTCCTGTCCGTCGGGCACATGAACCTGGCCGTGGGCCGCATGGCCTCCTTCGGTGCCCTGTTCGCCGGACTCGGCTACGACCGGTTCGGACTCCCGCTGGCCGCCGGCCTGTTGGTCTGTCTGCTGGCGGGTGCGCTGATCGGCGCACTGACCGGATGGATCATCGCCCGCACCCAGGTGAGCTCCTTCGTCGTGACCCTCGCCATGGACTTCGCACTCCTTGGGCTCGTCTCCCTGCTGTACTCCTCGCTCACGGAGAACGCGGCCTTCACCCGGACACCGGCCGGCGTGGGGGAGCTACGCCAGTACTCGCTCGCCGACATCTGCGTCGGTCCCGTCTGCGGCTCACCGGCGATCCCGCAACTGGCGCAGTTCACCGTCCTGGCCGTGCTCGGCCTCGGCTTCCTCTACCGCTACACCCGTACCGGCAGGGAACTCCTGCTGACGGGCGCCAATCCGGCCGCCGCGGAACTGTCGGGCATCCCCACCGCACGCCGGGTCATCACGGCGCACACGCTGTCGGGTCTGCTGGCCGCCCTCGCCGGGTTCATGGCCGCCGTCAGCACGGGCACGTTCCGTGCCTCCATCGGCGACGACTTCATGCTCCCGTCGTTCCTCGGAGCCGTCCTCGGCGGCACCCTGCTCACCGGTGGCGTCGTCTCGGTCATCGGCGCCCTGCTGGGCACCTCGCTGGTCGGCGTCATCCGCAAGGGCCTCGACCTCCTCGGCGTGGGCCTGGAGAGCCTCAACATCTACCTCGGCTGCGTCCTGCTGCTGGCCCTGTCCGCCGACCGGGTGCGCCACCTCGTCAGCTACCGAAAGGTGGTGCGCTCGACATGACGACCCCCACAACTCCCCGTCCCTGGGCGGCCGATGTGGTCCCAGCGCTGCGCCGTTTGTCCCGCTCCACCTCCCTCACCCTGCTCGGCGTCGTCGTGGCCGGGTACATCGGTCTGGGGGCGGCGTCGGGAGGCTCGTTCTTCGAGGGCAACTCGGTCCGGACGTTCCTGCAGTATCTGGCGACGCCCATTCTCATCGGCCTGGCCCAGATGGTCGCCCTGTGCGTCGGACAGCTCAACCTCGCGGTCGGCGCGCTCGGCGGATCCACCGCCTGCGCCATGGGTGTTCTCATGGCCGACGCCGGCCTGCCGGCGGCCCTGGCCGTGGCGATCGGCGTGCTGGCCGCCACGGCGATCGGCGCGCTCACGGGTCTGTTCATCGTGGCCACCCGCATCAACGGCTTCATCGTCACGCTCGGCACCATGACCATCCTGCTGGGGGCGCAGTACCGGCTGGCCGGTACACGCACCGTCGACGGCTACTCCGCCACCCTGCGCGACCTGGGGACGGCCGCTCCCCTCAACGTGCCGCTCGTCTTCGTCACGGCGCTGGCCGTGGCCGCCCTCCTCGCCCTGTTCATGCACCGGGGCATCGCCGGAAGGCGGCTCCTCGCGGCGGGCGGGAACCCGCTGGCCGCGCGGCTCTCGGGCATTTCCACCGACCGCCAGATCGTCCTGGCGCACACCCTGTCCGGCCTTCTCGTCGGGGTGGCCGCGCTGATCGCCACCGCCTCGCTGCCCGGAGTCAACCGCAGTGTCGGCGGCGACTGGCTGCTGCCCAGCTTCGCCGCCCCCATCATCGGCGGAGTGGCCCTGACGGGAGGGTCGGTGGCCGTTCTGGGGACCGTACTGGCCGCCTTCGTCATGCGGCTCATCGACAGCGCACGCGCCGAGTTCTCGCTCGACCCCAGCTGGGTCAACTTCCTCATCGGCGTCGTCGTACTCGCCACGGTGGTCGGTGGCCGCCTCCACCGGACCCACCTCGGCCTCGCGAGCAGGACCGACGACGAGAGACCGCCCACGCCCCCCGGCAACCGGCCGGCGCCCGCCCACACCCTGCCGAGCACAGGGGGAGCCCCGTGAACGACGTACTGCTCGAGTGCGAGAACATCGTCAAGGTCTTTCCCGGCGTACGCGCCCTGGACGAGGTGGCTCTGCGCCTGACGGCGGGAACCGTGCACGCGCTGCTCGGTGAGAACGGTGCCGGCAAGTCGACACTGATCAAGGTCCTGACCGGCGTCCACGCGCCGGACGGCGGCCGTCTGCTGCTGGGTGGCAGCGAGGCGCACCTGCGGAACCCACTGGACGCGACACGCGCCGGCATCGGGGTGGTGCACCAGGAGCGCAATCTCATTCCCGCGTTCTCCGTGGCGGAGAACATCACGCTCCACAAGCCGCCGTCACGCCGTGGCCTCATCGACCGCGCGGCCATGACCGGCCCGGTCGAGCGCTGCCTGCGGGATGTCGGACTCGACCTGAACCCGCACACCCCGGTCAGTGAACTCTCCGTCGCCCAGCAGCAGTTGGTCGAGATCGCCAAGGCGCTGCACACCGACAGCCGGGTCCTGCTGCTGGACGAGCCGACCGCCTCCCTCTCCCCGCAGGAGGCCGAACGGCTCTTCGACGTGATCCGGCGGCTGACGGACCGGGGCACCTGCGTCGTCTTCGTCAGCCACAAGCTGGAGGAGGTCTTCGCGGTCTGCGACACCGTCACCGTGCTGCGCGACGGCCACTGCGTACTGGAGTCGGCCCCGCTCGCCGAGCACACGCACGACGAGATCGTGACTCTGATGGTGGGCCGCAGCCATGCGGCGACCGTACTCTCCCCGCGCACGGTGGACGCGTCCGCCGTGCCCGCGCTCTCCCTCACCGGCGTGGCCACCTCGGCCGGTCACCGCGACATCGGTCTCGACGTGCGCCCCGGGGAGATCGTCGGGCTGTACGGCCTCGTCGGCGCCGGCCGCAGCGAACTGGTCAAAGCCGTCCTCGGCCTCGGGCTCGAGCGTGTCACGGCGGGCGAGGTCCGCGTACACGGCCAGACCGCGCGGATCTCCTCACCACGGCAGGCACTGCACGAGTACGGCATCGGCTATCTCACCGAGAACCGCAAGGAGGAAGGCGTCTTCCTCGAGCAGCCGATCCTGCGGAACCTCACCGTCACGGTGTGGAAGAGACTCGCGCGGGCCCTCGGGTACGTCTGCGACCAGCAGGAGAGAGACGTCGCCGACGATCTCGTGGCACGGCTCGGCATCCGTGTCGCCTCGCTGGAACAGAACGCCGGCGAACTGTCCGGCGGCAATCAGCAGAAGGTGAGTCTCGCCAAGTGGCTGGCGGTGAAGACCCGGCTGCTCGTCGTCGACGAACCGACCGTCGGCGTCGACGTCCGCACCAAGCATGCCTTCCACGAACTGATCTGGGACCTCGCCCGCGACGGTCTGCCCATCCTGCTGATCAGCAGTGACCTCGGCGAGATGGTGACACTGGCCGATCGCATCGTCGTCATGGCGGACCACCGCATCCGTGGCGAGGTCGGGAACGAGCACGACTACGAGAGGATGAGCGGCCAGGTCATCCGCCTCATCCACGGAGCAGGGGAGGTACCGCACCCTTCTGGTGACAACTCGCAGGTGGGGCGGGCACATGAAGCCATGATCCGTAGGAGGAAACCGGTGGAAAACCTATACGATTCGTAGAGCCACATCGTCCGGACGGCTCAAAGGGGAGGCAGGCCATGCTGTCGGAGAAGCCTCACGGCGGAGTGCCGGACGCGGCCTTTGACGACGTCACACCGCCCCGAGCCCTCCCGCAGCGCCAGGTCCTTGCCGACAGTGTGTACGAGGCCATCAAGGCGATGGTGATGGACCACCAGATCAAGCCCGGTGCCCGCGTGGGTATCGAGGCCCTCGCGCGTGCGCTTGAGGTGTCACCGACGCCCGTACGTGAGGCGCTCGCCCGGCTGGAGGCGGACGGCCTGGTCACCAAGCGCTCCCTCGCCGGATACCGCGCCACGGATCTCCTCACGGTCGAGGGCATCGAGGAGCTCTTCGAGATGCGGATGCTCCTCGAACCGCACGCCGTGGCGCTGGCGGCCGAGCGGGCCACCGAGGCCCAACTGGACCATGTGGAAGAGCTCATGGAGCAGATGAGGAATGAGCCGGAAGAGGGCGACAGCTACGCGCTGTACGGCCGGTTCGCCGCCCTCGACCAGCAGTTCCACGACACGCTGGCCACGGCGTCGGGGCGCGTTCTGCTTGCGGACGCCGTCGAGCGTCTCCACGCCCACCTCCACATCTTCCGCCTCAGCGCCATCACCGGTGCCGGTCCGGCCACGGTGGCGGAGCACGAGCGGATCCTGCGTGCCCTCCTCCGGCGCAACTCCGACCGAGCCGCACAGGCCATGCGGGAGCACCTGCGGAGCAGCCTCGAACGCCAGCTGCACTGCTTCCGCGACGGCGTCTGACCGGGGCCCGAAGAACCTCGCCGTGGCCGTCGGGGGACAGGGCCCGAGAAGATTTCCTGCATTGCTCGGGCCAGCCGGCGGTCCTGCCGCTTCCCGTTCGACGCAGAGGTGAGAGCGGGAACCCCGAGCCGGGGACACCCCCTGCCCGGGCTGCGTGTACACCGCCTCACCGTCTCCCTCGACAGCTTCGCCGCCGGCACGGACCAGCGCCTGGACGCACCCTTCGGCGACGGGACCGAGGGCTTGCGGGCATGGCTGTCCGCCGCGACCCAGGACCGCCGACGGCAGGACGGGAATCGACGCCGACCGGGTCGAACGCCGTGAGGAGCACATCGGCGCCACCGTCGTGGGCCGCCATCCCTGATCTTGCGTGGGTATCCCGGGCTTCAGCCGGGGAGGGAAACGCATCCTCGTCCCGGAGGCGCGCAGCGCCGGAGTTCGCTCCGTCTCTGTTTTGACGGTCAGACAGGCTGCTTCTGGCCCTCGATGTACTGACGGATCACGGTCAGCGGTGCACCGCCGCAGGAGCCGGCGAAGTAGGAGCGCGACCAGAACACCGAGCCCATCGCAATGCGGTTTATCCGGCCGGTGTATTCGGCCCGCAGGTAGCGGGAGCTGACGCCCTTGAGGCTGTTGATCAGCTTGGACAGGGCGATCTTCGGCGGGTAGTGCACGAGCAGGTGGACGTGGTCGGCTTCGCCATTGAACTCGCGCAGTTCCACTTCGAAGCTGGTGCAGACCTCCCGCATGATCTCTTCGCAGCGCTTGAGCATGGCGTCATCGAAGACATCGCGCCGGTATTTGGTGATGAACACCAAGTGAGCGTGCAGGTGGTGGGCGACGTGGCGTCCGGTACGGATATCAGGGTTTGGTTCCCAGCGCGGTGACATACGCCAAGCGCAGTATCTTCTGTGAAGCTGACCAGGAAGGGGGTGGGCCGGATGATCCGTGCGTACACGTTCCTCATGCGGCCCACCGTTCGCCAGACGGCCACGCTCGGCGAGATGCTGCGGGATCACTGCTCGCTCTACAACGGAGCCTTGCAGGAACGCCGCGAGGCCTACCGGCACGCCTCGAAGACGAGCGTCAAGTACGGGCAGCAGTCCGCGCAGCTCAAGGCCATCCGGGCGTTCGACCCGGAACGTCAGGGTCGCTGGTCGTTCTCGTCGCAGCAGGCGACGTTGCGCCGCCTGGACAAGGCGTTCGCCGCGTTCTTCCGCCGGGTCAAGTCCGGCGAGACGCCGGGCTACCCCCGTTTCCGGGGCATCAACTGGTTCGACACCGTCGACTTCTCCAAGGACGGCGACGGCTGCCGCTGGGACTCCACCCCGCACGACCCGGTCACCCGTGTCCGCTTCCAAGCCGTCGGGCACGTCAAGGTCAACCAGCACCGGCCCGTGGTCGGCAAGGTCAAGACCGTCTCCGTCAAGCGCGAAGGCAAGCGCTGGTACGTGATCCTGACCGCCGAGCAGTCCCAGCCGGAGCCGCTGCCCGCGACCGGCAGCGTGGTCGGCATCGACATGGGCATAGCCAACTTCCTTGCCGACTCAGGCGGCGAGTTCGCGCCCAACCCGCGCCACAGCCGCCGCGCCGCCGCGAAACTCGAAGCCGCACAGCGGGCACTGTCCCGCTTTCCCCGGGTGCGCCGCGACAAGCGCACCAAGAACCACCAACGGGCCGTTCAGAAGGTCGCCGACCTGCACCGCAAGGTCCGGCGCCGACGCCTCGACCACGCACACAAAACCGCCCTCAACCTCGTGCGCGAACACGACTTCATCGCGCACGAAGACCTCAAGATCCGCAATATGGTCAAGGCTCCCGCCCCGAAGCCCCACCGCACGACCCCGGGCAGCTTCCTGCCCAACGGGGCCGCCTCCAAGGCCGGACTCAACCACTCGATCTCCGATGCCGGATGGGGGGTGTTCCTGACGATCCTGCACGCCAAGGCTGAAAGCGCCGGACGGGAAGTGATCGCCGTGGACCCCCGCAACACCTCCCGCACCTGCCCCGAATGCGGGCACGTCGCAGCGGAGAACCGGCCCACACAGTCGAAGTTCCACTGTCAGAACTGCGACCACCAGGCGCACGCTGACACCGTGGCCGCGCTCAACGTTCTACGGGCCGGGCTGGTCCGTCGCGAAGCCCAACCGGCATAGCGAGAAGCCCCCTCGTTCACGAGGGGGAGGAGTCACATGTTTCGGGCCGCAGCGCGGGCCGTGGCAGGACGAGTCCTGGACGGCCCTGCTGGGGCGCCAGTCCGCCGTACCACCACCACGTGTTCGTCCACACGCACCACCTGCGGCCGTCGTCACTCGCCGAGGGGAGCACGGTCCCTGCCGCCGGCGCCAGGCCCAGTCTGAGGGGCGGTCAGGTCCGGGGGTCCGGTTTCCAGCGGATGGGTTCGCAGACGGTCAGGCTGTCGACTTGTGCGGCTGGGATGTCGCACAGGGCCGGCAGCAGGGCGAAGATCCCGCCGGCCAGAAGGTTGTCTCCGTTGGCGAGGCAGGGAATGTGGTCGAGAGTGCGGGCTTTGAGGAGGACGCCCTCGATGAGGGCGTCGAAGAGCCGGGACATGTCCAGCCAGCTGACGCCGGGGCGCAGGCTGAGGCCGTAGGCGGGAAAGACGGCGCCGTACAGACGTGCCCACTCGTCCAGGGCCGTGGTTTCGATGGCGTGGATCGCTTGCTGGATCCGAGGCTGGCGCGGCAGGGCTGCCTGGATGAAGGTCTGCAGTCCCACGACCGGGCTGGCCAGGGTGGACTGCAGTTCCGCTTCCGTGCCTTCTCTGATGAGGTCGCCGAGTGTCAGAGCCGGGGCCATCGCGACGAGTTCTTCCTGGACCTGCCGGACCCGGCGCAGGACGACTCCGGGCCTGAACAGGTAGGCGATGAGGTCTTCGAGGAATGCCGCCTGGTGGCGCCAGGTGTCGAGCCACCGTTGCCGGTCGAGCCTGTCCGCTTGGTGCGCGTCGGGAATCAGCCGGGACGCATGGCGCATCAGGTCCTCGGGACCGAGGTTCTTGAACAGCTTGAGTTCGTGGCTCAGTGAGGGCGACGAGGTGTCGGTGAGGTGATGCTGGTAGAGCAGGTGGAGGGCGAGATCGCAAAATGCCCGGGTCTCCCAGTCGGTGGCCCACTTGACCTGTGTCACGCGCAGCGTATGCACCTTGACGTTGGTGAACACCCCGGAGAGGTCCTCGCCCGCATCGCCGACGAGTTGCTCGGTCCACGCCTCCCAGTCCCACACTTCCCGCACGTGCGCCCTCCCGCCGCATCGGCTAGCGCGGTGACCTCACCTATGTCAATGGGCACAACGCGTGGCCACCCGCCGCTGTCACCTCCCATGGTCGGGGATGCGACGCGCTGACGAGTGCCATCCGCAGGATCCATGGCGAAGGAGGACCTGGCCGCCTGAATCTGGCTTCATTCAGGCCCCCTCCAACCCATGGGAGAGCAACCATGAACACACAGCCGGCGTGGCGTCACACCCTTCGGCACCTCCTCCTGCGCGCCCAGCGGTGGCTTGCCGGGCTGGCATGTGCGGCCGCAGCAGCCTGCACTGCCGTGACGATGTGGAAGCTGCTGGCGGCCAACGAGCCCGCCGCCTCAGCCTGGTGTACCGCGGCCGGCGCCCTCTTCGCCGCGGCCAGGACACCAGGCACCGCTGTGCGGTCGGGCTGCAGCCGAGACTGCTGCAGCCGCTGCCCGGCACCACCGCAGCCACCACCGCCGGCACATCACCCGTGACAGCAGCGGAGCAGAAGGCTCGTTGGCTGCTCGGACACTCAAAGCGGCCGACGAAGCGCTGGCGCGCTCTCAGCCTTCCGCCGGGCGCGGTGGCGCCGGCGAGTGCAGGAGCCGCAGGCCCGCCTCGACCAGTAGCCGGCCGAGGCGGGCGCGGAGCGGCGTGCTGCTCCGGCCCGAACGGCCGGCGCCGGCGCTCCGGCGCAGCTCCCCGGCGTGGGCCTGTGCACGCAGCTCGGCCGCGCGGGCGGCGTGGAGGGCGTGTATGTCCGGGTGGTGGTTCATGACGCGGCTTCCCCCCGGCGGTTGCGGAACGCGATACGCAGCACGGTCACCGGCTCTGCCCCTTCCGGACGCCGTGACGGGTCGTCGAACCGCTCGCCGTAGGACTCCAGCAGCACCGAGAACTGCTCACCCAGCTCGGCGAGTTCGGCGGCCGTCAGGTAGACGACGTCGTCGCCGAACTGCTCCGCCTCGCGCCACTCGCGCGGCAGTTGCTGCCGGGTCTCGACCGCCTGGGTCATCCGTTCGAAGTACCGCTGTGCCATGGCCGTGTTGAGCGCTTCGGCCGCCTCGCTGTCGGCGCCCTGAGCGGGCCGTGGCCCGCCAGGGCTTCTCCCGGCCCTGGCCGCCCTCGGCTTCCTCGACCAGGCCGTACTCGGCGAGCATCCGCAGGTGGTACGAGCAGCTGGCCACGGACTCGCCGGTCAGTTCCGCGGCGCGGGTCGCCGTGAACGGCCCTTCGACGCGCAGCAGCCCGACCAGCTTCATACGGGTGGAGTGGGCGTAGGCGCGCAGGGCGCCGGGGTCTGCGAGATGGACGGAGCGGTTCGGCGTGCCGGCCTTGGGCGTGCGCTCGGACATGCATCTAAAGACATCTGTCTAAAGACATCTTTCTAAAGAATCCTTTACAAGTGAGTCTCCGGGGCTGCGGCCGATCACGTACACGCCGCCCGCTAGCATTCCTGGTCATGGTGTGGCGGGGGTGGCGGCTGGGCGCCACGGCGGGGGTGGCGATGCTGGCGGCGTTCTGCGCCTCCGGACCGGAACGCCCGGAGGTCATTCGCACAGCGTCGGACCCCGGCCCCCTACCGGCCGACCGTTACGACTACACGCCGCAGGACTACCAGCGGTCCCGGCAGGCATCGGCGTTGCTGATCCGGCAGTGCATGGCCAACCGCGGCCACCGGGACTTCCCGCTCGACCCCCGCTACCCCAGCGACCCCCTCGTCGCCACCGCGGTCAGCACCGACTATGGCGCCCTCGATCTGGACACGGCCCGCCGCTGGGGCTACGGCTGGGACCCGGCAAAGCACCCGGCCGTCCGGCCCAAGGGCCGCCGCATGACAAACGCTGAGTATGCGGACTGGCCCGCCTGCAACGCCGACGCGAGCCGGCGGCTGATGCAGGGCATCGACCTCAAGCGGGACTGGCTCTACGCAAGCAGAAGGGCGATCGAGGTCGACAAGGCGGTCAAGCGTGACCCGCGCCTTCACGCGGCCTGGGGTGTGTGGTCCCGCTGTGTGGCAGAACAAGGATTCACCCGCTATCCCGACCCCGTCGCGGCGTACACGGACGACGCCTGGCAGCGGGAGAGCGACGGCAACACCCGGCATACGCAGCGGGAGCGGGCCACCGCCGTCGCGGACGTCACCTGCAAGCGCCGCCACCATACGGCCGAGCTCTGGCACGCCGTACGGGCGCAGAAGCAGGCTGCGGACATCACACGGCATCGCGACCGCTACACCGCCGGCCTGCAGGCGCTGCGGACGTACCGGGCCAACATCGCCGAGGTGCTGCGGAAGCTCGGCCAGGGTCCTGCGCCAGTAGTTGATCGTCAGTAGTTGCGTGACTTCTGCTGCTGGTGCGTCAGTTCCTCGTCGGGGCCCGAAGCTGGAACCCTTACTGCTGTCTGATGATGAGCGGGCGGTGTGGGAACGGTGGACGCGTCGGGCGACATCGGCCCAGGCCCTGGCCCTGCGGGCGCGGATCGTGCTGGCGTGCGCGGGCCCGGAAGTACCGCCGATCGTCGCGGTCGCCCGGGATCTGCGGGTGAGTGCGGACACCGTCCGCAAGTGGCGCCGACGCTTCCTCGCCGAGCGGCTGGACGGGCTGGCCGACGAGCCCCGGCCGGGCCGGCCGCCCACCATCAGCGTCGATCAGGTGGAAGCGGTCGTGGTCACCACGCTGGAGCAGCTCCCGAAGAACGCCACCCACTGGTCACGGACATCGATGGCGCAGCACGACATGACGGGGCTTCCTGGCCGGTCGCTGCTTGCGGCGGGTCGTTCAGACGAGCGCCGGTGCGGCAGCGGGCAGGTAGGGGCTGATGTTGCGCCAGGCGCGCTCGATGTATTCCTCCTTCTCGCCGACCGGGGCGACATAGTGCAGCGCGCTTTCGGCGGCGTCGTTGCCCTCGAGGCGGGCGATGATCCAGGCGGCGAGGTAGTGCGAGGCCAGGCAGCCGCCGGCGGTGGCGATGTTGTCCTTGGCGTAGAAGGGCTGGTTGAGCACCTCGGCGCCGGCGGCGATGACCCAGGGCTTGGTGGTCAGGTCGGTGCAGGCGGGGATGTTGTTGAGCAGGCCGAGCCTGGCCAGCACGAGCGCGCCGGAGCACTGTGCCGCGATGAGCTGGCGCGAGGGGTCGAGGCCGCGCAGGGTGTTCATGATCGCCGGGTCTTCGACGACCTCGCGGGTGGCGATGCCGCTGCCGACGATGACGGCGTCAGCGGCGCACGCCTCCTCGAGGGTCGACATCTGTTCGATGACGACCCCGTTCATCGACGTCACCTTGGGGCCGGGGGTCGCGATGGTGACGCGCCAGCCGTCGGTCTTGATGCGGTTGAGGACACCGAGTGCGATCAGGGAGTCGAGCTCGTTGTAGCCCTCGAAGGTGAGGATGGCGATGTGCACGGCGGCTGTCCTTCCGGGTGGGTGGGTCTTGACGGTAAGGACCCGCGAACAGGACAGTCAAAGAATTGTCATGCATACAATCCGGTGTATGGCAGCCTCGCGGTACAAAATGCTGGTCGACGCGCTCGCATCCGACATCCGGACCGGGCGGCTCGCCGCGGGCGTGCGGCTGCCGACACACCGCGGGCTCGCCGCCCGTGAGGGCATCGCCGTGGTGACCGCGACGCGGGTGTACGCCGAGCTGGAAACGATGGGCCTGGTGAGCCGGGAACAGGGCCGCGGCACGTTCGTGCGTGACATCGCGGTTCCCGCCGGTCACGGCATCGACCAGCAGGTCATCGCCACGGATGCGGTCGACCTCAACTTCAACTACCCGTCGCTGCCCGGGCAAGCCGACCTCCTCCGGCAGGCCCTGCGAGAGGTGGCCACCTCCGGTGATCTCGACTCGCTGCTGCGCTACCAGCCCCATCGAGGGCGTCCCCAGGACAGAGCCTCGATCGCACGGCACCTGAGGCGTCGGGGAATCACCACTGACGCGGATCACATCCTCATCGTCAACGGTGCGCAGCACGGCCTGGCCATCACCGTCATGGCCGCGCTCAACGCCGGCGACGTCGTCGCGGTCGACGCACTCACCTACCCGGGCTTCAAAGTGCTCGCGCATGCCTTCCATCTCGACCTGGAGCCCATACCCGCAACCGCCGACGGGCCGGATCTCGATGCCCTCGAGAAGCTGTGCGCGACCCGCCCCGTGCGCGCGATCTACACCATGCCCACCTTGCACAACCCGCTGGGCTGGGTCATGCCGGCAGCTGACCGGACCCGCCTGATCAAGATCGCTCGACAGCACGGTCCGCTCATCATCGAAGACGCCTCCTACGCCTACCTGGCCGAGGACCCTCCACCGCCGCTGGCTGCGTCCGCGCCGGACATCACCCTCTACGTCTCGGGACTGTCCAAGAGCGTCGCCACCGGCCTGCGGGTCGGCTTCGTCGTCGCCCCGCCGTCTGCGGTGCCGCCGCTCGAACGCGCGATTCGGGCGACTACCTGGAACACCCCGGCCCTCACCACCGCGATCGCCTGCCGCTGGCTCGATGACGGCACGGCGGACCACCTGGAAGCGCAGAAACGAGACGACGCCAAGGCCCGCCAGGCACTCGCCCGACAAGAGCTGGCAGGCCTGCCGCTCATCAGCCACCCCTCCTCCTACTTCACCTGGCTGCCGCTGCCCGACGACGCACGCGCCGATCGCCTGACCGCCACCCTCGCGCGTCAGCACATCTCGGTATCCACGGCCGAGCCGTTCACCACCTCGATGCACACACCGCAGGCGATCCGCCTCGCTCTGGGCTCGACCGATCTGGACACTCTCCAGTCGACGCTGCGTACCGTGCGACGAGTCGCCGTCGAGGACGCCTACGCCTGAACTGCCCCCGCTCAGCCGGTTCCTGCCCGCACCGGCGTCTGCGTACGAGAGGCCGTCGGCGCTGGAGGCCTGGGGAAACCCGGTCGGCCTGCGACCCGGCACTGATGAGGAAATCACGGTTCGCAGGCTGGTGACCGCTCGAGACGTTCACGAGCCGTGCGCCGCGGTGCTGCTCTTCGCAGGTCCGCTCGCACCGCGCTGCGAACGCAGCCCCGGCTCCGCCCTGCCAGGCGAGGCGGAGCCGGTCGCTTCGACCAGGCCCCCCAGTGCGTGGCCGGCGAAGTTGCGGTCGGGCCAGCAGCAGCATGCCTGGCCGCAGGGAGGCGAGCAGGCGGCGGGCGAGCTTGTGCTCGCTGCATCCGGCGATCGAGTCGAAGGCCGCGTCGGTGATGGAGCGGGTGCCGCATTCGATCAGAGCCATCACTCTGACCTGCGGGTTTCCACCGTGCACTCCCACCTGGAGTGCTCGCATTGACCGAGCGCGCCGACGCACTACCCCCATCAGGCCCGGCGCGATTCGGGCGTTCCTACCAAGCCACCGGAAGCTCCAGCGGAAACCGCCGGATCGTCTTCGTGTCCCACCGCACTTCCTCCGGCGGCACCGCAAGCCGCAGCCCGGGGAAGCGCTCCAAGAGGCGCCCGATCGCCACTTCCAGCTCCGCCATGGCCAAGGGCACCGCGATGCACCGGTGTCCGCCCCAGCCGAACGTCATGTGCGGCTGGTACGGCCGGCTGGGGTCGAGGACGTGCGAGTCCGGGAAGCGCTCCGGGTCACGGTTGGCCGTCAGGTATGACACGTGGACGAAGTCGCCCGCCCGGATCCGTACGCCGTCCAGCTCCACGTCCTCAAGGGCCACCCGGGGGATACCGACCCCCTTGCGGAACGGGATGTGGCGGAGCATCTCCTGCAGGACGTCAGTCAGGGTCTCCGGCCGGCGCCTGAGGTGTTCCATCAGCTCGGGACGCGTCAGGAGCAGGTACGCGATGTCGCTGATCTGGCACGTTGCCGTGTCCTGGCCGCTGAGTGTCAGCGTCAGTGCCATGACCGCCAGTTCCCTGTCGTCAAGCTGGTCCTCGCCGTCCCGCGCTGCGGCCATCACGCTGATGAGGTCCTTGCCGGGTGAGTTCCGGCGCTGCCCGACGAGCTTGGCGAAGTAGGCCGTCAGATCGGCCTTGGCGCTCGCCGCGGCCTCTTTGTTGCCCGCGCCGACGACCAGCAGCTGGCGCACGGACTCCTGCATCTGGGGCCATTCCTCCCGTTCGATGCCGAGGAGGTCCAGGATGGTGTGCTGGGGAAGCGGATCGGAGAGGTGCTGAACCAGGTCCGCCGGCGGCCCGTCCTCCTCCATCTTGTCCAGCAGGACGTCCGCGAGCCGGGTGATCCGGCTCCGCATCCCGTCGACCTGCTGCTGGGTGAAGGCCTGCGAGGCCAGCTGGCGGACGCGGCTGCTGTGCGGCGGGTCCATCACGTTGATCGATTCGGGCGAGACGATGGGCTCCGGCGTCAGCCGCGGGTAGTCGTGGCCGATGATGGCGGCCCGGCTGAGCCGGTGGTCGGTGGTCACCTGCTTGACGGCGTCGAAGCCGGTGACCAGCCACACGTCCGCATCGCCGTAGGGAAGCCGGACGCGTGCGGGGGAATCGCGGTGCATCAGGTCCGCGAGCGCAGGGTCGAACTCCAGGGCTTCACTGAAGTCGAACGGGCAGATGATGGACTCGTTGTCCGCGGTCATCAGGCGGCTCCTCCGGGCATGGGTACGACGTTGGTGGTGTCCACGGCCCGGCGAATGGCCTTGGCGAGGCGAACGGCATCGCCGACGGCCCAGTAGTGGACGAAGAACAGGCGTGGTTCGTCGGTGAGGTTGTGGTGGTGCACCTCGACGAGTTCGACGCCACCGCGCCGCAGGGCCACGAGGGCGGGCTGGACCTCCTTGGCGATCATGACCAGGTCACCGCTGAGGGCGGCCCTTCCGCCGCCGAGCGGCTGGAAGTTGACGGACGTGGTGGCGCCCAGTCCCGGAGGCAGGATCACAGGGCCGTCGGCGACGGTCTCGCGGCGGACGTAGACGCTCTTGTAGATCTCGCCGTCGGTGGTGCCCTTGACGCCCATGGCGGCGTCGATCGCGGCGGTGTCCAGGTCGACGGGCGGCGAGGAGGTGGTGGGTTCGGCGGGCGGGGTGCCGGTGCAGTCGAATGCGGCGCGCAGACCGCGGGCGACGGCGACCGGATCGTGGCCGTGGGCGTGCAGATGAACCCACCAGACAGCCGGCTCGTGGGCGAGCAGGTGTTTGTGGATGGCGGTCTGCATGATCTCGTGCTGCTGCAGGACGTCACTGAAGTGCTGCAGTTCGCGCTCGGTGACCACAGCGTCGCCCATCAAAAGCGTGCTGTGGTCTGCGTACCGGACGAAGGACACGTGCGTGCCCAGGGCGAGCGCGGGGTTGATCCGGATGCCGCGGGAGAAGACCGTGAGGTCCTGGCGCGGCAAGGCCGTGTGGTACATGAACCGCTTCATGTCACCGGGTCGGCCGAGAGCCTTGCCCACGTCCGTCCAGTCCGCCAGCTTGGTCATCACCGGTTCGACCAGGGCGCGGTCGTGCGGTCCGCCGGACAGGGCGCGGGCCCCGGCAGGCACACCGGTGAGCACGGGCGCAAGGGCGGCCACGGCCAGCACACGGCGCCGGGACGCGGTGAGCCGAGAGCGGGTGTCCTGCTGTCGCTCGTCATCCATGTCATATGCCTCCTGGCGCGATGCAAGCACGGGAGACCGCGTGGACCGCTGATCGGCACAGTCACATCCCGCAGGTGGGCTAACTGGCTGCCGCCTTCGGAGTGCGGCTGTACAGCAGCTCGTCGCGCGAGCCATCGAGGCCACCCCAGCCAGCGTCTGCCGGGCGAACCGCTCCGGGTTCGATAAGGGCTCCATCACCGTGGTCAGGGGCACTTGCCGCTGTGCGGGTGTCACTCATGGGACAGCCCGCTTCACGAAGGCGCGAGGCTAGCCCGTCGGGCAGATTGGCCACTCGATGCGGAACCGCCCGGGCTGGCCGCCGTCCGGACGCGCGTCGGCACCGAACCCTCAGCGGGCTGGCCTGCGGATCGTGCGTGGCGCCGAGGGTGTGGATCGTGTGAGAGGGGAGTTCGCTTCCCGTCGTCGCCCTGGCCACAGCCGGCGGCTCGGCCAGGTTCACAGGCAGGCGGTGGTGGTTGAACGCCTCGCCGATCGAGTGCAGGACGCACTCGTGCACCTTGGTCACCGGTTCGTCAACGCTGTAGCAGGAGTCGGCTTCGGCGCCGGGATGCTCGCCCGGCGCCGCTACTCGCCGCGGGTGGAGTCGCTCTCCCGGACGTCGGGTTTGCCCTGCGCCATGGGGGGAGTCCGGGGGTGTGACCTGTACCGGCTATCAGCGCAGGTCACACAGGATGTGGGTCACTTGCCGGTATCCAGCCGGAGGGCGAGGTCGTGGGCGGTGGCGCTGGTGAGGTCCCCGACGAAGGCCCCGACGATTTCGAGGCGGCCGCCGGTGATCGAGGAGGTCACGAAGGGGTTGCCCCAGAGCTTGCCGTCGATGACGATGGCGAATCCGTTGCGCGGGGAGGGGGCCGCGGCGAGGGAGCCGGTGAGGGCGGCGAAACGGGTCCGGTCGGCGGAGCTGAGGGTCACCTCGACCTGCCAGGTGCCGTCGATGCTGCTTTTGACGGCCTTCGCGGAGGCGGCATGGACGTCGGTCATGCCCCTGGCCCGGTCGGCGTGGATGCAGGACGCCGGGTGGGTCGCGCTCGCGTGCACGGTGTAGCCGCCGCTGCCATGGGTGCAGGCGTGCTCCGTGGACGAGGTGACCGGCAGGAGGGAGATCAGGGCCTCCTTCGCGGTGTTCCCGGTGCCCTGCGCGGCGGGCTGAACGCGGTGCGCGTGCCGGGTCGCGCCGTCCGCGACGGCCACCCACGCGGTGGCGACCACCACGGCGGCGGCGATGCCGGCCCCGGCGCGGGCCAGCCGCTGCCGCCGCCGGGCGACCTGCAATGCGCCGTCGGCCAGGCCGACCAGACAGGGACCCGCGGCATTACCGCCGCTCTCCCGGACATGGGCGTGCAAGGCATCGTGCAGCAACGTTTCGTGCAGCGGGTGTTCGGTCGAGTCGTTCATACGATGACGCCCCTTCCGGAGGCGGTGGAGGAGGCGGTGGCCGACGGCCCTGCCTCGGCCAAGGCGGTGCGCAGGGAGGCGAGGGCCTTGTGGGTCTGGCTGCGGACCGTCCCCTGGGCGACGCCCAGAATCGCGGCGATCTCGGTGTCCGGCTGGTCCTCGAAGTAACGCAGCACGATCACCGCGCGCTGGCGCTTGGGCAGTCGCCGCAGCGCGGCCATGATGTCCTGCCGCTGGACCACGGCGTCGGCCCAGTCAACGGCCTGCGCGGACGGCTGGTCCGGCAGGGTGTCGGTGACCGTCTCCCGTCCCCAGCTGAGCAGCCGGAAGCGGTCCACCTGAGCGTGGTAGATCGCCCGGCGTACGTAGGTCTCCGGCTGCTGCCGGTCGCGCAGCTTCGACCAACGCCGAGCGGTGGAGGCAAGCGCGGTCTGCAGCAGGTCGCGGCCCTGCTCCCAGTCCCCGGTCAGCAGATAGGCCGTGTGCAGCAGCGATCTCGACCGCGCCGCCACGAACTCGCGGAACTCGCGTTCCTCGTCGGCGTTCATAGTGCCCTCCCTCGTTCCCCCGTAAAGACGGGTACGGAACGGAGTTCGACTGCCCTGCCGGTCGGACTTTTTCGATCACGAGGCTGCCAGGCTCCTCGCCCGGAGCGTCGTGGCGGTTCCTGCGGCCAGCCTCCTGCCGCTCGACCAGGACACCGTCCTCGAACCTGGCGCCTGTCCGGACCAGCGGCACCAGGAGGGCTCCGGTGATCGCCCTACAGCAGGCCTAAAGCGGACTCGACGAGTTTGAAGACCGCGGCCGGACAAGTCCCGGTCGCAGAAGGCGGCGTGGCCGTCCTGCCACTGCATCGTCAGCCGGGTCACCGTCGCGTAGGACAGCCGGCCGCGCTGCCGAGTGCTCCAACGCCGGGACGAAGTCGCCGCTGGACAGCCCCTGCAGGCAGAACAGCGGCAGTACCTCGGAAACCATCGGCGATGTGCGGCACCACAGCGGGACGATCTTCGAGGAGGACCGCCGTCACTCTCCGGTGGCCGCACCCACGCGTTTGTCGTTCACGCGCGGGGCCTTGACCTCAACCGAGCCGGCGGCGTGACCACGCTGCGGGGCCGAGGACAACCGTCGCGGACCACCAGGCGCCGGCCCATCTCGTCGGTCTCGGCCGCCAACTCGGCGACGTACTTGTTGACTTCGGCCTCCAGCGCGGCGGCGAACATCCGACGGGCGCCCTCGCGCACCATCTCGTCGATCAGGGAGCCGGACCCGGCAAAACCGTCGGTGGTGACTACGCTGAACACGGGCGTGCCTGCCCAACCCGCGCTGTGAACGCGGGCCCACCTACTCGGTGACCCTCACAGGATCAAGCGGGAACGTACGCCCTCCGCGTGCCTCCCGCGCCGATCCACAGGACTTGAGCAGTGCTCGTCGGCCCCGCGACCCGAGACTCCTGGAACGGCTTGCCGCCCAGGCACCGGCGGGCTCTGGCGAGGGCCGAACTGGCAGGCAGGCGCTGGACGATCCCGCCCGGCAGGTGCCGCAGCGACGATCCCGCCCGGCAGGTGCCGCAGCTTCTCGGCCAGGGTCCGCAGGACCACCCGGTATCCCGGCGGCCCGCTGCTGTCGGAGCTGCTGAACAGGCACAGAGCCAGGACGAAGCAGGCCACCACGCGGCCGGCCGGCAGGAGCCTGCCTCGGCGCTCGGCTCTTCCGGCCAACTCCAGCACCTCGTCGACCACTTCGGGGGTGTTTCTCCTCAGCGAGTACGCCGAGCAGCCGGATCCGGTCGCCGAACTGTGGCTCCCGCCGCCTTCGCCGGCTTCGAGGGGACACCGGACGGGCCGTCGACATGACGATTTGCAGCAGCAGCAGCAGCCGGCCTTGCCGGCCGACCGCTCCCGGCCGGACAGCAACCATCGACCGGCACGAAGGTCCCTCCCTGCTAAAAGAGCGACCTGTCAGTCATGCAGCACCAGGACTCCTCGAAGCCGTTTCCAGCGAGCTCGCTATACCCGAGCAGAGTGTGGCCGCGGTCGCGACGGCGGCGGTCACCGCCTCGTGTCCCTTGTCCTCGTGGGAGCCCTCGATGCCGGCCCGGTCCAGGGCCTGTTCCTCGGTGTCGCAGGTGAGCACGCCGAAGCCGACGGGTACGCCGGTGTCGACGCTGACCTGGGTCAGGCCCTGTGTGACGCCCTGGCACACGTACTCGAAGTGCGGGGTCCCGCCGCGGATGACGACGCCGAGGGCGACGATCGCGTCGTAGCCGCGGCCCGCGAGGACCTTGGCGACGACGGGCAGCTCGAAGCTGCCGGGGACCCTGAGCAGGGTCGGCTCGTCGATTCCCAGCTCGTGCAACGCGCGCAGCGCGCCGTCGACGAGGCCGTCCATCACCTTCTCGTGCCACTGCGCCGCGATGACGGCGACCCTGAGGTCGCTCACGTTGCGTACGGACAGTTCCGGTGCACCCTTGCCGCTCACGTCTCTCCTCGCTCTGCTCTTGCTCACCGATTGCCGCAGGCCGACACGGTGGCCGTGTCGAGCCAGGGCAGGTCGTGCCCCATCCGGTCCCGCTTGGTGCGCAGGTAGCGGAGGTTGTGCTCGCCCGCCTGTACGGGCATCGGCTCCCGCTCGGTGACCTTGAGGCCGTGCCGGACGAGTGCGTCGGTCTTGTCGGGGTTGTTGGTCATCAGGCGCAGGCTGTGGACGCCGAGGTCGTCCAGGATCTGCGCGCTCGCGCCATAGTCGCGGGCGTCGGCGGGCAGGCCGAGCTCCAGGTTGGCGTCGAGGGTGTCCCGGCCGCGCTCCTGGAGCTCGTACGCCCGGAGCTTGGACAGCAGGCCGATGCCGCGTCCTTCATGGCCACGCAGGTACACCACCACGCCCCGGCCTTCCTCCTGGACGCGCTGCAGGGCGCTGTCCAGTTGGGGTCCGCAGTCGCAGCGCAGCGAGCCGAAGACGTCGCCGGTGAGGCATTCGGAGTGGACGCGGACGAGGACGTCCTCGCCGGCGCCGATCTCGCCGTGGACGAGGGCGACGTGCTCGACGCCGTCGACGGTGGAGCGGTAGCCGTACGCCGTGAACTCGCCGAAGGCGGTGGGCAGGTGGACCTCGGCCTCGCGGCGGACGGTGGGCTCGGCGGTGCGGCGGTAGGCGATCAGGTCCTCGATGGAGATGATCGTCAGGCCGTGCTTGCGGGCGAAGGGGATCAGCTCGGGCAGGCGGAGCATCCGGCCGTCCTCGCCCGCGATCTCGACGATCGCGCCCGCGGGGCGGAGCCCTGCGAGGCGGGCGAGGTCGACGGCGGCCTCGGTGTGGCCGTTGCGGACCAGGACGCCGCCGGGCCTGGCGCGCAGCGGGAAGACATGGCCGGGGCGGACGAAGTCGGACGGCCCGGCCGTACCGCTCGCGAGCAACTGGAGCGTCGTCGCCCGGTCGGACGCCGAGATGCCGGTGCTCACACCGTGGGCGGCACAGGCGTCCACGGAGATGGTGAACGCGGTCTTCATCGACTCGGTGTTGTCGTCGACCATCTGCGGGAGCCGGAGCCGGTCCAGCTCCTCGGACTCCATGGGGGCACACATCAGACCACGGCACTCGCTCATCATGAACGCGACGATCTCGGGAGTCGCGTGCTCGGCGGCGATGACGAGGTCGCCCTCGTTCTCCCGGTCCTCGTCGTCGACGACGACCACCGGACGGCCGCTCGCGATGTCGGCGATGGCCAGCTCAACCGGGTCAAGACAGCGGTCCTCGTCGCCGTCGGCCGGACAGTGGACCGGATTCGAGAGGGCAGCGCGCAGTACTTCCGGCGCAGCAGGGACGGGAGACAGAAAGGCACTCATGATGTTGCCGTTCCTTCCGGGGTAGGCATGCATGCTGAACGGGACCGAAGCCACCAATCGCGCAAACCCCACAGGACGAGCGCGCTGTAGATGACGTAGACGAAGCCGGAGAAGGCGAAGCCGCCTGCGAAGTTGAGCGGTACGCCGACGAGGTTGACCAGAAGCCAGGCGAACCAGAACTCGACCATGCCGCGCGCCTGGGCATACATGGCGACGATGGTGCCGACGAAGATGTATGCGTCCGGCCACGGGTCCCGCGACAGGGCCGGGTAGGCGGTGAACAGCAGGGCGACGGCGGCAGTGCCGAGAGCGGCGCCGGCCAGCATCATGGTGCGCTCGCGCCAGGTGCCGAAGCGAACGGCGACCGAACCGTCTGAGACCTGTTTCCGGCTGCGGACCCACTGCCCCCAGCCCCACGCGGCGACGACCATCACCACGACCTGCTTACCAGCGCTTCCCACCAGATGAGCAGGGACAAAGGCAGCAAAGAGGATGAGACCGGACAGGAACTGGGCGGGCCAACTCCACAGCGAGCGGCGCAACCCGCACGCCAGGGCGAACAAACCGATCGTGTTGCCGATCATGTCCGACCACTTGATGTGCTGTCCCAAGACAATGAACGCCCCGGAGTTGAGCCAGTTCACCCGGTGTCCTTCCGGGCACGGTCGCTAAGGAGACACTCGACGTACTTGGCGATGACGTCGACCTCGAGATTGACCGGATCGCCGGGCTGCTTCACGCCGAGCGTGGTCAGGCCGAGGGTGGTCGGGACGAGGCTCACGGCGAAGTGGCCGGGACCGGCCTCCACGACCGTGAGGCTGATGCCGTCGACGGTGACGGAACCCTTCTCGACGACGTAGCGGGACAGGCGCGCCGGCAGCGAGATCTTCACGACCTCCCAGTTCTCGGACGGCTCGCGCTCCAGCACCTCGCCGGTGCCGTCGACATGGCCCTGCACGATGTGACCGCCAAGGCGCGCGCCCACGGCCATCGGCCGTTCCAGGTTGACGCGGGAACC
Source organism: Streptomyces sp. NPDC058246 (assembly GCF_042881985.1). Lineage (NCBI taxonomy): Bacteria > Bacillati > Actinomycetota > Actinomycetes > Kitasatosporales > Streptomycetaceae > Streptomyces > Streptomyces sp. NPDC058246. Next base: position 4,518 of record NZ_JBHVWZ010000042.1, on the reverse strand, counting down.
CACGGCCAGCGCGCCGAGGCTGGAGCGGTCCAGGGTCTCCGCCATGACGTCGGCAGTGAACTCACCGCCCTCGTACTCCACGACAGTGAGACAGACCCCGTTCACGGCGATCGAGTCGCCATGCTGCGCGCCCTTGGCCACAACGGGGCCGCGGACCCGGAAACGGGAGGCATCGCCGAGGTTCTCGACGGCGGTGACCTCACCCAGCTCCTCAACGATTCCGGTGAACACTTCCGAGCCCTCCACAAAACAAGCGATGCAATGGCAGTCGATCCTTCGCCCCGCCCCCGGCCGCATACGACGGCACGGTGACCGCAGCGGGGAGCACAAGCCCTCCGCGGGCGATAGGGACCCCACACAGGCGCTCCCGGATCAACCGTTCTGCGAGCATCGCAGCCGCGCCCACAGCGCAGCATCCACCGATCAGCCCACCTCACGGGGGATGTCTGCCCCCCACGTCGTGACCTGCGCATTCAGGGAGACACCGGCCACGGCGGCCTCGAAACAGCCGACGCTGGACACAGCCGGGCGCTCGAGACAGCCGGGCGCTCGAAACAGCCGGCGCTGGACACAGCCGGGCTCGTCAGATCCTCAGGCCTCACACGGTCGCTGTGAGCACACATCGCCTCGTGTTCGTCAGATCCGGCATTGATCAAAAACCACCGTGCCGAACATCATCGACGGCCTGCCTGAGCCCGACACCGTGGCAAGCGCTACCGGCCGAGCTGTGGGTCCTCCGATCGGGGGTGGCAGGTGTCGTCGTCAACGAGTGCCGGGTGGGGGAGTGCGTGTGACCACAGGCGGCTACATGATCGTGGAGTGCCCACTGCCCTTCCTGCGCCAGCACTGCGCAAGAGCCCGGCCGATACACCCGGCGACGGTTGGAGTGCGCTTCGGATCCCTGACTTCCGGCTCTTCACAGCCGCTCAGACTCTGTCCAATGCCAGCAGCTGGGTTCAGGGGACTGCGCAGGACTGGCTGGTACTGAGCGCAACTCACAGCGCGACGGCCGTCGGCATAGCGGTGGCCCTTCAGTGCCTACCAGCCCTCGCCCTCGGCCTGTGCGGCGGAGTGGTGGCCGACCGCTATCCCCGGCGCCTGCTGCTGACTCTGTGCGCTGTGCTGAACATGCTCCTTGCTCTGGCCCTGGCGACGCTGGTCGCGTGTCACGAGGCACGGCTGTCCTGGGTGTATGTGATTGCCGCGCTGCTGGGCACTGTCTCCGCAGTCGAAACCCCGGCCCGACAGGCCTTTCTGCCCGACTTCGTCGACCGCGACCGCCTGCGCAGCGCCGTCAGCGTCACCTCTTGCGGACGTCAGCTCGGCCGGCTGACGGGGCCTGCCACGGCGGGTGTGCTGATCGGCTTCGCCGGCGTCAGCTTTACTTTTGCCCTGTGCGCATCAGCCTCCCTTGCGTGCCTGTGTCTCTTGCTCCGGATGCGGGCGCCCCAGGGGCAGCACCGCTGTCCACAGCACGGTCGGGCCGAACACCGCTGGGAAGCTCTCCGCCATGTCGCGGCCCGCCCTGAGCTGCTGTGGATCCTCGCCCTTGTCGCATTGATGGGCATCCTCGGCTCGAATTTCGCCGTGCTGCTCCCCACCTACGCCGCCCTGGGATGGGGCGCGGGCGCACCGTCTTTCGGCGTGCTCAGCACCGTACTGGCCGCGGGGTCCCTTTGCGGCGCACTGCTCGCCGGGCGGCTGCGCGGCGGTCGGCTCACGATCCTGGCCGCATCCGCCGGCGTCCTCGGAGCCCTGGAGACAGGCGCGGCCGCCTGCCCCGGGGTTGGGGCCTTCGCTGTGCTCCTGGCCCCGATCGGGATGTGCGCCCTGGTGTTCAGTACGACAGCCAACGCGGCTGTGCAACTCAGTGGGAAGCGCGGCATCCAAGGACGGATCGGCGGTCTCTATGTGGTCGCCATGATGGGCGGCGGAGCTGTCGGCGGCCCCCTCACCGGCGCTCTTGTCCACACTGTCGGGCCCCGAGCCGCATTCGCCGACGCCGGCCTCTCCTGCATGCTGCTTAGCGTCCTAGCCCTTGCGCTGGCCTACCACTTCAGCCGCAGCCAGGCGCTCCGGCAGCATCTGCCGCCTCTGGCACTCCCCAAGGCCCGAAGCCTCTTGCGCCGGTCCTGATCGCGGGATCTCGGCGCCAGCCGAACCTTCGCCCTCCAGGCGCTTGGATTCCAGCAGTGCCTGGTCAGGCTCATATCGGTTCTGGCATGTCGCGGTGACAGGCGGAGCAGGCGCCGATCCAGAGCGCGAGGAGCAACCGCAGTTCGCGTGCGACCTGGTAGAGGCTCAGGCCGGCGCCGTCTCTTATGGGGGCCTTCGCCGGCCAATGCAGTTGCCTTAGCGTCCCGGCCACATAGTGCCCCGTTACGCGATGCCGGAGGCGGTCGCCACAGCGGCCAACTCCCTCGTACACACCGGCCGTCCGCCCTCCGAAGCCCAGGAAGAGGAGTGGCAGGAAGCCGGCACGGTACGCGGCGCGATCGACGCGTACCGCCGGCGTGCTGGCGGCTAGAGCCTGTCTCTTCGACCCGCCCTGGCGGCGCTGGTGCCGTCGCGTGAGTGGCGATTCTGGGTCACCCGGTGGGCTTAACAGCGTGGCCGGTGACAGTGATGCCGAGCCCGATGATGAACGGCGTCCATGAGACGAAGGCCAAGCTGGAGACCATGAACAGCATGCCGGTTCCCCAAAGTCTGGGGTTCCGTACTGTTTTGCCGAGCAGTCGTCCAGGCGCCCGGTTGCAGATCAGGGCATAGACACCGAGCCCAGCACCGGTCATTCCCAGAACTGCCATGGCGAGGAGCCAAAGCGTCAAGAGTTCACCGAAGGCCATCGTTCCCCCAAGTTCGGCTGCTGCAAAGCTACTCGTCGGGTCACGCGAAGGGGTCAGCGGGTGCTGTTGCGGGACTTGTGAGGGCGCGTGTCTCTCCAGGGGGCTGGACAGTTGATCGGATATGTCCATCCGGCTAGTGATCAGTGATGCAATGTGGGACCGGAGCGAGCCGCTGATGCCGGCCAATCCACCCCGGGGTCGGCGGTGGGCCGACCACCGCCGCACGCTGGAAGCCATCGCGTGGAAATACCGCACCTGCTCACCCTGGCGGGACCTGCCTGCCGAACTCGGCTCCTTCCAGACCGCTCACAAATGCCTGATCAGGTGGGCAGCCGACAACACCTGGGAGAAGATCCTCGCCGCGGTCCTGGCTGCGGCCGACACCGACGCTGACATCGGCTGGACCGTGTCAGTCGACTCCACCGTTGTCCGGGCCCACCGACACGCCGCCGGAGCCCCCAAAAGGGGGCAGCCTGCCGCAACGAGCCGGACGTCCACGCGCTGGGACGCTCTCGCGGCGGGCTGAGCACCAGGGTCCATCTGGCCGCGGACAGCCGTGCACGGCCCCTGGCTCTGACCGTCACCGCGGGCCAGGCCGGCGACGCGCCCGCCTTCGAGACGGTCATGGCCCGCATCCGCGTGCCGAGAACCGGTCCCGGCCGGCCCCGGACCCGCCCCCCTCATGGTCCTGGCCGATCGCGCCTATTCGTCCCGTGCAATCCGCAGCCACCTGCGGCGCCGCGCGATCCGTGCGGTCATCCCGCAGCCGTGCGACCAGATCGGCCACCGCCTGCGGCGAGGCCGCCGAGGCGGCCGGCCACCCGGCTTCGACACAGACGCTTATAGACAGCGCAACACCGTCGAGCGGTGCATCAACCGCCTCAAGCAGTGGCGCGGCCTAGCGACATGGAGCGACAAGCTCGCGATCGCCTGCCAAGCCGCTCTCCACCTCGCCGCCGTCCTCATCTGGACACGCCGCTAACGACCAAAGGGACAGGCCTTGGCTGACGGTGTCGGCTGTCTTGCGCTCGCGGTGGTGCTTGAGCGCGTCGCGGGCGGCTGGCAGGTCGGCGGGACTGAGCTCACCCCAGAACTGGTGGCCCACGACCAGCCGGGCGAGCTCGACTTCCCTCGCCCGCAGCCGGGCGACCTCTGTGGCGTCTTGCGGATCCCAGCCGGGGGAGGCGGGGCGCGATGCAGGCCGCCATGCGTTCTCGTGCGTCTCCCACCCGTCCGTCGGCTCCACCGACCATGGAAGCGTCTCGAAGAGCGCCTGGAGGTCGGCAGGCACCTGATCAAGCTTGCTCTGGGCGGCGGTCAGCATGTGGGGAAAGTCGTACGAAGATGCCACCGCCCTACGGTGCTGCTGTTGGAACCGTGGCCTGGGCCGCCTGGCGGCATCATCTCTTGCGTCAACCGTTGCGTCTGCTCTTGCACCATCCGTTGCGCGAGCCGTCCCGGAGTTCACCCGCGTCACCGCCACCGTACGGGCATGGTCGGGGGGCTGACATCCCCGTTGCGGCCGCTTTCGCCCATGTCCCTGGCTGGAGATGCTTATGGCGCGGCTGTCAAAAGTTTTTACGCAGCAGGTCTTCTTCTGGTTTTAGCTGCCTTTTATGTCATTCTCATGCGCATCTCAGGGCGATTGGCACCTTCAAGTAGCACCGGAGAA
>NZ_JBHVWZ010000041.1:66435-78861 GCF_042881985.1 Streptomyces sp. NPDC058246 | reverse complement strand
AGCCAGGGGCCCCACGCGTTCTCGGTGTCCGGGGGTCAGACCGCCACGGGCTGCGACGCGGACCGGGTGTGAACGGCGCGGTAGCCGTTCCAGTCGGTGCTGGTCGTCAGCGAGTTCCGCTTGTCCTGGAAGCCGCGCCGGGCAGCCGGCCACTCGGCCTCGGCCAGGGTGCGGAACGTGTCGTAGGACTCCTTGCCGTCCCACTGGGAGTAGACCACCACGAAGTCGTTGTCCGTGCCCACGGTCGCCAGGGTGCCCGCGCCGCCCTCCAGGTTGCGGGAGCGGATGCCGCGCAGCACGCTCTGGGAGCGGTAGCCGGGGACGTCCACCAGCCAGGAGTGGGCGGTCCCCAGCGTGGCGACCAGGGCGCCCTGCTCGGCGGGGTCCACGCCGAGGACCTCGATGACCGTGTAGTCGTCGCGGTCGGGCGAGACCTCGGTGACGTCGCCCAGCGCGGGGTGACGCCGGCTCAGTTCCACCTCGGTCTGCATCAGGCGGACGAAGGAGGTGATCTCCCTGAAGACCGGAACGGTGTGGTGCTTGAACTCGCTGTCGTTGTAGCGCGACTCCAGGTCCTGCATGCCACGCCACTGGATGAAGTTCGCGGTACCCGGCGTCTGTTCGCCACGGTGCACCGTGCTCGAGATCCAGCCGGGGAACGCCGCGGTGTCGACGATCGCCTTCATCTCCTTGACGAGCGTGTCCACCCGCGCGCGGGTGTCGGTCTTGAACAGGTTGAGGACGGTCAGGTGACCGTCTTCGGGGTTGATGAACGGCATGGTTCCTCCTTGGTTACCGTTGAGCGCCCGCGGCGGCGGGGCGTCATGTCCTAGTACGTGTCGCGGGGAGCGCCGAACCAGCGGCTCAGGGCGTCCGTCAGGCCGGCCGTCCCCGATCCGCCGGAGCCGATCCAGGCGATGTAGCCGTCCGGCCGGACCAGCAGCGCCTCGACGTCCGCGAGCGCCCCCTGCGGCCGGGACGCCGTGGTGACGACGTCGACCCGGTCCGCCCACGGCTCCGCGGCGGCGCTCAGGTCGTCGTCGCCGCGCAGGCCGAGGACGAAGCCCCGCCCGCCGTGCAGGAGCCCGTACGCCGTCGCCTCGCCCGCCGATCCGCCGGTGAGCTCGAAGTCCGGCAGCCGCCGGCCGAGCAGCGGGTGGTCGCCGGTCCCGGCTTCGTAGGCGATGTCGAGGCCCGTGACCATGCCGACCAGGAGCTTCTGGACGTCCTCGTAGGCCAGCAGTTCGGCGAAGACCGCCCGCATCGGGTCCATCTCGGGGCCGCCGAGGTACAGGCTGCGCTGGGAGAGCGTGTTGGCGAGGATGCGGGCCGCGACGGGGTGCCGCTCGGTGTGGTAGGTGTCGAGCAGCCCGTCGGGGGCGTGGCCGTGGAGCTCGGCGGCGAGTTTCCAGCCGAGGTTGACGGCGTCGCCCAGGCCCGCGCTGATGCCCTGCGCGCCGATCGGCATGTGGATGTGCGCCGCGTCCCCCGCCAGGAAGACTCGGCCCTTGCGGTACGCGGCGGCCTGGCGGCTGGAGTCGGTGAAGTAGCTGAGCCACAACGGCTTTCCGCCACTGATGTCGTCGCCGGTCACACGCTTGAAGGCGTCGGCCACTTCCTGGAAGGCGGGGGGCTCCGAGGTCGGCCGCACCCCCGCGCCCCGCTCGAAGACGACGACGCGCGTGGCGTTCGGTCCGACGGGGAGCACGACGACCATGCCCGCTTCGCCGAGCTCGCCGGTGGGGCGGAGCCGCACCTGGACGTCGGCGACGTCGGCCATCAGCATCTCCAGGGTGGCCTCGCAGCCGGGGAAGCCGATGCCGGACAGGGTGCGGACGGCACTGCGCGCGCCGTCGCAGCCCACCACGTAGGCGGCGCGCAGGGTGCGCGGGCCGTCCGGCGTGTCCGCCCGGACCTCGACGCCGTCGTCAGCGGCGGTCAGCCCGGTGAGCTCCCAGCCGCGGTGGATCTCGGCGCCGAGGCCGGCCGCCCAGGTGTTCAGGATCGACTCGGTGAACGCCTGCGGCACCCCCCGCACACCGAAGTTGCCGCCCGGCACGATGGTGTAGTCGAGGGGCATGCCGCCGAAGTGACCGAACGGTATGACGCCCATCTCGCCGAACTGCTCCAGCAGTCCGCGCTGACCGAACTCCTCCATCGTCCGGGCCGAGAAGCCGAGTGCGCGTGACTGCCGCATCGGCTCGGTCAGCCGTTCCAGTACGACGGCCTCAACGCCCGCCAGGCGTAGTTCGCCCGCGAGCATGAGCCCGGTCGGGCCCGCCCCCACGATGATCACGTCTGTGTCGAAGTCCTGCACTGTCTCTCCTGCCTTCCCTGCGTATCCGTCGTTCGCGTCCGGTGGTCGAGGCCTGCGTATCCGTCTTTCACATCCGCTGGTCGAGGTTGCTCGCCATCGCTGTCAGATGGGTTCGGACCTGGTCGAGGCCGATCAGCTCGGAGAGCACCGCGCGCAGCGGCTCGATCTCGGGGCCGCCGAGCATCAGCTGTTCCTGGGCCGCGACATGGTCGAGCACCCGGGCCGCGACGGGATGCCGTTCGTCGTGGTACGTGTCGAGAAGCCCGGGCGCGGCCCGGCCGTGCAGGGTCTCGGCGAGTTTCCGGCCCAGGTCGACCGCGTCCTGGAGCCCGATGTTGAGCGCCTGGCCGCCGACCGGCGGATGCCAGTGGGCGGCGTCGCCGGCCAGCAGGATCCGGCCGCGCCGGTAGGAGTCGGCCTGCCCCTCGGCGTTGTCGAAGGCGTCCAGCCAGACGGGGGTCGCCCCGGAGATGTCCTCTCCGGTCACCCGCTCCCAGGCCCGGACGACCTCGCCGAACCCGGGCGGCCCCGAGCGTTCGGCCACTTCTGCGCCGAACACGTGCACCATCACCCGGGTGACGCCGTCGCGGGTCGCCGCCACCGCGAACCCGCCGTCGAGCCGTTCGAACCGGCGGTCGCGGATCCGCAGTCCGGTGAGGTCGGCCCGCAGCAGTTCCTTCGTCGCCGCCGTGGCCGTCACCGGGAACCCGGCGAGCCGGCGCACCGTGCTGTGGGCCCCGTCGCAGCCCACCACGTACTCCGCCCGGATCGGCAGACGGCCGTCGGGGCCCTGGATCCCGCAGACGACGTCATCCGACCGCTCGGTGATCTCGGTCAGTTCGTGCGCGCGCAGCACGGTCGCGCCCAGCTCCACCGCGCGCTCGCCCAGAGCGGCCTCGGTCCGGTACTGGGGCAGCTTCCAGTGGCCCCCGTACGCGCTGTCCACCGCGGACAGTTCGAACCCCAGCCCTCCGAAGTGCGTCCGCGGCTCGTGCGCGGCCTCGGCGAGCAGCGCGTCGAACCCGCGCTCGTGCAGCAACTCGGCCGTCAGCGTGGTGAGCTGACTGGCCCGGGACTCGGTCATCGGAGCGGCCAGACGCTCCACGACGACCACCGGGACCCGGGCCCGCCTCAGCTCGCAGGCCAGCAGGAGCCCGACGGGGCCCGCGCCGACGATGACGATCCGCCCGGCCGCCCGGGGCAGGTTCACTGCGCCGTGCGCCCGCCGCCGACACCCTCGGCGTAGGCCTTCGCCAGGCCCAGGGTGGCCAGGCTGTTGCCGCTCAGGGCGGTGCGGACGAACTCCCGCGCGGTCTGGACCGTCGCGTCCTCACCGAGCACCTCGGCGATGTTCTCGGTGTTGATCCGCACCGTGTGCCGCGACGTCACCGACACCCCGCCGCCGTCGCGCTCCTCGATGAACCAGCGCCCGGTGTGCAGCGTCATCAGCGCCGGCAGGACGATCTGCTTGTACACGATGGCCGTCGCCGGCTGGCACACGCGCACGGACCGCGTGGTGTGGGTGCTGCCGTCCTTCGTACGGGTGTCCATCTCCAGGACCTGGAGTCCGGGCTCGTCCTCCTCCAGCGACACCCGGACGACATGCGGCAGCCGCTCCTGCCAGAGGTGCGCCTCGTTGAGGAAGTCGTAGACGTCCTTGCCGCTTCCGTCGACCGTCACGGTGTCGTCGAAGGTGATGAGCTCGTCGGGGCCGGTCGCCTCGGCGCTCGCCTTCAGCGCCTGGAGCTCCGAGGTGCTGTTGCGGTCGACCGCCTCGCTGATCCAGTCGAGATCGGCCGGGTCGCCGGTCGCCGCGTGGAAGTCGTGCAGCAGACGCACCCGGCACGAGGTCGCGGAGACGGGCTCCACCACCCACGCGCCCCACATGCCGCCGACCGGGTGCTGCGACCGCTCCTGACGGAACGTCACGCTCATGCGCTCCGGTTCGTGCCGGCGCCGGGAGGTCCAGGTCTTGGCGGCGCCGTTCGCGGTCGCCCAGAGCCGGATCACCTCCGTGTCGCCCTGCTTGTCGACCACCTCGGCGTGCACGGTCGGGGGAAAGATCTCCGGCCACCTGCGAACGTCCGCGATGAGCGCGTAGACCCGCTCGGCGGGGGCGTCGACGTTGATCTCGTGTTCGGTTTCACGTACCGCGTTCTTGGTCACGTTTCTTCTCCTCTCGTAACGGGGCCTCTAGCCGGCCTCGCCGAACCAGCGGCGCAGCGCGGCCACGAGACCGCCTCCGTCCGGCGCGGTCCAGGCGATGTAGCCGTCGGGGCGGATGAGCACCGACTCGGTCGCGGCGCCGCCCTCCTCCGGTCCGGCGGGGAAACTCCTGACGCGGACCAGGTCGACGCGGTCGGACCAGCCGGCGGCGGTCCGGCTCGTGTCGTCCGAGGCGTCGGCGGTGATCAGGACGCCCCGGGCCGGGTGCAGCAGCCGCGCGATCCGGTCGTGGCCGCCGTCGGCGAGCTCGAGTTCGCGGTCGGCCATCCGGGCGCCGAGCAGCGGGTGCGCCGCCCGGCCGGGGTCGGGTCCGCCCAGCTCGTAGCCGATGTCCAGCCCGCTCACCATGCCGGACAGATGCCGTGCCACCGCCGGGATCGCGATGAGCTCCGCCATGACGGTCCGCAGCGGCTCGACCGACCTGCCGGTGAGGTTGAGCGTCCCCTGGGCGAGCGTGTTGCGCAGGACCCGCGCCCCCACCGGGTGGCGCTCGGCGTGGTAGGTGTCCAGCAGGCCGTCGGGGGCCCGGCCCTTGACCGTCGCCGCCAGTTTCCAGCCGAGGTTGAAGGCGTCCTGCACGCCCACGCTCAGCCCCTGCCCACCGGCGGGGAGGTGGATGTGCGCGGCGTCCCCGGCCAGCAGCACCCGGCCGCGCCGGTATTCGGTGGCCTGGCGGGTGGCGTCGGTGAAGACGCTCACCCAGCGCGCCTCGCCGTCGTGGATCGAGTCGCCGGTCAACCGCTGCCAGGCGTCCGCGACCTGAGTGAAGGTCACCTCGCGGCTCCGGTCCGGCGACGTCCCGTTCTCGCAGACGATGATGCGGGTGTATCCCTGCTCCAGCGGCGCCGCCATCACCATGCCGTTCGGCAGCAGCTCACCGATCATCCGCGGCTTGATGTCGCAGCCCCTGACGTCCGCCAGGTACATCTCGCGGGTGGCGTCGGAGCCGGCGAACTCGAAGCCCGCCAGACGTCTGACCGTGCTCCGCCCGCCGTCGCAGCCCACCAGGTAGCGGGCGGCGTACTCCTCGGGTCCTTCCGGCCCCCGCACGATCGCGGTGACGCCGTCCCCGGTGTCGGTCAGGCCGACGAGCTCGCGGCCGCGGCGCAGGGACACACCCAGCTCCAGCGCCCAGTTCTCGAGCATGTCCTCGATCTTGTACTGGGGCGCGCCGCGCACTCCGAAGTGCGAGCCTTCCAGCACCCCGTAGTCGACAGGGATGCCGCCGAAGTGCCCCTGCCGGGTGATCTCGATGTTCTCCAGGCGTTCGAGGATCCCGCGCTGGTGGAACATTTCGGTGGCCCTCGCGGTGAAGCCGATGCCGCGCGACTCCCAGCTCCGCTCGGTCCGCTGCTCGAAGACGATGACGTCGGCGCCGCCGAGACGGAGCTCGGCCGCGAGCGTCAGTCCCGCGGGACCTGCCCCGATAACAATGACATCGGTTTCCACTTTTTTTCCTGTCCTGAGCCTCGACTCCTGCGGGGGACCGGCTTCGGTCGCCGGGATCAGACCGGGATCGCCTCGATGATCGAGATCGGCGCGGTGGTGGGGACGGCCCTGGTGACCTTGAAGCCGGCCTTGGCGAACAGCTCGGTGTACTCCGCCAGCGTGCGGTCCTGGGCGCCGAGCATGAGCATCAGCCAGAGGTCGATGGTGTGGCCGAGGTGGCGCTCGTTGTTCTCGGGGAGCGCGTACTCGATGACGAGCAGCTTGCCGTCGGGGCCGATCGCCTCGCGCGCGTTGCGCAGGGCCGTCACGGCGTCGGCCTCGGAGAAGTCGTGGATGATGTGCTTGAAGACGTAGGCGTCGGCGCCCGTCGGCAGCTTGTCGAGGTAGCCGCCGTGCGCGATCGTGAGCCGGTCCGCGACCCCGGCCGACTCGAAGAGCGCGGGCGAGTCCACGGTCGCGACCTCGGAGTCGTACAGCACGCCCTTGACGTCCGGCGCCTGCTTGAGGATGCCGGCCAGCAGGTTGCCGCGACCGGCGATGACGTCCACGACGGTGTGGAACTGGGAGAAGTCGTAGGCGGCCAGGATCGGGTCGGTCTCCGACTCCGAGAGCTTGCCGAACGCGTGGAAGAACACGGCCGCGTAGTCGGGGGTCGCGTGGAAGAAGTCCAGCGCGCCCATGCCCCGCAGCTTCGGCAGGTTGGGCTCGCCGGTCTCCACGGTGCTGATCAGGTGGCCCCACTCCTCCCACAGCAGGGGGTGGCCCGTCAGCAGGGCGAAGCCGCGCATCGAGTCCGGCGCGTCGTCCCGGAGCTTGTCGGACAGCGGCGTGTGCTCGTACCGGCCGTCCGGACGGACCGCGAAGACCCCGTGGCCGGAGAGCGCGCGCAGGATCCGGTGGGTCGCCTTGGGGTCGGAGCCGACCCGCCCGGCGATGTCCTCGGCGGACAGCGGTCCGTCGGCGAGGACATCCGCGATGCCGAGCTTGGCCACGACGGAAATCGCCTGGGTGATCACGGCACCCTGAATCAGATCGAGTAGCGAGTACGCGTCGGACTGGTCACGGTCCTCGGACAATGCGGACATGGATTTCCTTTCAGAGCGCCTTTTTCGTGGATTCCAGACGGTAGGTCGGCACTTCTCAGGCCCGCAACTCCGGAATTATTTGAATTGTCGCCTTGAACGTTCAACCGGAGAATCTATGCGGTTGAACAGAACTACCTCTACCGGCGCTCGACCGGGAATCCGGCCCTTCTTGCCAGGTTGTCCCGACCCCACATACACCCCGAGAAGGAGCAGCCGGAATGGCGGAAAAGGGACAGCAGACAGCGCTGATCACCGGCGGAACGAGCGGAATCGGCCTGGCAATCGCCGAGAACCTCGCGAGCCAGGGGCTCAGGGTCTTCCTGTGCGCGCGGAACGCCGAGACGGTCAAGGAGACGGTCGACAAGCTCCGGGCGAACGGCCATGACGCCGACGGCCTGGCCGCCGACGTCCGGAACCCGGACGACGTCACCCGCCTCGTCGACACGGTCGTCGAGCGGTACGGGCGGATCGACATCCTGGTCAACAACGCCGGGCGCAGCGGCGGCGGCGCGACCGCGGAGATCGCGGACGAGCTCTGGTACGACGTGATCGACACCAACCTGAACAGCGTCTTCCTGATGACGCGCGCGGTGCTCAAGGCAGGGAACCTGGTCGAGCGCGGGTGGGGCCGCATCATCAACATCGCCTCGACCGGCGGCAAGCAGGGCGTCGTGCTCGGCGCCCCCTACTCGGCGTCCAAGCACGGTGTCATCGGCTTCACCAAGGCGCTCGGGCTCGAACTCGCGAAGACGGGCGTCACGGTCAACGCCGTCTGCCCCGGTTATGTGGAGACGCCGATGGCGCAGCGGGTACGGCAGGGCTACGCCGCGCACTTCGAGACGACCGAGGCGGAGATCCTCGAGCGTTTCGAGGCGAAGATCCCGCTCGGCCGCTACTCCACCGCCGACGAGGTGGCCGGCCTCGTCGCCTATCTGGTCTCCGCGGCGGCGGCGCCCGTGACCGCGCAGGCGATCAATGTCTGCGGAGGCCTCGGAAACTACTGATCCCGTTCCCGCAGACACATCAAGGAGGCTGACGTTGGCGCACGACACCCCGACCCAGGTGGATTTCTGGTTCGACCCGACCTGTCCCTGGGCGTGGCTGACCTCCCGCTGGATTCTCGAGGTCGCGCGGCGCCGGCCCCTTGAGCTCCGCTGGCACATCATGAGCCTGACCGTGCTCAACGAGGGACGTACCGACCTGCCCGAGCGCTGGCACCGGAACCTGGCCCTGCGCATGGAGCCGGTGCGGGTCTGCGCCGCCGCCGAGCGGACGTACGGATCCGAGGTGCTGGGCGGGCTGTACACCGAACTCGGTACCCGGTTCCATCTCGAGAAGGCGGCCAAGGAGCGGTCCACCTACGAGGCGGCCCTGACCGCCTCGGGCCTCGATCCCGCCCTGGCCGACGCGGCCGGGTCCGACGCGTTCGACGGCGCGGTGCGCGCCTCGCACCACGACGGGATCGGCCGCGTCGGCACCGATGTGGGCACCCCCGTCATCGCGGTGGGGGACGTGGCCTTCTTCGGCCCGGTGGTGACACCGACCCCGCGCGGCGAAGCCGCGGTGAAGCTCTGGGACGGTGTTCTCGCCGTGGCCGGGACCGACGGGTTCTTCGAGCTCAAGCGCACCCGTACCCGCGATCCGGTCTTCACCTGAGATCCTCTCTCAGCGACGTGTCCCGACCAGGGGGGCGGTCCAGTTGTCGCTCAGCCAGCTCTCCAGGGACACGAGATCCGGCCTGTTCCGGCGGAGTTCGGGCAGGTCGGCGTGGTAGCCGTCACGCGCGAACCAGTCGAACATGTTGGCGAGGTCCGGGCGGGCCGCGCGCAGTGGCTCGATGGGCAGCTGCTGGAAGCGGGTCGGGACGCCGGACACGGCCTCGAACGCCGCGGCCATCTGCGGTCCGGTCAGATCGTCACCGGCGATCTCGACCACCCGGCCGATCCAGGTGTCCGGGTCGTCGAAGGCGTCCGCGGCGAACGCTCCGATGTCGCTCGGCGCGATGAGCTGCACCGACGTCTCGGGGTCCAGCCACATGGACAGGACGAGCTCGCCCTCCACCGGGCGCGGGGCGATGTCGAGGAGGATGTCGTGGAACATGACCGGCCGCAGCACCGTCGTCGGCAGATCGAGCGTCAGCAGGTATCGCTCGATCCTCAGCTTGCTCTCGAAGTGCGGGACACGGGTGTCCCGGTCCGCGCCGCCGACCGAGCTGTAGACGAAGTGCCGCACCCCGGCCCGCACCGCGGCGTCGGCCACCGCCCTGCCCTGCCGCTCCTCGGCGCCGACCCCGCCGGGGCCCCTGAACGTCTGGACGCTGAACACCCCGTGGACGTCCTTCATCGCCGCCACCAGCGAAGCCTCGTCGTCCATGTCACCGCGGACGAGGACCGCGCCCGCCTCCTCGAGTGCTCGCGCCTCCTCCTTCCGCGGGTCGCGGACCAGTGCGCGCACGGATCGCCCGCGCCGCAGCAGTTCGCGGGCCACCGCCCCGCCCTGCCGGCCGGTACCGCCCAGCACCAGGGTCGTTCCTTCAACCGCCACTGCTTGCCTCCATGCCTCTTGTCCGCCGGGTCCTCGCCCGGCATGACGATCAGATGTGATGGCCGCGAACGGCCGCGATCCCTCGGGGGATCAGGCCGTCGACATCACCTTCAGCTGCACCAGCGAGTTGACGAAGTCGACAAGCTCCCGTGCGGTGTTGATCCCGCCGACCTCGTCTTCGCAGAGCTCTACGCCGAAATCCCGCTCGATCCTGCTGTGCGTCTCGAGCAGCGCGAGGGAGTCGTATCCCAGCTCCTCGAAGGTGCGGTCGGGCGCCTGCTCGAGCGAGAGCGCGTCCTCGGCCTCGCCCGCGCACTGGCGCATGATGGTCTGGAGGTCGCTGATCGTGATCTGGTACAAGGCCGTACCTCTTCCTCTGTCGGTGACGATCCTTCGTTCGCGACGTTCCGCGCTACCACGGAACGGGTCCGTCATCCGCCAGGCACTCGCCCGACGGGCCGGCCTCGTCCAGCAGGGCGAGCCGGACCGCGATCACCGCTCCTTCGGCGGGTGTCCGGTGACCGCGGTGGTGGTTGATGTCGGTGGCCACCACTCCGGGGAGGGCGGCGTTGACCTTGATCGGGGTCCCTCGCAGCTCCTTCGCGTACGCGACCGTGACCGCGTTCAGCGCTGTCTTCGAGGACTGGTAGGCGATCATGTTGACGCCCGCCAGCGGGGAACCCGGATCCGAGTTCAGGGTCAGCGACCCCACATGGCTGGACAGGTTGACGACGCGGCCGGCCGGAGAGCGCCGCAGCAGCGGCAGCATCGCGTGGGTCACGGTGACCACGCCGAAGACGTTCGTCTCGTAGACCTCCCGCAGGTCGGCGGCGGTCGCCTCGCCGGGCGTCCCGGTGAAGCCGCCCGCGACGCCGGCATTGTTCACCAGGATGTCCAGGCGTCCGTACCGCCCCTCGATCTCGCGGGCGGCCTCGGCCACGGACGCCGGGTCCGTCACGTCGAGCCGGAGCGGCACCGCCGTGACGCCGTCGCCGGCCAGCGCGTCGGCGGACTGCTTGCCGAGCACCTCGTCCCGCGCGCCGACGATGACGACGACGCCCTGCTCACCGAGCTGCCGCGCGATGGCGAACCCGATGCCCTTGTTGGCTCCCGTGATGAGCGCGATCTTCTCGACCGGCACGTCGTTTCCCTTCGTGATGGCGTTCCGCCTGAGGCGCGCCGAATTACTTATGCATTCACGGTAGTAAGAGGCAAAAGCCGGAGGCACCTCCTACATTGCCATTCGGCCTCCGCATTCAAAGCGTTCAAAAACCGCGTTCAAGCACGCTGAATCCGCGGTCGAACGCCCGACCGGCGCGCGCGCATTCAACTCATTGCGGTCGAACATGGCGCTGGGTAGCTTCACGCTGGCCAACTATTGCCTCAGCGCAGAGGGCCTGAATATGAAAACTACGGACGTCATAGTGGTCGGTGCCGGGCCTGTCGGCCTGATGCTGGCCGGAGAACTCCGCCTGGGCGGGGTGGACGTGGTCGTCTACGACAAGCTGCCCGCCCCGAGCGGGGAATCCCGTGCCCTCGGCTTCAACCGGAGGGCCGCCGAGTCGCTGGGTCAGCGCGGACTGCTCCCCCGGCTGGGCGAGTTCCGGTGGGGCCCGATGGGACACTTCGGCGGGGTCCGCTTCGACCTCGGCATGCTCGACGAGGACCACAGTGGAGTGCTGGGCCTGTCCCAGGCCAGGACCGAGGAGGCGCTGGGCGGCTGGCTGGCCGAGCTCGGCGTCCCGGTGCGCCGCGGCCACGAGGTGACCGGACTCCGCGAGACACCCGAGGGCGTCGTGGTCTCCTTCGCCGGCCCCGACGGCCCCGGCGAGGAGACCGCCGCGTATCTGGTCGGCTGCGACGGCGCGGGAAGCACCGTCCGCGCGCTGGCCGGAATCCCGGCTCCGGGCTGGGAGGCCACCCGGGGCATGTACACCGCGGAGATCACCGGCGTCGCCCTGCGCCCCCGGCCCATCGGCGAGCGTCTTCCCGGCGGCAGCATGGTGGTGTGCACTCCGCTGGGCGAGGGCCGCTTCCGCGTCGTCATCCACGACCTGGCGCTGCCCGCCCGTCCGGACCCGGGAGCGCTGACGTTCGCGCAGGTCGCCGACGCCTGGCGGCGGCTCACCGGTGAGTCCATCGACCACGCGGAGCCCCAGTGGCTGTGGGCCTGCGGCAACTCCGCCGCTCTGGCCGAGGAGTACCGGCGCGGCCGGGTGCTCCTGGCGGGCGACGCCGCGCACGAGATCCCGCCGCTGGCCGCGTGGGGACTCAGCGCCGGACTCCAGGACGCCGCGAACCTCGGCTGGAAGCTCGCGGCAACCGTCAAGGGCTGGGCGCCCGAGGGCCTGCTCGACACCTACCACGCCGAACGCCACCCCGTCGGGCGGGAGTTGATCCGCAACGCCCAGGCGGCGTCGAAGATCTACCTCGGCGAGGCCGCCATGGACCCGGTCCGCGAGGTCGTGGGCGAGTTGCTGGCCCACAAGGACGCGGCGGAGCAGGTCGCCGGGATCGTGAGCGGCCTGGGCATCCGCTACGACCTGGGCAAGGGCGACCACCCCCTGCTCGGCCGGCGCATGCCGCCCGACCGCGAACTCACCCTGCCCGACGGCACCCGCACCCGCGTCGCCGACCTCCTGCACACCGCACACGGCCTGCTCATCACCACGGACCACACACTGACACGACCCGCCGAAGACCTCACCGACCGGATCGACATCGTCACCGCAACCTGGACCACCCACCCCGACCCCACCCCGCACGCAGACACCACACCGGACACAGCCCCCACCCCGGACGCCG
>NZ_JBHVWZ010000041.1:62908-66336 GCF_042881985.1 Streptomyces sp. NPDC058246 | reverse complement strand
GTCCTCATACGACCCGACGGCTACGTCGCCTGGACCTCCCCCGGCACCACCGACGACCTCACCCAGGCCCTCGACCGCTGGTTCGGCACCACCCGCGTCCCCCAGACCGCCGGCCGGTGACCGGCGGCATCGACCGAAGAGGAGCGCACACATGTCCAGGGATGTAATCGTCGTCGGAGCGGGCCCGGTCGGGCTGATGACCGCAGGCGAACTCAAGCTCGGCGGCGTGGACGTCGTCGTCTACGAGAGGCTCGCCACCCCGCCGCGTGAGTCGCGCGGCGCGAGCTTCACCAAACGCACCGCCGAGTGCTTCGACCAGCGGGGCCTGCTCGGCCGGCTCGGCGAGACCGAACCCGCGGACAGCCACTTCGGCGGGGTGCCGATCGACCTCGGCATGCTGGCGGAGGACCACTACGGGCACCGGGGGATCTCCCAGTTCCGCACCGAGCGGATGCTGGAAGGCTGGGTGACCGAGCTCGGCGTGCCGATCCTGCGCGGCTACGAGGTGACCGGCTTCCACGAGAGGCCGGACGGCGTCGTGGTGGCCCTCGACGGCCCCGACGGCCCGGGTGAGGACACCGCCGGCTACCTGATCGGCTGCGACGGCGGGCGGAGTTCCGTCCGCAAGCTGGCCGGGATCGGTTTCCCCGGCTCCGACGGACGGCGCGGCTTCTTCACCGCCGACGTCACCGGGATCGACACTCGTAAGCGGCGCATCGGCGAGAACCTGCCGGGCGGCAGCATGGTCATGGCGATGGACCTGGAGAACGGCGTCACCCGGGTCGTCGTCCACGAGGCCGGGACGCCGCCGCGCGATCGCGGCTCCCTCACCTACCCCGACCTCGCCGACGCCTGGCAGCGGCTCACCGGCGAGTCCATCCACCACGGGCAGTGCCGCTGGATCAGCTGCTTCACCGACGCCTCACGGGCCGCCGCCGAGTACCGGCGCGGCCGGGTGTTCCTGGCCGGCGACGCCGCGCACGTGCAGCCCCCGGCCATGGCACAAGGACTGAGCGTGGGCGTCCAGGACGCCGTGAACCTCGGCTGGAAGCTCGCCGCGACGGTCAAGGGCTGGGCGCCCGAGGGCCTGCTCGACACCTACCACGCCGAACGCCACCCCATCGGGGAGCAGTTGGCGCGCAACGCCCGCGCGGCGATCGAGCTGCGGCTCACCGGCGAGGACATGGACCCGGTCCGCGCCGTCATGGCCGAGCTGGTCTCCCACAAGGACGCCGCCGGGCACCTGGCGGGAATGCTGAGCGGCCTGGGCATCCGCTACGACCTGGGCAAGGGCGACCACCCCCTGCTCGGCCGGCGCATGCCGCCCGACCGCGAACTCACCCTGCACGACGGCACCCGCACCCGCGTCGCCGACCTCCTGCACACCGCACACGGCCTGCTCATCACCACGGACCACACACTGGCACGACCCGCCGAAGACCTCACCGACCGGATCGACATCGTCACCGCAACCTGGACCACCCACCCCGACCCCACCCCGCACGCAGCCCCCGCACCGGACACAGCCCCCACCCCGGACGCCGTCCTCATACGACCCGACGGCTACGTCGCCTGGACCTCCCCCGGCACCACCGACGACCTCACCCAGGCCCTCGACCGCTGGTTCGGCACCACCCGCCGCCCCTAGGGCCCGTCCGGGGGTCCAGCCGCGCTCGACCGGGGTTCCGGGGCTCCCGGCCAGACTGCCAACGCCTTTCTCGGCGCCGGTGGTCGGCGCCGAGGCGGGCTCTACGACACCGTAACCATGAAGGAGCTGGTGGAATGGCTGGCAGCGAACGGGATCAGGCGAGCGGAAAGCCCCATGTGGTCATCGTCGGCGGTGGTATCGCTGGACTGGCGGCCGCCTTCTATCTGCGGAACGAGCCGGTCCGGGTGACGCTCCTGGAGGGGTCGTCCCGGATCGGCGGGAAGCTGTCGGTCTCCGAGGTGGCGGGTGTCGCGGTCGACGAGGGCGCCGAGTCGCTGTACGCCAACCGCCGCAAGACCACCGGGCTGATCAAGGATGCCGGGCTCGGCGACCGGATCATGTCGGCGGGCGTCACCGCGTCGGCGATCTGGACCAGGGACGAGATCCGGCAGCAGCCCGACCGCCAGTTCATGGGCGTGCCCTGCGACATGGACGGCCTCGCCAAGTCCGGCGTGCTGTCCGCCGCGGGGCTCGAGCGGGCACGGCAGGACCTCGCGCTGCCCTCGTTCGACCGGGACGGCGACGTCTCGGTCGCGGCGTACGTCGGGGGGCGGCTCGGCCAGGAGGTGGTGGACCGCCTCGTCGACCCGTTCCTCGCCGGGGTGTTCTCCGGCCGTGCCGAGGACCTGTCGTTCGAGGCCACGCTGACCCCGCTGGCCAAGGCGTCCCGCGGGCACGTCTCGCTCGCGGACGCGGCGGGCTCGCTGACGCCTCAGCTCGCGGAGGGGGAGAAGCCGCCGCCCGTGAGCGTCGCCACCCTCGAGGGCGGATTCGGTTCGCTGCCCCCCACGCTCGTACGGGAGGTGCTGGCCGCCGCGCCGGACGCGTCCGTGCGCACCGGGGCCCCCGTCAGGGAACTCGCGCGGAGCGCGGGCGGCTGGCGGCTGACCGTGGGGCCGGTCACCGACCCCGAGCACATCGACGCGGACGCCGTCATCGTCGCCGTTCCGGCCGGTCCCGCGAGCAGCCTGCTCGCCGGGGTCCCCGGGACCGCCTCCGCCGTCTCGGCGCTCGCCGAAGTCCCGTACTCGAGCGTGGCGATGGTCACGCTCGCCTATCCCCGCGCGGCGTTCCCCGGCGGGCTCTCCGGCCGGGGATACGCCGCCTACCGGGTGCCCGCGGTGGAGGGGAAGGCGGTCAAGGAGGTCACCTTCACGACCGTGAAGTGGCCGCACCTGGCGGGCCAGGTGGAAATCGTCCGCTGCTCGCTCGGGCGATTCGGCGAGGAGCAGCTGCTGCTGCGCGACGACGCCGATCTCGTCGCGCTGGCGGCGGCCGAGCTCGCCGAGGCGACCGGCGTGACCGGCGTCCCGGTGGCGAGCCGGGTGAGCCGCTGGGACGACGCCCTGCCGCAGTACACCGTCGGCCATCTGGACCGGGTGCAGCGGATCCGTGAGGCGGTGGCGGCCCAGCCCGGACTCGCGGTCTGCGGCGCCCTGTACGACGGCGTGGGCGTCGGTGTCTGCATGACCACCGCACGCAAGGCCGCGGACCAGGTCCTCAGCTGGCTGAAGAAGGACACCGTCGCCCGTTCGGTCGCGGTCGGAGTCTGAGAAGCCCGCGCGGAACGGATCCGTTCCGGCACAGAAGTGGGGGGGGGCGCCCCCAGCGGCCCGCCCCCTGAACGTGGTCGGGGGGGGGTGAGGGGGGGGGGTGTGGGGGGGCCAACACCCCCCCAAACCCCCCCCCGGGGGGGGGCGCGGGCCGGGCCCGCCCCGCG